>CAVJZZ010000013.1:0-47894 GCA_963654295.1 Lachnospiraceae bacterium | reverse complement strand
CTCGTGAAGCGTTCACAGTGGATTATCGGTGGTGACGGTGCTTCTTACGATATCGGTTACGGTGGTCTCGACCACGTAATCGCTTCTGGCGAAGATGTTAACCTCCTCGTACTCGATACTGAGGTTTACTCTAACACCGGTGGTCAGTCTTCAAAGGCTACTCCTCTCGGTGCCATCGCACAGTTTGCAGCTCGCGGCAAGCGCGTACGCAAAAAGGACCTCGGTATGATTGCCACCACTTACGGTTACGTATACGTAGCTCAGGTTGCTATGGGTGCCGACAATGCACAATGTCTGAAGGCTATCCGCGAGGCTGAAGCTTATCCAGGTCCATCACTCGTCATCGCTTACGCTCCATGTATCAACCATGGTCTGAAGATCAAGGGCGGTATGGGTCGAAGCCAGGCTGAGGAAGCACGTGCCGTGGCTTGCGGTTATTGGCACTTGTGGCGCTACAACCCAGAGTTGGCCAAGGAAGGCAAGAACCCATTCTCACTCGACTCCAAGGAGCCAGACTGGAGCTTGTTCCAGGATTACCTCATGCACGAGGTTCGCTTCATGTCAGTAAAGAAGGCTTATCCTAACGAGGCTGACGAACTCTTCGCTGCTACTGAAAAGATGGCTAAGCTCCGCTACGAGAGCTACATCCGCAAGAGCAAGGAAGACTGGAGCGATGCTACTGAGGCTTAATCAGAATTTTAGCAACGCTAAATAAATCAATCAGGGAGACTCTCTTTACCGAGGGTCTCCCTTTTCTTGTGCCCTTAGCCAGGAGCAGACACGCCACGTGCTCAGGTTATCGCATACGCTGATGGGCAAGTAGCTTTGTTTTTTGCCCTAACCGTCCTATAATTCGGGATTTTTATCTAATTTTGCAGCACCAATTTTCATAACATGCGAAACCAAAATACCAGCATATTCTACATGTCGATCGCGACGTGCATCATTGTGGTGCTCACCGCGTGCTCGTCCGCCAAATTCATCCCTGAAAAAGAATATCTGCTTGACAAAGTTGAAATTCACTCTGATGACAAGGATTTCAATGCCCACCAATTCGAAATGCTCATCCGACAGCGAGCCAACTCACGGTGGTTCAGCCTATTCAAGATACCAATGGGCACCTATACACTCGCAGGCAAAGATACGACGAAATGGATCAACCGCACCTTGAAACGCATCGGCGAGAAGCCCGTTATCTACGACACAGCCCAGGCGCGTCTGTCGTGCAATGACCTTCTTTTAGCAATGCAAAACATGGGCTATATGCAGTCATCCGTAAGCATCGACACCAAAGTGAGAGGAAGAAAACTCACAGCCATCTACACACTTCACCCGCGCAAGCCCTATCATGTGAAGAGCATCCACTACGACATCGCAGACAGCCTCATCGCAACCATCATCGACAGTTGCTGTCTGAGCAAGAGTCCTCTCAAAGAAGGCATGCAGTTTTCTGTCAATGACCTTGACAACGAACGCAAACGCATCACTGCCACCCTACTCGACCATGGTTTCTATCATTTCAACAAAGACTTTATCACCTACTCCGCCGACTCGGTGGCAGGCAGCAAGGACGTGAACTTGACCCTTCACTTGCAAAAATACCGCGCCAACAACAACGACACGGCACACGCACACCCGCAATACATCATTCGCAACGTAAAATTCATCGGCAGCAACACCAATGGTAAGTTGCCGCTCCGCCAAAGTGTGCTCGACAACAACTGCCGCATAGAACAAGGGCGACTATTCAGCGCCACCGACCTACAACAGTCATACAACAATCTGGGCAGACTGTCTGCGGTGAGATACACCAACATCCAATTTCACGAAATAGACGACCACACGCTCGACTGTGATGTGCATGTAGGCACGAACAAGCCAAACTCCATCAGTTTCAAACCTGAAGGCACCAACACTGCCGGCGACTTGGGAGCCGCAGCCACTCTGACCTACCAGAACCGCAATCTTCTGAGAGGTTCTGAACTGTTCAGCCTAGAACTGCGTGCAGCCTTCGAAGCCATCACCGGACTTGAAGGCTACCAAAACCAAGACTATGAAGAGTATGGCATCAAGGCTAGCCTCGCATTTCCCAAGTTCGTAGCCCCGTTTCTGTCACGCAGCTTCAAGCGTAACAGCAACGGATCGTCGGAATTGTCCGTGGCATACAACCTGCAAAACCGCCCCGAATTCCATCGCCGCGTATTTTCCACGGCATGGCGCTACAAGTGGAGCGAGCCGCGCCACCACTCCAACTACAAGTTCGACTTGATCGACCTCAACTATGTCTATATGCCATGGATTTCAGCCACGTTCAAAAAAGACTACCTTGATGATGCGAACAACCGCAACGCCATCTTGCGCTACAACTATGAGAACCTTTTTATCATGAAGATAGGCTTCGGCGTGACCTACAACAACGGAACCCAAGCCTTGAAAGCCAACGTGGAGACGGCTGGCAACCTGCTCAATAGCCTTTCCCACACCTTCATGTTTAAGCGCAATGATGCTGGTCAGCACACGCTTTTCAACATCGCTTACGCCCAATACGTAAAGGCCGATGTGGACTACACCCACCTTCTCAAGTTTGACGACCGCAATTCACTAGCCCTACATGCCGGTCTCGGCATCGCCTATCCCTATGGCAACAGCACTGTACTTCCCTTCGAGAAGCGCTATTTCTCAGGAGGAGCCAACTCGGTGAGAGGATGGAGCGTGAGAGAGTTGGGACCTGGTAAGTTTCGCGGCACCGACGGACGTATCGACTTCATCAACCAAACAGGTGACATGAAGCTCGACTTGAACATGGAATTACGCACCAAACTGTTTTGGAAACTGAACGGAGCCTTCTTCATCGATGCAGGAAACATCTGGACTCTGCGCGAGTATGCCGACCAACCCGGCGGACAATTCAAGATTGACGAGTTCTACAAACAGATTGCTGCTGCCTATGGACTCGGCATCCGCCTAAACTTCGACTATTTTATCGTGCGCTTCGACATGGGCATGAAAGCAGTTAACCCCGCCTACGAGACCACGCGTGAACACTTCCCCATCATCCACCCCAACTTGGGACGCGACTTCTCGTTCCATTTCGCTGTTGGTCTGCCGTTCTAAACAAACAATTATTTGCATTCGCACATCGCTTTCTTCCATCACTTCACGCGGAGCACTCCTGTGAGATGCACCTTCCACTTGCCACGATAGACCATGGGAATCTCCGCCCGCCCTGACTGGAGAAGATGCGCTCCCTGCCCCATTGTGTCGGCGACGAGCACATTAGACAAACGGAAGCGCACCACAACCGTGGAATCTGACGTATAGTCCACATCATCAATCTCACAAGTCGCACCACTGTCCATCGCCCGGAGTGAGTCTACATCCTCCTTGTGTACATTGCTGGCGGCAAACTGAAGCCACGAAAACGATTCGCCCGTGCAGTAAGCCACCGCTTCGGCATAGCGCCAGTTGAAATAGCTAACTGCAAAAGAATCCACATCCGCCTTCAACTGGTCTTCGTCTCCGTCGTGCCAACCGCAAGAAACCCACAAGAAAGCCACCGCAACAAGCGAAAGCCATGCCATCAGCACACTACGACATCTAAATGTATTCATCGTTCAACAATTATTAATTAGCTACAAAGATAGAGAAAAATTTGTACATCTTTGCGTTTTTTTTTACTTTTGCATAAAACAAAGAATAAAAGATGATGAAATTTATATCCTTCGGGAGCGGCAGTAGCGGCAACTGCTACTACCTCTACACCGAAACGGATGGACTGCTCATCGATGTGGGGGTCGGGTTGAGAAGCCTCAAGAAAAAATTCCGCGACTATGGGCTGTCACTTTCCAACATACATCAAGTCATCGTGACACACGACCACGCCGACCACGTGAAATCCACAGGTAGCATTAGCCGTGAATACCACCTTAATATATATGCCACGGAGCTGGTGCATCAAGGCATCGGCAAGAATTATTGTGTACGCCACAAGATTGAGCCTGTCTACAAGAAAGTGATTGAAAAAGACCAAACATACCAAATCGGCGACTTCAGTGTGACCCCATTCAATGTGCCACACGACAGCACCGACAATGTGGGCTACAAGATTGAGGCAGATGGGGTGACCTTTTGCCTCATCACCGATGCGGGGCACATCACTGACGAAATCAAACAGCGCATCAGCGAAGCCCACTATCTGGTCATCGAAGCCAACCACGATGAGGGCATGCTCCAAAGCGGTCCCTATCCCGATCACTTGAAGCAACGCATACTCGGACCTAACGGACACCTAAGCAACCGCGACTGCGCCAAGGCTATCGCTGAGAATGCCATGCCCCACTTGCGACATGTGTGGCTATGCCACCTGAGCGAAGAGAACAACCATCCCGAGTTGGCACGCAAAACCGTGGAAAGCGTGCTCAAGGAATATGGTCTCATCTGCGGCAAAGACTTCGCGCTCGACGTATTGGGGAGGAAGTCGACAAGTCCCATATTCGACCTGGAATAACAAGAAATTCATTTCATTCTCTTTTTTTTTACAATCATCTTGCCCGACATACGCGTATACCCGTCTGCGCGCGCTGACCTTGCATGTATTGATACAGCGTCTGAGGTTCTTCTACTACCTTGTGTCGCAAATAAGAGGCATTGAGCAAGTGCAGCCCGTCCTTGTGCCAAGCGGCAATGCCGATGTGCGAGGTGTCAAGTCCTGCCTTCGACGTGAGTATTACGAGGACGTCTCCATCGTGAATCGTCTGTCTGAACAACCGGGTATTGGCAATGATCCCCTTGGGTATATAGCGGCGCTTACCCCCCGTGATGCCCTGCTCCATCCGACGTATGCCGTCAACCCATTCAGGATGGGCGCCCAACTGCGGATAATCCTTGATATGAGTGGTCATCCAGTTCACCTTGAGCTGTTGCACGGCGGTGAAAGGGGGATTAGGAGACTGGATGTCGCTCACGATTCCCATCTTCTGGTTATTGTCTATCCACACCGTGAAATAGTGTTGCCTGTTCACATACGACATCTCTCCGTCTACATAGCGGATGCGGCGGAGCTGCACCAGAAAATCGTCAAAGCCATAGGTGTGGCTGCGCATGCATTGGTCAAGGGCAAGCACAGTTTCGACAAAGGTGGTGCAGTCGAGTTCGCGCGTGTTAACCACCAAGTGCTCCTCCATCTCCCGGTCGAGTGTCTTCCCCACATAGGGTTTCCCGATAAAACTGCGTCCAAAGTACAGCATCCAATTGGTCGTGTCGGGCAGTTGCCGCGCCTCGTTGAGCAACTTTACGATACATATGCTATCCGCACGTTCATATCGGGAATCCTCCACAGAGACCTCTGCAGTGTCTTTTTTCTGAACGGAAATGCTGTCTTCCACAGCCGCTGCAGACACGGCAGCAGCCTGGTTTCGGGCACACCCTGCCAGAAATAGCAGCAGCAACAGCATGAGTTGTATGTTTTTCATCATCTTCTTGATTAGAATTACCTTTTGTCAAAATTCCACCCGAAATAGACGTTTAGACTTCCAAACGTATTGTTGGCAGAGAACTGGCTTTTGTGATAGTTGTAGCTATGGACAATGGCACTCCAGCCCGCATACCAACGCGTATTGTTCCACACCATACCAAAACGTCCCACACCATCCAGATTGATATTGCGGAAATTGAAGTCACGCAGCGAGAAATGCTCCGTGCGCTCCAAGTCACCGACCGATTTCTTGTAGCTGACCGATGCCGAGAGCGACGCTGCAAATAGACAGTTGCGGGCGAACACCCAGTTGTAGGCATAGCCGCCCGACACAGAATAGTCGGTGTATTTCACGCGATTGAACTTCAGCCCTTCATCGAGTTCAAAGTCCTGCTCACCCAAGCGTTGGCTTAACACCTCCTCCAGCTTTTCATGGTCGAGCTTGAGTGCCTGGTGCGTATAACCTATGCCCAGCAACGCCGAACCGCAGCTACGCCGTTGACATGTACTCTGACTGAAAGCCGCAGGATAAGAGAAACGCTTGTGATTGAATATGTAATAGAGATTAAAGCCCTTGATGCTCACGCTGAGACCAGAGAATGGAAGACTGTGCAAGGTATGCCACGTGTCTTCATCGTTCAGGATGACACTCTTCACCCGATAGTTATTGCCAGTCTCACGCCAGAATAGGTCTATGCCGATAGTTGAACTATACAGGCTCAGGTCGAACTCCTTCTTGGCGGTTTGATTTTCCTTATGGTGAATGGCGCGCAGGTCGACCGTATAACCGAGAAAGAGCCAGCGCCAACCGAAATAAGGTCCCAGTTTCACCCCCACATTGGGCGCAAAGACTATCTCCTGTCCGTTTTTACTGCGGAGGGTATACATCTCATAGGTCAGCGTATGTTGCAGCATCATCGTATAGTTGTAATGCTGGGGCTCTATATAAGCGGTGTCCATCGCATTGAAAGCCTTGACAATCCCATAGAGCCCACGCCCGATTCCCCGCCAGAAGCCGCCCTTCCGCTGCAGTGAGTCATTGCCTGCTGATGTGTCTGATACATTTGGCGAAGACAACACTTCAGCAGAAAGAGGCGCCTGAAACAGGCTGTCTGCCTCAGGAACATCGCCCAAGACAATCTTCTCCTCTATAGGAACCGACTGTGCGTCCATGCCGACAAGCACAGAGAACAGGAGCAAGAGCGTCGCTATGATCTTTTTTATCATGGATATGAGAAAAACAGGTGTCAGAACTTACCGAGAATACGGTCCATCACCCAGTTGACAGGTGTGGCAGAGACAGCCGTGCAATCACACGTTCCGATGCCTTGCAGGTGTTCGATGACAGAGCGGATGATTGGCAACTGCACATATGATGGGTTGGGCACCTCAATGTAGCGTGATCCCTCACCTGTGTAAAGATGGATGGGGTTGTAGGTATAGACAGAGAAGTTGACCATCCCCTGGTCTCCCACCACCTCGATGCGGTCGTCGCGGGAAGACTGGTGCCCCACAAAGCACCATGAGGCAGATCCGGGCAGTCCGTTTTCGAAGCGGAAGCACGCACTCACGTTATCTTCTGTCTGATAGAATCCCTCGCGGTTGGCACAGATGCCGTTGGCTTCGACGATGACGCCGAATATATACTGGATGAGGTCAAGCTGGTGGGGAGCAAGGTCAAAGAAATAGCCCTCGCCCTTACCGTCCGCCTGCAGACGCCACGGCATGTCTGTGTGGGCATTGCTGTCCAGGTCACGCGGCGGACACGAGAAGCGCAACTGTACATTCATCACCTTGCCGATCAGTCCGCTGTCTACGATTTCCTTCACCTTCTGGAAATAGGGAAGATAGCGGCGGTAATACGCCACAAAACATGGCACACCCGTCTGCTCGCTCACGCGGTTGATGCGGATGCAGTCTTCATAGGAAGCGGCAAGCGGTTTCTCTATATACACAGGTTTTTCTGCCCGCATGGCCATGATCGCATAGGTGGCATGGGTAGCAGGAGGCGACGCCACATACACGGCGTTGATATCGGGGTCGTCTATGAGTTCTTGTGCATCGGTATACCATTTGGCGATGTGGTTGCGCTCGGCATACGAGCGTGCAATCTGTTCGTTGCGGCTCATCACCGCCACCACATGCGAACCTTCCACCTCATCAAAGGCAGGTCCGCTCTTACGCTCGGTCACTTCTCCGCAACCGATAATACCCCAATTTATCTTCTTTCTTGGCATAATTGTTGTTTTATGGTCATGCCGGCGTCATCCGCCTATCTCGCTCAGTTCGAGCCAGCGCATTTCCTTTTCGTCGAGTTCGTCCTTAAGCACGGGCAACCGCCGGCTTTTCTCGGTGAGTTCGTCCACAGTCAGCGTGCCCGAACAGAGTTGTTCTTCAAGTGTCTGCTGCCCTTCTGTGAGCCGCTTGATGTCGCTCTCCAACTGTTGCAACTCCATTTTTTCCTTATAGGAGAGGCGGCGGCGCGTGTCGTTGTGATAGTCCTTCTTCTTTTCCGAAGCGGCAGCCTGTGGCGCCTTGGCTTCTGTCTGCGCCTTACTTTCCAACCGGCTCCACTCACGAAATTGGGTGTAGTTGCCGGGGAAGTCTTTGATGTCGCCATCGCCCTTGAACACCAACAGGTGGTCCACCACTTTATCCATGAAATAGCGATCGTGGCTCACCACGATGACGCACCCTGGGAAATCTTCAAGATATTCTTCCAAAATCTGGAGGGTCTGGATGTCGAGGTCGTTGGTGGGCTCATCAAGCACCAGGAAGTTGGGATTCTGCATCAGCACGGTGCAGAGATACAATTTACGGCGCTCGCCTCCACTGAGCTTTGCCACGTAGTTGTATTGCTCCTCGGGCGTGAAGAGGAACATCTGGAGCAGTTGTGATGCCGTGAGGTGGCGACCTCCGCCAAGATCCACATACTCTGCAATGTCGGTCACTACATCGATTACCTTCTGGTCGTCGCGTATTTTCAGTCCTTCCTGCGAGAAATAACCAAACTTCACCGTCTCTCCGATATCAAAACGTCCGCTGTCTGGAGCCACTTCGCCGAGCAACATCTTCACAAACGTGGATTTGCCGGTGCCGTTGTTGCCCACGATACCCATCTTCTCGAAACGCGCGAAATTATAATAGAAATCGCGAAGTATCACCTTGTCGCCAAACGCCTTCGATACGTATTGACATTCGAATATCTTGTTGCCGATATACACGCCACGCGACTTCAACCTCACCTGCCGTTCCTCGATGCGTTGCTTGGCTTTCTGCTCCAGCCCGTAGAAGGCTTCCTCTCGATAGCGGGCCTTATGCCCTCGCGCCTGCGGTTGCCGGCGCATCCACTCCAGCTCACGCCGGTAGAGGTTGTTGGCACGCTGTATCTCGGCACGCTGCTGGTCGATACGTTCCTGCCGCTTTTCAAGATAATAACTGTAATTGCCGCGATAGGTATAGATGGTCTTGTCGTCGAGTTCGAGGATGACATTGCACACCCGGTCGAGGAAAAATCGGTCGTGCGTTACCATGAGCAACGTGCGGTTACCACGGTTGAGAAATCCCTCAAGCCACTCGATCATCTCAAGGTCCAAGTGGTTGGTAGGCTCATCGAGAATAAGCAAGTCAGGTTCGGTGATGAGCACGTTGGCAAGCGCTACGCGCTTCTGCTGACCGCCGCTGAGCTGTCCCATCGGCTGATCCAGCTGTTGTATCTTGAGTTGGGTGAGTATCTGCTTCGCTTTGAGCACGAGTTCCTCGTTGCCGTGATGGTTGAAACAGGCATCGAGCACGGTTTCCTCAGGGTCGAAATGCGGTTGCTGTTCGAGCATCCCCACACGCAGGTCTTTCCTGTAAATGATTTCGCCGCTGTCCTTGCCTTCCTTGCCTGTAAGCACAGACAGGAGCGTCGACTTTCCCGTGCCGTTTTGGGCGATAAGCCCCACCTTCTGTCCCTCGCTCACACTGAAGCTTAAGTTGCGAAACAGCACGTGGGCGCCAAACGCTTTCGACACGTTCTGCACATCCAAATAGGGTATTACTGCCATGTTTTGACTTTATTGTTCACTTTTTTCTGCCGTCATTCTGCCAACGACTGGTTGATTTCCTCGATATAGCCAAGCACTTCTTCACGGCCCAACTTCTTCTCCGAACTGGTAATAAAATAAGGTGGCAGGTCTTCCCACGTATCGTGGAGAGCTTCCATCCAAGCTTCTGCATTCTTGCGTGCCTTGGGCATGCCGAGCTTGTCGGCTTTCGTGAAGATGATAGCGAAAGGCACCGAACTGGCACCGAGCCAGTCGATAAACTCGCGGTCTATCTTCTGCTGTTCGTGACGCACATCGATGAGCACAAAGACGTTGACCAGTTGCTTGCGTTGCAGGATATACTGCGATATCATCTGCTCCAACTTCTGCTGTACGGTCTTGCTGCGCTTGGCAAATCCATAGCCAGGTAGGTCTACAAGATACCATTCGTTGTTGATGATAAAATGGTTGATGAGCAGAGTCTTGCCCGGCGTTGCTGACGTCTTGGCAAGTCCCTTATGGTTGCAGAGCATGTTGATGAGACTCGACTTTCCCACGTTGGAACGTCCGATGAAGGCATATTCTGCCTTGGTGTCGTTGGGACACTTCGTCACAGTAGGACTGCTTATCGTAAATTCTGATTTCTTGATTTCCATATATATCTTTCTTTTTCCTTATTCGTAATCGTCTATGACATCGTTCATCATGTCCATCATAGGCTTGCCTATCTTGAAGACGCGTGTCATTTCGTCAAGCCAGCCTTCACTCCCGAAGAAGCTGTCGTCCACCTGATGCCAGCAGCAATAGTCCTTCATGCGGAGATATTCCATGTGGGGATAGTCTCTTGGAAAATCCTTGGGGCATGTCTTGAGCGACTCAAGGCCGAACCCACACTTGTCTTCCCAGGTGTTCTCTCCCGCCCTACCAAAGGTTTCCACGAAATCGTCGTTCTCCACAGCGGCACGCCAACGATCGATGTTTCCCATAATCTCGTTACGGCACGAAGTGAGGATTTGGGTAGGCAGACAATAGTTACCCAGCGCCAAGAGGCAATGACCGGGCTCCATGTGGAGATAATAGCCGCCGTGCAGGGCCTTCTTGCCGTGGGCAGCGATATAGGCTCCCAAGTGGTTCTTGTAGGGCGACTTGTCCAGAGAGAAGCGCGTGTCACGATAGAACCGGTAGGTGGCGTCTTTCACCTGCACATGGGCAATCGAGTTGTCAAACTCCGAGATGCGTGCTATTGCCTGTGCCACGCCTTCTTCAAACGAAGCCTTCGCCTCCAGGTATTCGTCTTTATGGGTCTGAAACCACTGACGGTTGTTGTTCGCCGTCACATGTTTCAGAAATGTGATGATAAGTTTGCTGTTCATTGTTTCTTGCTTGCAGATTTTCTCTTGCTCCCACCCCGCACGTCAGACACTTTGGAGTCATCCAACCGCTTGGGACAAAACGCATCAAACGGACACTTGGCGCACTTGGGATTGCGGCTCACGCAGACGTAGCGTCCATGCAGGAGCAACCAATGATGCGCCTTGGCGAGCAGATGGTCGGGAATATGTCGTTTCAACGCCACCTCCACCTTGTAGGGGGTGTCTGCGCTCTTCACGACAAGTCCCAAACGGCGGCTCACACGATAGACATGGGTGTCTACGGGCATGGCAGCCTTGCCGAACGCCACCGCCTCGATGACATTGGCAGTCTTGCGCCCCACGCCTGGCAACTTGACAAGGTCGTCAAACTGCACAGGCACCTCGCCTCCAAAATCGCGTACAAGCATCTGTGCCATCTCTACCAAATGACGTGCCTTGGCGTTGGGATAGCTCACACGCTTGATGTATTCATACACCTCCCACTCTTCCGCACTGGCAAGCGACGAGGCATCTGGCCATTGACGGAAAAGCGCGGGTGTTACTTCATTGATGCGCTTGTCTGTACATTGAGCACTGAGCATCACTGCCACCAGAAGCTGGAAAATTGTTCCATAGTGCAACTCTGTGTCGACTTCAGGCATTTCAGAGCTGAAGTAGCCGAGCACAGTTTCATACCGTTCACTGACTGTCATGTGAGGGTGTCTTATTTCATTTGCTCCTTGAAGAACTCCGTGATCTGGCGGAGCAAATGGTTGCGCGTGTTGCCTCCGTATATGCCATGGTTGCGGTTGGTATAGACATTCATCTTGAAGTCTTTGTCTGCCTGCACCAGTGCTTCTGTGTATTCAAAGGTGTTTTGCGGATGCACGTTGTCGTCTGCCAAGCCATGGCAGAGGAGCAAGGCTCCATGCAAGCGACTGGCACGGCTGATCGGATTGTCATCATATCCCGTGGGGTTCTCGCCCGGCGTACGCATGTAACGTTCCGTATAGATGGTGTCGTAGAAGCGCCATGATGTGGGAGGAGCCACAGCCACGCCCGCACGGAACACGCCGCGCCCCTCACTCATGCTCATCAGGGTGTTGAAACCGCCAAAGCTCCATCCCCAGATGCCAATGCGGTCTTTGTCCACATAACTTTGCTTGCCGAGCCAGATAGCGGTTTCCACCTGGTCTTTCGATTCCTGATTACCCATCTTCAGATAGATACACTTCTCGAAGTCGGCACCTCTACCTCCCGTGCCGCGCCCGTCGACGCAGACTACGATAAAGCCTTGCTGGGCGAGGTAGTGGTCATACATGCATCCTTGTCCCATGGAACCGCAGTTCCACGAGTTGATCACCTGCTGACTACCAGGACCACTGTATTGGAACATGATGACAGGGTATTTCTTGGAAGCATCGAAGTTAGCTGGCTTCACCATCCAACCGTTAAGCGTCACACCCTCAGACGTGGTGAACGAGAACGGTTCGTTGGCGCCCAAACCCAGTGTAGACGCAGTCTGACGCAGCGACTTGTTGTCAAGCAAGGTGGTCTGCACACCACCGCGGTTGTTACACAATGTAGTCACCTGCGGTGTGTGTCTGTCGCTCCACACATTAATATAATTCTTAAAGTCTTTGGCAAACACTGCCGTGTTCCAACCTTCCTGCTTCGACAGGCGTTCGATCTTCCCATTTCTGTGTGCCACCATGATTTGGCGGTCTATGGGTTGCAATGAGGCTGCCTGATAATACACATCACCCGTCTTGGAGTCTATGCCGTATACGGCGGTCACGTCATACTGTCCACCGATAATCTTGCGCTGCAACTGACCGTTCATGTCATACACATAGAGGTGCATATAACCGTCACGGTCGCTTGGCAGCAAGATTTCGTTGTCAGTGAAACGGATATTGTCGAGAACGCCTTCCTGCACATATTTGGACGCACTTTCCTTGATGAGCAGGTGGCTTATCGTAGAACGGGGGTTCACGCCATAGATGCAGAGGGCATCTTGATGGCGGTTCATCGTAAGCACCACCATACGGTTGGGGTCAGCAGTGGCTTTCAATCGAGGTATGTAGCCGTCTGCATCCAGCGGCACCTGTAACTGGCGCACTTGGTGGCTCTTGATATCATAGCTCCACACGCTCACCTGCGAATTCACCTCGCCTGCCTTAGGATATTTATAGGAATATTCTCCCGGATAGGTGGCATAAGATTCACGTTCAGGACTCATTCCCTTGAAAAGCTGGAGCGAATAGGTCTTTACGTTGCTTTCGTCGTATTTGATCCAACAGATCATCGTTCCGTCGGCATTGAACGTCAAAGCACGGTTGAAACCGAACTCCTCCTCGTTCACCCAGTCGGGCACACCGTTGATGATACTATTGAACTTGCCGTCCTTGGTCACCTGACTTTCAGCATTGTCATATAGCAGTTTCACCAGATAGATGTTGCCCTCGCGCACGAAAGCCACCTGGTTGCCGTCAGGACTCCATGTGGGCACCTGCTGTGGTCCATAGTCCGACAGCGGCGTGAGCTTGCGCGAGTTGATATTATAAATGTAATAGACTGACGTGGCCGATCGCCGATAGATGGCATTCGTCTGTGTCTGAATGAGCATCTTCGTACCGTCAGGACTCATCGAATAGCCGTCGAAGCCTTCAATATGCTTACCCTGGGTCTTGTCTACATCGAAAAGCACGCCTATCTCCTTGCCTGTGGAAAAAGAATATTTCACGATTTTCTTCCCGTCGCCACTGATTTGGGCATAGGTGCCGTCATCCAGCGGAGTCACGGCGCTAAGGGTTTCGGCACGATAACGGCCACTGATAATGTCTTTCAGATTAAGAGGTTCAGAAGCCAGCAACTGTGTCGTTGCCAGCAATATTGCTGCACACATTGAAAATAAACGTTTCATCGCTATCATTAAAATTTGGAAATCATGTGCAAAGATAAATCTTTTTGGTTACTTTTGCAACTCGTAGTATAAAAAAGAACAAAATCAAAGCATGAACACACTGCCCTACAACGATTTCGGTTCATGGATACGCAAGCAGTTTCCATGCCGCGTGCAGAAGCTGTCAATAGACGCTGGCTTTTCTTGCCCCAATCGCGACGGGCATATCAGCACAGGAGGATGCTCTTTTTGCGACAACGAGACGTTCAACCCGAGCTATTGCAACCGCACGCAGTCTGTTGCCAGCCAAATCGAAACGGGGAAGGCTTTCTTTGCCAGGAAATATCCCGACATGAAATATCTTGCCTATTTTCAGGCTTTCACCAACACCTACGCACCTTTGGACCAGTTGAAAGCGCTGTATGAAGAAGCGCTGGCGCAAGACGATGTGCTGGGCATCATCATCGGCACACGCCCCGACTGCATCTCCCCCGCATTGCTCGACTATCTGGAAAGCCTCAACCGCCACACGTTTGTCATGGTGGAATATGGCATCGAGTCGGCAAACGATGACACGTTGCTCCGCATCAACCGCGGACACGACTTCGCATGTAGCCGCCAGGCGGTAGAACTGACTGCCGAACGCGGCATCATGACGGGCGGACATGTCATTGTGGGATTGCCTGGCGAGGATCACGACGAAATCATCCGGCAGGCGCACCTCATTTCCGCCCTACCCCTCACAGTGCTCAAACTACACCAATTGCAAGTGATCTGCGGCACACGCTTGGCAAAGGAATACGAGCGCACGCCATTCCCCGTATTTACAGTTGACGAGTATATACAGACGGTATGCGACTATGTAGAGCGCCTGCGCCCTGACCTCGTACTCGAACGCTTCGTCAGTCAGTCGCCCGCCCATCTGCTCGTCGCACCACGTTGGGGATTGAAGAATCATGAATTCACCGACAAGCTCGTCAACTATATGCGTGCCAACGACATTCGACAAGGAGCCAAGGCAATATAAGAATACATGCTTATAGTTGCAAATCAGAAAATATCACTCATACTTCTGAGAACAAACACTTTAATCACTTCATCGGTTCCTTAGACATAGAGAAATGTTCAAGCATCTCCAATCCCTTAGGAGTGCAGATACCCCGGAAGAAAGTGAGGATAATGTTGCTGAAAATTTCGGGCAAGGAATATTCGTCAAACATCCTTGACTCCATCGCCCCATTGATACCCATCTTGCTCACCCGTGTCACAATGTCGTAGTTGATATCACTACGGAAGAAACCCTCGTCGATGCCGCGCATGAAAAAGCGCATCGCATTCTCCTTGTTGCGCTGGTCCTCAGCATGCAGATACTGCAACACCATCGGATAACGCCCCAACTCGGTAAAGAAAGCCGGACACACACGACTGAATTCCTCCATCTGGTAATGGTAAAACGCCAATAGCGTGTCCATCACATTGGAGTCTTGTTGCTCGCAAAACAAACGCACCTCGTCAGCATGCGCCTCATGTTCACTGCGCAAAGCCTCGTAGAGCAACAATTCCTTGTTGTCGAATATCTCGTAGAGCGTGCGTTTCGAAACGGACAAAGCGGCTGCAATGTCGTCCATCTTGACCGACTTGATGCCTTTCTCTCTAAACATGGCCATTGCCGTAGACATAATCCGCAACTTCAGTTCCTTACGATAAGCTGTCGTTTCAACGTTTTTGTTCATATCTGTTATATTTCGTTGCAAAATTACATTTTTTATCTGTAAACTTGTTCTTATTATTTAGTTTTTTGTAACTTTGCCTCTCGTAAAGAGTTAAATTATTATTTAAACGATCATACTTATGGTAAAAATCACAAAAGAGGCTGCACTCGCCTATCACGAGAACATACGCCCCGGCAAGATTGAAGTTAAACCGACCAAACCTTACCGAACACAAACCGACCTCAGCCTGGCTTACTCGCCAGGTGTAGCTTATCCCTGTCTGGAAATCCAAAGCAATCCCGACAGCGTTTACAAATATACAGACAAGGGCAACCTCGTTGCTGTAATCAGCAACGGAACAGCCGTGCTCGGTCTTGGTGACATCGGCGCCATGAGCGGCAAGCCGGTGATGGAAGGCAAGGGTCTGCTCTTCAAGATTTACGGTGGCATCGACGTCTTCGACATCGAGGTGGCAGAGAAAGACCCCGAAAAGTTCTGCGAGGCTGTAGAAAAGATTGCGCCTTCATTCGGCGGCATCAACCTCGAAGACATCAAAGCGCCCGAATGTTTCTATATAGAGGAAAGGCTCAAGAAGACACTCGACATCCCCGTGATGCACGACGACCAGCACGGAACAGCCATCATCTCGGCTGCCGGACTGAAAAACGCACTTGAAGTGGCAGGCAAGAACATCGAGGATGTTAAAATCGTGGTCAACGGTGCCGGTGCTGCTGCCATCTCGTGTACAAAACTCTACGTGGCACTGGGTGCACGTGTAGAGAACATTGTGATGCTTGACTCCAAGGGTGTCATCACCTCCGACCGCCCGAACCTCACGCCACAGAAGAAGCTCTTCGCTACCGACCGACGCGATGTGCATACACTCGAAGAAGCAGTGAAAGGCGCAGACGTGTTCGTAGGACTTTCGAAAGGAAACGTTCTCTCACAGGATATGATCCGTTCCATGGCAAACAGTCCTATCGTTTTCGCACTCGCCAACCCCGTGCCCGAGATTTCATACGAGGACGCCATGGCAAGCCGCCCAGACGTGCTGATGTCTACCGGACGCAGCGACTATCCCAACCAGATCAACAACGTAATCGGATTCCCCTATATCTTCCGCGGTGCTCTCGACGTTCACGCACGCGCCATCAACGAAGAAATGAAGATGGCTGCCGTACGCGCCATCGCAGAACTGGCCAAGCAGCCTGTTCCCGATGTGGTCAACGATGTATACCATGTGAGCGACCTTTCGTTCGGTCCGAAATATTTCATTCCAAAACCTGTCGACCCACGTCTTATCACAGAAGTGTCGGCTGCCGTAGCTAAGGCAGCCATCGAGAGTGGTGTGGCTCGCCGCGAAATCACGGATTGGGATACGTACAAGAAGAACCTGCGTCAGCTGCTCGGACAGGAAACGAAACTCACACGCAAACTTCACGACACCGCCCGTCTTCACCCACAGCGCGTTGTCTTTGCCGAAGGTGGACATCCGACAATGATGAAGGCTGCCGTACAAGCCAAGACAGAAGGCATCTGTACGCCTATCCTGCTCGGCAATCCCGACAGACTGAAGCGGATGGCACAAAGACTGAAACTGAATCTCGATGGCATTGAGATTGTGGATATGCGTGCAGACCAGGAACAAGGACGCCGCGCCACATATGCCAAGCACCTTGCCAAGAAACGCTTCCGCATGGGTTATACCTTCGAAGAAGCTTACGACAAGATGTACGAGCGCAACTACTTCGGTATGATGATGGTGGAATTCGGTGACGCAGACGCATTTATCACCGGTCTGTACACCAAATACTCGAACACCATCAAGGTGGCAAAAGAAGTGATCGGCATACAGCCTTCCTATAACCACTTCGCCACTATGCACATCCTCAATACAAGCAAGGGCACCTATTATATCGCCGATACACTCATCAACCGCCATCCTGACGAGAGCGTGCTGGTAGACATCGCCCGCCTGAGTGCTCAGACCGTAGAGTTCTTCAACGAGAAACCGGTCATTTCGATGATTAGCTACTCCAACTTCGGCACCGATGAAAAGGGCAGCCCGGTGGCTGTACATAACGCCGTGGCAGAAATGCAGCGCCGCTATCCAGACCTTGCCATCGACGGAGAGATGCAGGTGAACTTTGCGCTCAACAAGGAGTTGCGTGACGACAAGTTCCCGTTCACCCGACTGAAAGGTCTCGACGTGAACACACTCGTCTTCCCCAACATGAGCAGTGCCAACGGAAGCTACAAACTGCTGCAAGCCTTGGATCCCGACGCAGAAATCATCGGCCCCATCCAGATGGGATTGAACAAGGCTATTCACTTCACAGACTTCGAGAGCTCGGTAAGCGACGTGGTCAACATCACCGCTGTAGCCGTCATCGATGCCTATGTAGAGAAGATCAAAAACGAACAGAAATAATCCAACACTACTGGAGGAGTCCTTGCGCCCTATTGGGGCACAAGGACTCCTCCGCATTTTATTCCAAACAATCAATACAACATGAATAAACTGTTATCGCTAACCATGCTTGCCCTGCTGTCCACTCCGGCCATGGCGCAGAAGACGTTTACTGTCAACGTGAAAAACCCTTCGGCTGCCAAAGAAGCAGCACCAGTAGTAGTATCTCTGAAGGACTGCGGATTTGCAGTGAAATCAGCATTGGTGAAGCTGGGGGATGAAGAAATAGCCAGCCAGCTCGACGACCTTGACAAGGACGGCACCAACGATGAACTTTGTTTCGTCACACCGATAGGCAAGAAGGAACAGAAGAACTTCACCATCACCCTCTACCCCACCGGCAAGCCGCGCCAATACACACCGCGCGTGTTCAACGAGATGCTTTTGCCCAACAAGAAGGTGAAAGAAAAGAACAAGCAGGACATCTATATATCATGCCTCACCTACGACCATGGCGGTCCGTCCTACAGTGTGCAGCACCACCATGGTGTGGCTTTCGAAAGTGAGCTCACCTGTTTCCGCATCTATTTCGATGCTCGCCAAAGCATCGACCTCTACGGCAAACGTCACAAGCAACTCGAACTGAAAGAGACGCAATTCTATCCCAGCAAGGAACAGTTGGCTGCCGGCTATGGCGATGATGTGCTCTGGGCAGGCAACACCTTTGCCCTCGGTGCTTTCCGTGGTTGGGACGGCAAACAGCAGCAGCCTCTTGAGAAGGTGGAACACCGCACTCAGCGAATCATCTCGAACGGTCCTGTGCGGTCAGTCGTAGAAGTGATCGACGAACAATGGGAGGCTGAGGCTGATAAAGAACCTATCGACGTAAAACTGCGCTACACCATTTGGGCAGGTCACCGCGATGTGGATGTAGACGCCTTCTTCCGTCAGAACGTGAACGGGTATAAATTCTCTACCGGCGTAATCCGCGTGAAAGGTTCAACCGAATATAATGACCACAAGGGATTGCGCGGTTGCTGGGGAAGTGATTGGGCTGTAGCCGAGAAAGACTCCGCAGGACACCAGCGCGAGACAGTGGGCTTGGGCATCTATGTGCCGCAAGAATACATGCTGGAGGAAATACCGACCACAGCAGACGAGTTGCCGTTTGTCATCGGCACCACAGGCAATCACCTGCACTACCACATCACCTTCTGCAGCGACAAGGAAGACTTCGGCTACCACAGCGCCAAAGACTGGTTCGAATGTATGAAGAACTGGCGCAAGGACATCGACACACCCGTTATAGTGACTATCAAGTAAGATTCATTCCTATGCAAATATTCCGTGGCATGATACGCAAGCATCATGCCACATTTTTTAGCTGTCCTCCATGGAAGACATATTTAGACTAAATCTTTATTCCACTACAGCCATGGCACAAACGATGCTGAAAACCCATCATCATATAAGGTGTAATGAGGGGTATGAAGATTTTAAGCAAAATTTAAAATTAGTTGTATAAATATTTGGTAATGAGGAATATTATACGTAACTTTGCAAAGTTATCCTGAAAACAATCTTTTTTACCTTAAAAGACTAATACCTTATTGAAGATTTGAAGCGGTAGCCTGTGAAGGTCGTCGCTTTTTTTTTATGTCATCTCCCCATATGGGCATTGCTGGCTACAGACATTTCACTATAGCCTACCCTCCTTTTCTTGCTCAAGCTTTCTAAACTCTCCCGGTATCTTGCCCACCAAACGCTTGAAAAACTTCACGAAATAGGAAGAGTCATCAAACCCCAGTTGACTTCCGATTTCCTTGACACTCAGCGAAGAGTGCACCAACTGGCGTTTGGCCTCAAGTACGATACGGTCGTTGATCACCTGAAGAGGAGAACTGTAGGTGCTCTGACTAACGTACTTGGTCAGTGTACGAGAGGAAATGTGGAGCATGTCTGCATATTCCTGCACAGTATGAACACGATGAAAATTCTGCTCCAACAGCTGACGGAAACGAACGAAGGTGCGATTGGCAACATTCGACACATAGAGAGGCGGCATCTCCTTGCGGTCGCCACACCGCTGTACTCTTATCAAGAAAAGACGCACCAGATACTGCATATAATCCTTATGGGCAAAAGACCCTGTGAGTGAATACTCTCTGTTCATCTCATTCACCAAAAGCATCAAGCGGTCAGCCTCCTCATTGGTCACCTTACAATACGGCAGAGAATCATAGGCATTAAACACATTATACTTCAAGAAGATATTCTCACTCGACTCTTCATCCAGCAGAAAACTGGCATTAAAGAGTATGACCACCCCCTCAAAAGTCTCATTGCCGTCAAAGGCATGTATCTGCCCAGGCGCAATAAAAAAGATTGTATTGTCCGCGACGGGATAGTCTACGAAGTCTACATGATGCGTGCCATGACCATGGCGAAACCAAATAATCTGATAGAACTCATGCAGATGGGGCGGCATGGAGCCACATCCGTTCTCGTGAAAAAACTTCGGCATGAAGTGCAACTCCAGTTCCAAACCTGAATGACGGTTTTCTCCTATCTTATATGTATTGACATCTTCTCTGTTCATTGATCTTCCTCCACAAATGGTAAATAAGGGATTTGCGATGGTAAAATTATACATTATTTTCGGCATAGCCAAGCATTTTCCCGAATATACCATTTATAGGCGTGAATTTACGTAGCGAAAGCACATGAGAAATCTTAATTTTGCAGTCGTCTAAAAGAAACAGAAAACATTCAACCAATTAAAAAACTAAAGAGTATGAAAGAAGCAAAAGCTTATCTTCAGATTACGATGAAGATTAAAGAAAGTGATCGTGCCAATGCAGCAAAGGTGTATTTCGACTATCGTCAGCCTTTCCTCGACACCATTGAGGGCGCAGTGAGCAAGAACCTGTTGGTGCGTGATGAAGACGTACAAGTGCTCCATGGTTTCGACAGCGCAGAACATGCCGCAGCCTACTTGCAGTCAGCAATGTTCACCAATGATGTGGTGACAGGCTTGTCTCCCTACTTCCAGGCTGACCCAGAAATCCGCATTTTCAGTGTAGCCGGCTAAAAACGGTGTACAGATTACAAGGAACTTGAACCGACAAAACTCAGAGCGGGTGGATTACTTCATGTAAATCCACCCGCTCTGAGTTTATTCTTGTCTGTCGGGGTGACAGGACTCGAACCTGCGACAGCCTGGTCCCAAACCAGGAACGCTACCAACTGCGCTACACCCCGAAAAAAGCGAAACCGTTCGTGACCATGCTTGTTGTGCAGCGCCACGAACGGTTTTCGTATACCTTATTTAATAATGCCTTGTTCCTGGAATACCTTCTTCAGAATCTGTACAGAACGTTCCACCTGCTCTTCTGTGTGGGTAGCCATCAACGCGTAGCGCACCAATGTGTCTTGAGGCGCACATGCCGGTGGAATCACCGGGTTGATAAACACGCCCTCTTCGAAAGCACGCGCTGTGACAACAAATGTCTTGTCCACATCACGCACATAAAGCGGAATGATCGGACTCTCTGTATCGCCAATCTCGAAACCTTCCTCCTGGAAACGCTTCAAGGCATACTTCGTCACCTTCCAAAGAGCCTCTATGCGCTCTGGTTCCTTCTGCAGAATGTGAAGCGCCTCAAGTGCGGCAGCTGTAGCTGCAGGTGTATTGGATGCCGAGAAGATGTAGGTGCGGCAAGTGTGGCGCAAGAAGTTGATGGTATCCTTGTCAGAAGCAATGAAACCACCGATAGAAGCAAGCGACTTGGAGAACGTGCCCATGATGAGGTCTACTTCGTCTGTCAGACCGAAATAGTCACAAACGCCACGACCATGATCGCCAAAGACACCAATGCCGTGAGCCTCATCAACCATCACAGAGCAGTTGTACTTGTGCTTCAGCTCCACAATCTCAGGCAACTTGGCGAGGTCGCCTTCCATCGAGAACACGCCGTCAACGACAATCAGCTTGACAGCCTCGTGAGGAAGTCCTTGCAGCACACGCTCAAGGTCTGCCATATCGTTGTGCTTGTAGTGCAACTGACGGGCGAACGACAGACGGCGTCCGTCTACGATGCTGGCATGGTCACGGTCATCACAGATGATATAATCACCCTTTCCTACCACCATTGCCAAAACACCTTGGTTCACACTGAAACCAGTGGAGAGACAAAGACAATCGTCCTTGTGGATGAATTCGGATATTTCTTTCTCCAATTTCACGTGGAGATCGAGTGTTCCGTTGAGGAAGCGGCTGCCCGCACATCCTGAACCATATTGGTCGAGTGCAGCCTTGGCTGCATCAATGATTCGCTGGTCGCCAGTCAGACCTGTATAAGCGTTTGAGCCAAACATAAGGACTTTGTGTCCTCCCATTTCAACTTCAGTACCCTGTTTGCCCGTGATTTCACGGAAATAAGGATACACACCAGCTGCCATAAACTTCTGCGGCTCGCGATAGTTCTTGTATCTTTCTTGTAATTGTCCCATTATATAAAAGGTGTAGCTTAGCTACCATTGATTTTATTACAGGTTGCAAAGTTACAAAAATTGCGGTATATACGGACAAAAATCAAAGGAAAATTGTCCTTAGTCTGAAAAATAAGAGATGCCTAACGGCTTTATATCTCTTTTTTTAGTAACTTTGCGCTTGATATGACAGCCAAGAAAAATATAGTTTTCATCATGAACCCCATCTCGGGAACTGTCAGCAAAGCAGGGCTTCCTGCCATCATCGACAGGACACTGGACAAGGAACAGTTCGACTATGTCATCAAGCATACCGAGTATGCTGGGCATGCCTCTGATCTTGCCCACGAGGCTGCCAATGCCGGGGCGGATATCGTGGTGGCAGTGGGTGGCGACGGCACTGTGAATGAAGTGGCACGCGCCATCGTCCACACACACACAGCGCTTGGCATCATCCCTTGCGGATCGGGCAACGGGCTTGCACGTCATCTCACCATACCCCTCGACTTCAAGAAAGCTATCCAGATTCTGAACCGCTGCGAGATTCATGATCTCGACTACGGTGTTATCAACGGCATGCCGTTCTTTTGCACATGCGGCATGGGCTTCGACGCCTTTATCAGTCTGAAGTTTGCCATGTCGGGCAAACGCGGCCCTATCAGCTATGCAGAGAACGTGCTTAAGGAAGGGCTGAAATACAAGCCCGAGACCTATATCATCGAAGACGAGAACGGCACACAGCAATATGAGGCGTTCCTCATATCGTGTGCCAATGCATCACAATACGGAAACAATGCCTATATCGCACCCCAGGCTTCCATGAGCGACGGATTGCTCGACGTGATCATCATGGAACCGTTCGACCTCATCGAGGCTGCGCAGGTGAGCATCGACATGTTCAACAAAACCCTCAACAAGAATTCGAAGATCAAGACATTCAAGGCGAGTCGCCTGCACATACACCGTGCGAACCCCGGCGTGATCCACTATGATGGCGACCCCATCATGACCGGGAGCGACGTGGACATCTCCATAGAAAAGAAAGGCATCAAGATTGTTGTCAACCCTGATGCCGACAAGAGCGTGCGCCGCCCCAATGCCATCCAGTCTGCCTTCTGCGAATTTTTCAACGACATCAACAGCGTGCGTGAAGACTTGACCAAGCAAGGCCGCCAAATTCAAGCCCTCAACAAGAAACTGCTCAAGAAGTTAAACATATAGCCTTCAAAAATTCCACTGTTTGCTGACAGTGGGATTTTTGAATAACAAGTTCATCCCTCGAAGAGAAATAATGCTTGGCGATTTCTTTAAAGACGTTATACACCCCTTGGTCAAAATAGTTCTTTGAAGAGGCTTTGCTGTTCCTTCCCTTTTAGACGGAAATAATTCCGGTTCTTGATTTTCAGCTTTTCCACCTGAGTGATGCCTTGCAGATATCGGACCATCTTCTCAGGTTTCCAATCCGAGCCCAATCGGCAAACCAGGTCTTTTGCGGAAATCATGTCAACCTTGTTCAGCATTTCCATGACCTCAGTGTGCAGTTTCTCTTTTTCCAACTGCTCCGGGCTCTTTTGCTCCTCAATCGACAACGTCAATACGTGTCCGTTGACATCTACAGCTTGAGCACCTTTCTGTATGAGTTGCAGATTGGCATTTTTCTCCTCTTTTCCGGGATATCTGACAAAGACAGGACGCTGTTTCCTCAATCCGTCCGTCACTCCGGCCCAAGTACCGCCCTTATTGTCACTTTGCGCAACAAATATCTCTGAAGCCATCCCATATATGATCGGATTTCGTGCCATTGCAAATTCAACCGTCCACGGAGCTTTAGGAGCAAACGTGCTCATCACCAAGACATTCCCCTGAATGATATCCTTAAAATACTGCTTAAAGCCAGAACCAAAGGTCATAATGCCCTGGGGCAATACAATAATGCTTTTCCCCTTAGCCGCCAGCACAGCATCCAATGCTTTCCGGTCAATTCCCTTTGCAAAACCGCTTATAACGACTTCACCCTTCGATGCTGCCTGTTGAGCTATATTCTCCGTGAAAGAAAGAGAGACGGCTTCTGCATTTCGTGAACCGACTATTGCAATAGAAGGTTCTTGCAACAGCGCCTTGTTTCCCTTCGAATAGATTACAAGAGGTGCGTTGTATTTCATGTTCTTCTTCAGAGATTTCGGATATTCTTCATGGGTGATAGGCAGGATGTCATATCCCTGAGCCATCATTTCTTCTACAAGAAACGAATTGTTGGCCAATTCCGCTTTTGCAATTCCAAACAATTCCTTTTCTTCATCATTCAAACCAACAATATCCCAATTGCCAGAATTCTCAAACAAGTCAATGATAGATATCTGCGGTTCATGCTGAAAGCAATTCACATAGATTTCATTCTTACGCCTTGCCCACATTTTGGGAATTAATGCAAGCGTTATCCAATATGTCAATTCTTGTTTTATCATAATCTTCCTCCAACGGTTTTTGCTATAACTATCGGAACAATATATTTAGCACCTTTTTGCGTCAACAGATTTCCGACTTCCTTAATGGTAGCCCCGCTATCATATATGTCGTCAAGCAGAAGGATTGTCTTCCCCTCAACGATATCTTCGTCAATATCAAATGCGCCAGCTACATTTTCTTGCTTACTGTATGTGTTTTGGAATATCTTCTGCTCTTCGGTGATACGCACCTTTATCAAGTCGTGACAAATAGGGACGTTTATAACCCGTGCGAAATTCATCGCGAAATTCTTTACCAAATCGCCAGACTTTGTAGGTGGCATATACAACACCATATCAAAATGCACACCCCTAAACTTCTTGCCGAACACAGACAATGTCTTTCTCAGAAGGAAATCAGGGAAATCGCCTCCACCTTCATACTTACATCTGTGTAACGCCGCACCGACATTGGACACTCCATAGTATGATGCAGCATAGCCGTCCACCAAGCGGGATGCACTATTCAAACGATCTTCTATCACCTCCATTTCTTCCTCCGTATAGTCAAAGCGATTGATACGTTTCTGATATTCGACCACAGAGCGGGAAACGATTTCGCCTCCATTGTCCCTTTCCACCTTTTCCAATAAAAGCGTTCCCGGATAATTGATGCACAAGCGGAAGTCTTTCTTTCTGTGTGTCCATGACGCCACATCCAGTTTAGGGAAATATGTCTCCCTAAACTTTTCAAGTTCGGCTACGCTTTCAGGAGTTACAGTTACGCTTATCTTTTCAAGGTTCGTATTGTCACAATTCGTGTAGTTATGCCCTTCACCGTTGTCAAGAAAAGAACAAAGGTATTTCATCCTTGGCATATCTGTATAGACATATTGCTCCATGGCGTGAAAATCCTTCAATTTAGCCGCCCTCAGTTCGTCAAAGTAATTTGTATTGAGTTCTGGTGCGCCATATTGATATTCAAAATTCTTCACTTTACCATACAACACCTCTTTTATAATTCCTTGATCTTGCAAGTCTGCCTTGACAACCCTCACTTGTGATGTTTTAAGGTTTGTCTCTTTAATGATTTCCTTCTCTGACAGTGGCCCGTTCTGCAACAACGATATGATCCTTTGGTATTTATCCACAGACGGACGCGCCCCGTCAATGAAATACAAGGGCAGTTGAGAATCAACGGCAACACCTGTGGCATCGCTTTCCTTCTCATTATAGAATAGGATGATACGTGTCGGTTTACCGTCACGTCCTGCACGTCCAATCTCTTGATAATAGTGAATGGGAGACACAGGTATCTGCGTGTGGATGATAAAACGAATGTCCGGTTTGTCGATACCCATACCCAGTGCATTGGTGGAAACAATACATTTCCATTTGTTTTGTCTCAACCCCGATTCAATAGACTTGCGCGTTTCCGCATCAAGACCTGCATTATAATCCATTGCATTGACACCAGAGAACTGAAGCCATTTGGCATAGACTTCCGTATCAACTCTGGTCCCCGTGTAAATCAGCCCCGTCCCTTCAAACTCATTGAGATGCGAAGCCAGCCATATCATTTTTTCATCTTCAGATTGCACCCTAATGACCTGCAAAAAGAAGTTAGGTCTTACCAAATCACCTCTAATGGTTGTAAGCTTCCCTCCTATTTGTTCCTCTATATCCCGTTGCACCCGCCTCGTTGCAGTCGCTGTCGTGGCAAGAACGGGCAGACCTTGGGGCAGCAACTGTACAAGATTGATTATTCTGCGGAATGAGGGTCGGAAATCATGTCCCCATGTAGATATTGTATGGGCCTCGTCTATAACAACCATGGCAAGGTTGATCTTGCGTGTAGCTTCTATCCAGGCATCATTCTCCTGCCTTTCCGGAGCGATGTAGAGGATCTTTATTTCCCCTTTCAAAGCAAGGTCAATGACATGCAGGTTTTCTTCATACAGTTGCTCTGAATTGATATATGCTGCAGGTATCCCCCGTTCACAGAGACTTCTCACCTGGTCACGCATCAAGGCAATCAACGGAGAAAAGACTACTGTAACGCCCGAGAATTGACTGGCGGGAAATTGATAACACAAGGACTTTCCAAATCCTGTCCGTTCAATCAGAAGGATTCGTTCGCCTCGAAGGATTCGTTCAATCGCCCTCCACTGTTCATCATAAAAACGGGGGATGCCGAATATCTTTTTCAGCATAGCCTCTGCTTCTGTCCTTGTTGGAATATTCCGCATAGAAATCTTTTACAGTTGTTTATCAATGATGTTGTCAATGGTCAATGAGAAACTTTCGATGTTCCTTGTTCATCTTTGCCCCATCTGTTCACAAAAGTACATTTTTATCTTGAAATAAAAGAAAGCTCATGAAGAAATATTTTTAAATACATGGCCATGGGCTTTTGTGTCGCCACACTGTATTTCACCCTAAACAGCCGCAATGTAACATCTTTCTTGCATAAGCACAACTATCAAACCGTTCAGAGCCTACCTATTTCTTGCAAATACAAGCTGTATTTCTAGAAATACAGCTTGTATTTGATTAAATCTAAGTTGGATTTATATAAATACAAGTTAAGCGAAGTATTTTGTAGTAGACCTCGATAGATTTCTATGACTGCAATCATGAAGTTTATAGTTGGTTGCAATGAAGTTTCCATGTTCTCCTGGGGAAAGAGGGATGAAACTCTTGAAGAAAAAAGTAGGCAAGAAATGTGGGCTTTGTCGGAGAATATGATTATCTTTGCCAATGCTTACTCTTAGACGATGCCCTTAGGAGCATTGGTGGGGTCAGCATACATATGATAAAGGCGTAACTGTACGCTTTGGTTTTGACGCAGTAAGAATCTAGCAGTTCAAGCAAAGTTGTCAAAAACAAAGCAACGGGGACGCCTCATGGTGTGTATTGTATACAGCCGTCCGTGATGCCGAACGATTTTTTCGTTTGGCACGTTGATGGTATCATATACTCTTACACAGGCGTGGGGCTTTCTTTCGTTGCTCGTTTCGACAACTTGGGCAATGCTAGAGCCTTTACTGCGTGGAACGGGTAACAGATGGCTCCGCGCTTTTTACGTATGTAGAAGAATGCATTGTATTTACCGCCAACACCGGAGCCTGTTGGTTTGCTTTATAAACAAGTTCTATTTATGAAACATTCCACTTACATGAAGGCCACAGCCCTGTTGGCATTGGCATTCACGGGAATATCAGCGTATTCCCAATCCGACATTCCCCTGCGAAAGATAAGGGCAATAAAACCGCCTGGCATTCAAGTCAACATGCTCGACAGCGTGAAGGGAGACAACTACCGCAGGATTTATCAGTATAACGAATATGGCTACATCACTTCTGTGATGGCATACCACAAAGACGCAGACTGGTCGCTGGACACGGGCGTTTCCTATGTGCAGGACTACGTGTTCAACGACAATGGCGTATGCACCGAGCGCACACGATATAAAGTGGACGAGAACGGCAAACGCACCATCGTAGACGACATGGGAAAACTGGAAGTGAAAGACGACCTTACATGGGAATATTCCTACGCACGCGACGATGACGGCAAACTGCATCCCGCCACCGCCAGGGCTTACGACAAATGGGGGAACCTCACCATCGACATGGAATATGAAACCGACGGGACAAGCTATGAAGACTACATAAGCCATTACGAAGAGACGCGCTACTCCGGTCCTGTCCCCGCCGACCATATCAAAGAAAACACTTTCAAAGAGGCTTACCGCACCTATCACCTCATCGCCGCGAACGACGGTCTGCGAACAATGGATGCCAGCGAACTGCACGTGAGCTACTGCGAGATGGTCTTGTGGGAACAGCTGAACGGCAACCTCTATCGCGAGCTGTTCTATGGCGAAGATCTCTCAGGCGTGACCGTAGGCAAGGTCAAGAAGTATCTCAAACTCACCTCCGAAGAGATCTACGAACTGAATGACGAAGGCACTCGCCCTGTAAGCAAATGCTTGGTGGACATGTCGGGGACCAGCCGCAAGTATTCGGACTACCATGAATACACGTGGGACGACAAGAACAGACTCCTGAGCGAGACCTACAGTCCGTATATCGGCGGCACCGTTACACGGAAATACACGTACACCTATGCTGACGACTATGCACCGGAAAAGTCGCTGATGGATGCCGTCTACGCAATCCGCAACAATTTCTGGCAATATCCCGAAGACGAATACTGCACGTTTGGAAGATTGGCAACGGAAAGTTCCGAGCATGTCAACGAAGGAAGCGAAAACGTATCTTATACGTGGAACGATCAAGGTCAGCTGGTGGAGGGCAAATGGAAAGAGACCGGCACGGAATATGACTACGACACGCAAACGAGCCAACAGTATGAGGAGAATGGTGAAGAGCACTACTTCTACAACGCCGACGGACACATGGCTTATCTGATAGACGTGGATGATGAGGACGGCATTGCGGATTACACCAAGATAGAATTTGTCTATGACGAACTTGGCAGATGGACAGGCGAGAAAGAATACTCCGGCACGTCGTTCGACGGTCCTTGGCATGCTGAATATGCCAACAGTGCAAAAGTGCGTACAGGCAATTCACCCCTCAAATCCGCTTCTTTCACAGACGACATGAGTGACGGATATCACGACATTTACAGCAATGACGGAGTATTTGAGACCTCAGGATACTATGCAGTAGAAGACGGCAAAATCGTCAGCGGATCGTATAACCGATACATCGTCAACACCGCTTCTATTCCGGAAAATCCCGAACTGAACTACACCGAACCGGCAGTTCCCTTCGAGTTTATGGACGACTGTGACGCCAGTTCAATGATTGGCTATTGGTATTACCTATGGGACAACACGTCCGGGAAATGGGTATGCGTGCAAGCCCCCGACTACGCCAACCATATCTACCACAACGGGGATGACATCGTCTGTGACACCTATAACCGCGACGAGCAGATTACGAGCACAACCACCTACAGCTTTGACGGTGACGGACGCTTGGCCAAGCAGTCGGGCGCCAACTGCGAGATTGTATACACCTATCTGTCAGACGGATCAGACTATCTGCTTGAGACCGTCACCACAACAGACGGAGTGAGCAGCACACTGCACTATTATTACAGCCTCCACAACTACATGCCTACAGACATTGACGACGTGAAGACTTCCACCAAAGAATCCGTATACTACGACCTGCAAGGCAGACGCATCAAAAATCCTTCTGCACACGGCATCTACATTGTCAACGGCAAAAAGGTGATGAAATAGAAAGCACAAAGACTTTACGACCAGACTCTCCCTGCGGAATTGGCGGGGAGAGTTTTTTTTGCACCTACACCGATGCACACAGAAAAGCCGCATTCCATACAATGATGAAATGCGGCATTATGTTGTAATTAAACCTTGCGTCGAATTACTTTACCTTGGCAACGATAGCCTTGAATGCTTCAGGATGGTTAACAGCGAGGTCAGCGAGCACCTTACGGTTGATCTCGATGCCTGCCTTGTGAAGAGCACCCATCAGAGTTGAATAGCTCATGTTCTCAAGACGAGCGGCAGCGTTGATACGCTGAATCCACAATGCGCGGAAGTTACGCTTCTTGTTGCGACGGTCACGATAAGCGTAGGTAAGACCCTTCTCCCAAGTGTTCTTAGCTACGGTCCAAACATTCTTTCTTGCTCCGTAATAACCACGGGTAAGCTTTAAAATTCTTTTTCTTTTAGCACGTGAAGCAACGTGATTTACTGATCTTGGCATAATTTTCTTTCTTTAAAATGTTTGTTTGACTTTGATTAACGGAGGCAGAGCAAGTCACGTACCTGCTTCATGTTAGAGTGGTCCACGATAGTCTGGTGTACCAAATTGCGTTTCTGCTTCTTTGTTTTCTTAGTCAGAATGTGACTGTGGTAAGCATGATGTCTTTTGATCTTACCTGTTCCGGTGAACTTGAATCTCTTCTTTGCACCAGAGTTTGTCTTTACTTTTGGCATTTTTTTAATGTTTAAATTGTTATTTATTATATGGTGGCAACGCATATACCTGGCGTTACGCACCTGCTTTCATTTTAAAGTATTTCTGCACAGATGACTATTCTTCACCCTTGAGCTTCTTCAAAGCGTCTCCGCCGTTCTTTGCATTGGCAAAGAGACCTCCGTTTGTCGGCAGCTCCTGGCTCTCAACATTCTCGTCCTGCGACTGACGTGCGGCTTCCTTGGCATCGGCTTCACGCTTCTCGCGGTCCATTTTCTGCTGACTTTTCTTCACCACACCAGCCTTCTTGGGTGCCATATAGAGGAACATCTTTTTGCCTTCCAGCTTCGGAAGCTGCTCCACCTTGCCGTATTCTTCAAGATCGTTGGCGAAACGAAGCAACAGGACCTCTCCCTGCTCCTTGAAGAGAATCGAGCGACCACGGAAAAACACATAGGCGCGAACCTTGTTGCCTTCCTCGAGGAACTCTTTGGCGTGCTTCAACTTGAACTGATAGTCATGTTCGTCGGTCTGAGGTCCGAAGCGAATTTCCTTCACTTCCACCTTCACCTGCTTCTGCTTCATTTCCTTTGCACGCTTTTTCTGCTGGTAAAGGAACTTTGAATAGTCGATGAGACGACAAACAGGAGGCTGGGCGTTAGGTGAGATTTCTACGAGATCCACACCTTCTCGACGTGCTTGATCCAATGCTTGGCGTGTAGGCATTACTGTCGAACCGCTCTCGCCTACAATGCGGACTTCCCGAACGCGAATCTGTTCATTCACGCGGTACTTGTTTGTCATTTTGTCATTCTTCATTCAACTATTTTTGATAAGCGGGTGCAAAGTTACTTATTTTCCATAGACCTTACAAATTTTCGTCTTCTTTTTTTCAAACAAAAAAGCTTCTATCTACCTCATACTACGACATATGTACAAAAAAAGAAGTGGCTTTGAAGCCTTAAGCTCCAAAGCCACTCTATGATAAATCGAAATATTATTCGTTGACAGCCGACAATTGCTTTGCCACTTCGTCGTTGATGCGCTGTGCAAATTCTTCCATTGACATGGTAGCCTGCTCGCCACCTCCTTGCTTACGCATGGAAACAAGACCTTCTGCAGACTCCTTCTCACCAACGATGACCATATAAGGTACGCGTTTCAACTCGTTGTCACGAATCTTGCGACCGATCTTCTCGTTGCGGTCATCGATGAGGGCACGCACACCCTTGCCGTCAAGATACTTGGCCACCTTCTTGGCATAATCGTTGAACTTCTCCGAAATCGGGAGGATAGCCACCTGATCTGGAGTGAGCCACAAGGGGAAATGTCCTGCTGTATGCTCGATAAGCACAGCGGTGAAGCGCTCCAGTGAACCGAACGGTGCACGGTGTATCATCACTGGCGTCTTCTTGGTATTGTCTTCTGCGGTATACTCCAACTTGAAGCGCTCGGGCAAGTTGTAGTCCACCTGAATCGTACCCAACTGCCACTTGCGGCCGATGGCGTCTTTCACCATAAAGTCGAGCTTAGGTCCATAGAATGCAGCCTCACCCTCAACTTCCGTTGCACGAAGTCCCTTCTCCTTGCAAGCCTCGCGGATGGCATTCTGACTCTCATCCCAAATCTCATCGCTGCCGATATACTTCTCTGTATCTTTCGGGTCGCGGAGTGAAATCTGTGCTTCATAGTTCTCGAAGCCAAAGATGCCGAACACCTTGAGAATGATGTCGATGATATTTTCAAATTCCTTCTTCACCTGGTCGGGACGAACAAAGATATGGGCATCGTCCTGCGTGAAGGTACGGACACGTGTCAGTCCATGAAGCTCACCGCTCTTCTCATAGCGGAACACCGTTCCGAACTCTGCGATGCGCAAAGGCAGGTCTTTGTATGAACGCGGCTTGCGTGCATAGATTTCGCAGTGGTGCGGACAGTTCATCGGTTTCAGCATGTATTCCTCATCCTCTTCGGGAGTGTGGATAGGCTGGAACGCATCCTTGCCATAGTGTGCATAGTGACCAGAGGTCACATAGAGGCTCTTGCCGCCAATACCCGGTGTGATCACCTCCTGATAGTCGTAAGGACGGAGCAGGCTGCGGAGCAATTCCTGAAGGCGGAGACGCAACTGTGTGCCTTTGGGAAGCCAGATGGGAAGACCCTTGCCCACGCGCTCGGAGAACATGAAGAGTTCCATCTCCTTACCGATCTTGCGGTGGTCACGCTTCTTGGCCTCTTCAAGCATCACGAGATATTCATCGAGCATCTTCTTCTTGGGGAAAGACACGCCGTAAATACGGGTCATCTGCTCGCGCTTGGCATCACCTCGCCAGAACGCTCCAGCCACGCTGGTAATCTTCACAGCCTTGATTGCACCAGTGCTCACAAGGTGAGGACCACGGCAAAGGTCTGTAAAGGCTCCTTGTGTATAGGTAGAAATGGTGCCGTCCTCAAGATCCTGCTCAATGTGCTCGCACTTGTATTCCTGACCGTCAGCCTTGAATTCTGCCAAAGCGTCAGCCTTAGACACATCCTTGCGGACTACAGACTCGTTCTTCTTGGCCAGTTCCTTCATCTTGTCTTCGATCTTGCCGAAGTCGTTTTCCGAAATCACCTGACCAGGAGCAGGCATCACGTCGTAGAAGAAGCCGTTCTCGATAGCGGGACCGAAACCAAACTGGATACCCGGATAAAGTTCCTGAAGAGCTTCAGCCAACAGGTGGGCAGATGTATGCCAAAAAGTATGCTTACCTTCCTCGTCGCCCCACTTGTAAAGAGCTATCTTGGCGTCCTCAGTAATAGGACGATTCAATTCAACCGTTTCACCGTTCACGCCACAAGCCAGCACATCGCGAGCCAACGCCGGCGAGATGCTTTCTGCGATTTGAAGTCCAGTCACGCCCTGTTCATACTCACGAACAGAACCGTCTGGGAATGTTATTTTTATCATAACCTGTTAATATTTGTGTATTTCGAATGCAAAAATAAGTATTTCTTTTGAGACAAGAGAATTATTAGCATTTTTTTAGACTGCATTATTTGCCGCCAAATCTCTTCATGGCACTGTATGCCTTGAACAACCCCAACTCTCCTGCCTTGCTCAGGTCTGCCAGGCCCGCCTGTTTTTGGTTGATGTAGATACGTGCCAAACCTCGGTTATAGTATGCTTCCGCCAGTTTTGAATCTTGCTTGATGGCTTGCGTGTAGCAGTCTATCGCCTGGGCATATTCCTTGCGGAAAGAATGTATCACACCCTTGTCGTAATAAAGGTAGACATTGTGCGGGGCGAGTTTGATCGCCGTGTCAAGATCATCCATTGTGCGTGCCCACTGCAATTGGGCATCATAGGCATTGGCATGATCCAGTGTTGCCAGGACTGAAAGGCACACTGCCCGCTGCCAGAAAGCCATCGACATGGTGCTGTCTGTGGCGATTACGGCATTCAAGTCTGCCATGGCCTCCTCGTAATTCTGCACAGTGGTATAAGCCACGGCACGCTGGAACAACAGGGCCACACGCTTTCCGACATCGTGCGTGTCAGCAATCTTCGCCGACAATGCACCAACGAAATCAAGACTTGCCTTCGACTGTTGCTCGTCGAGTTGCGAACGCTGCGTGTTGCAGGCTACATATATCGTCTTCAGCGGTTTGTTCTTGCTGTTATACGACTCCACATCGCTATCGAACGCCTGGTATTCGTTCACCCCATTGTCATATTTATAATAGGACAACACGTACAATGGCAAGAAGTCGTCGTCTGCCTTCTGGTTCTGCACCAAGCCGCGATACTTACTCTTGTATTCGTGCTCCACCACGACATTGTCGTCGGCAATGACCATCTGGTCATACTTGTTCACGTCCACATCACTCTGGCGACGCACCTTGCGCAACTTGTTTTTGCTCCAACGGGGCTGCACGCCCAGATGTTTGTTCATCTGTGCCTTCATGATGCGGAACTCGTCCATTTCCGCCTTTGCCGTCATACCCAACCGCCGATAGCAACTGGCACGGTTCTGCAAGCCTGTCCAGAAATTGGGAAACTCAGCTATCACCGTGCTGTAGTCACGAATGGCTCCCTGCAGGTTGCCTGTACGGTCGAGTAGCGTCGCCCGGTTATAGAGTGCCTGAAGGTTGTTGGGCTCCAACTTGAGCACAAAGTTGAAATCGGAGATGGCACGGTTGTCGTCACCCACCTGCATTCTGAGCAAGGCACGGTTGTAGTGCGCAAGGAAGTTGTTGGGGTCGAGGTCTATCGCCATATCATAGTCAGACATGGCACCCCGGTAGTTCTTCAGGTTGACGCGAGCCACCGCACGGTCTACATAATTGTTCACGGTCTTCGGCTTCAAATGGATAGCCTTGCCGAGAGACTGGTCCGCCATCTTCCAATTGCCGCGTGCCATATAGATACGTCCCTTAATCACCCACGCTTGCGCATCATATGGATTGATTTCCACGGTGCGGTCGAGCCAACGGGTAGCCCGGGCAGTATCGTTTTCATGAAGGTATATTTCTGCCTGCAAGGAATAGGCTTCCGTAAACTTGCTCCAGCGTGTGATGACTGAGTCCAAATCGGAATGTGCCACGGCATAGTCATTTATCTGCACACGGCAGTAAGCACGGTTGTACCAATAGTCGCGGCTGGTAGGATTCAAGCGGATGGCATTGCCATAATCGCCGATGGCATCCTGATACTTTTGCTGACGAATACGGCACACGGCACGCAAATCATACATGCCGTCGATATAGGGGTTAATGGCTATCGCCCGGGAGCAGTCTTCTTCCGCCCCCACATAGTCACCCAAGTTGTATTTCGCCAACGCCCTGTAAAACCAAGGTTCATACAGATAAGGCTTGCCGGAAATGGCCTGGTTGAAATATTGTATAGAAAGCACATAGTCTTCATATTGCAGTGCGATACGTCCGCTCCTGACAAGCCGGTCGATGTTGAATTGAGCACGACATGACACGCTTGCCAGTAGAAAAAATATGAAGAATATGTGTTTCCTGAACATCCTGATAACAAATGGGATTTACTTTCTGTGCACCTTTGTACGGTAACCGCAACGGAAGCGTCCCTGAAGGATAGCACGCAACTTGTTTTTGATGAGCTGCTTGCGGAGTGCAGATATGCGGTCGATAAACATGACTCCCTCCAGATGGTCGAACTCATGCTGCATCACGCGAGCCAAATAGCCCTCCACCCATTCGTCATGCTGGTTGAAATCTTCGTCTTGGTAACGCACATGGATACGTGTGGGACGCGTCACGCTTTCGTGGATGGCAGGAATGCTCAAGCATCCTTCTTCCATCGCTTCTTTCTTCGACTCCTCATCATATTCCACGATATGCGGATTGATATACGCCTTGCGGAAGTCCTTGTATTCGGGCAAATCTTCCGACAAGACATTCAAGTCAATCACCACCACACGGATAGCAAGTCCTATCTGTGGGGCTGCCAGCCCCACTCCATCCGACTCGGTAAGTGTGGCAAACATGTTTGGAATCAATTCTTTCAGTCCCGGATAGTCGGGAGTAATATCTTCAGCCACTTTTCTCAACACGGGCTGACCATAAATATAAATAGGTAATATCATCTTCTGTTAGCTTGCATATAATCTTGCAAAATGATGGTAGCACTGATCTCGTCTACCAACTCCTTGTTCTGGCGTGCCTTCTTGTGCAGTCCACCGTCGAGCATAGCCTTATGCGCAAGAACCGATGTGAAACGTTCGTCAAACATCTCTATCGGTATCTGCGGCATCTGTTTCCGCCATTGCGCCACAAACTGCCTTACCCTCGGCAGATTCTCGCTGGGTTGTCCGTTGGGTTGGCGCGGTTCGCCAATCACCACACGCTCCACAGCCTCGTGCGAGATATAGTCTTTCAGATACGGCATAAGCTCACTTGTAGCGACAGTGGCCAATCCGTTCGCGATAATCTGCAACGGATCGGTCACTGCCACACCAGTGCGCTTTTTACCATAGTCTATGGATAATATTCTTGCCACTATCGGCTTAGTTCTGGTTGAACAGCAACCAAGCGTCGGGGTACTTGCTTCTCAACTGATTGCGGCTCTGCACAGCATCAGCCTTGGCATCAAACGTGGAAGCAACCACACGATACAGATTGCGCTCGGAATTGTAGGCTATCTGAGCCTCATAGCCGGCGTTCTTCAATTCTTTCTGCAGGTTATCTGCGCTCGCTTTCACACGGAATGCACCTACCACCACACTGAAGTTCTTCAATCCTGCACCGTTTACCACAGAGAGTTTCTCCTGTGCAACAGGCGTATTGTCTGAATTGTCGACCACGGTAGTTTCGGTAGACGGCTTTTCTACCAACGGTGTCACCACGGGAGCTGCGGTCTCTGTATTTTCGGTCTGTTGAGCCTGTTCCTGTGCCTTGGCTTTCTCATACATTTTCTTATAGGCGCTTTCACTCGACTTACAACTTGTAAAAGCCAGTGCTACGCACAAGCCTGCACAAAATACCATGCTTTTCTTCATAATTCGTCAGTTTTATTAGATATTAAACTTATATTCAATATATATTTCTTGCGAAATTACAAAATATACCCCAAACGAGAGAGCAAACGCCACATAAAGTTTGTTAAAACCCCCGTTATCAATATTTTTAACAGATTTTTGACCATACGGGCAAAAAGTTTCGCTATCTTTGCAGTGTTAACTTTTATATGTTTAATTCTAAAACTTCATGCTTATGAAATCATTAGGTTATATCGGTGCTTTCCTCGGCGGAGCCGTGGCTGGTGCAGTATTGGGTCTTCTCGTTGCTCCCGAAAAGGGTTCTGACACGCGTGAGAAGCTGACAGGAGCTGTGGAGGATTTCTGCAAGAAACACAATCTGAAACTGAGTCGCAAGGAAGTGGAAGACTTCGTGGACGACATCAAAGACGCTGCTCCTGAAGACTAAACCATAGGGCTATATGTTCTCAAGCGACAAGAATATTGAGACCATAGGACAATTGGTCGAAACGGCAAAGCATTACATCGGGCTTCAGTCTGAATACATGAAGCTCGATGTAATTGACAAGATTGTGCGACTGCTCACGGGCATTGCCATGCTTGTCGTGTTCTTTACGGTTCTCGCCTTTCTGCTCATCTACCTCTCTTTCGCATTGGCATATGCGCTTGCTCCTGTCACAGGCACAGCCCTCGCTTTCTGTATTGTGGCGGGCATCTATCTTCTACTGCTTGTTGTCTTTGCGGCTAACAGGAAATCATGGATAGAAAAGCCATTGGTCAGATTTTTCGCCAACATATTGTTCAACAAGGATTGAGTATGAATAATCACGACAACAAGGAGATACGCACCAGCTTGTCCGAGCACATCAACACGCTCGAAGACATCGCTGAATACAAGGCTCGCGTCAAGGAGGAAATCAAAGCCGACGAAAGACGTATCGGTGAACAGTGGCAGACGCTGTTCAAAGCCGACGAGTACAAGGGCAACAACAGATGGATGGGAATTCTCAATACGAGTATGGGCATGCTTGACGGCGCCATTCTCGGATGGAAACTGTACAGACAATTCAAGAAGAATCCTATCTTCAAGAAGTTCAGATAGGGTTCTTCTTGTTTTTCAATCCGCCAGCCCACTATACTTCTATAACCATGCCGTCGTAGGCGAATTCAAAGCCTTCCGGCAATCGGGCATTGGCGTCATCATGATATCCTATCTGGTGTGTCACGTGGGTGAAATAGGTGCGCTTGGCACCGATACGCCGTGAAAACGCCACCGCATCTGCCACCAGTTGATGGGCATGATGCTCTTTCTCAAACCGCAGTGCATTGACCACAAGCACTTCCACCCCTTTCAGATACTCATATTCAGACTCAGGGATAGTCTTCATGTCTGTGATGTAGGCAAAGCGTCCAAACCGATAACCGAGGATGGGCAGCCGACCGTGCATCACCTGCACAGGCATGATATCCACATCGCCCACAGTCAAAACATGGTGCGGTTCGATAACATGCAGGTCAAGTTTGGGCACACCTGGATAGTTGGTAAAGCAATAGTCCATGTTATGGTGCAAACCGCTGGTAGTGCGGGCGTCTGCATAGATATGGATGTCGCCGAACTGGCAGTAGGGCCGCAAATCGTCAATGCCACCCACATGGTCGTAATGGATATGCGTGAGCAACACTGCATCTATCTTCCGAAACGGAAGCGGCATGAGTTGCTGGCGTATGTCGGGACCGCAGTCCAGGAGTATGCGCGTCGTGTCGGTTTCTATCAGCGCCACACTTCTCAGGCGTTTGTCTTTCGGATTCATGCTTCTGCACACCGCACACTGACACCCCAAACTTGGCACGCCGCCCGATGTTCCCGAACCCAATATCGTTACTTTCATATTATGATTTGCGTTGCACTTGTCCTTTTCTTCATCTGACATTCACCTCAGGCTGCAAGTCGATGCCAAACCTCTCCGACACATCCTTGCGGATGGCATCGCACAGAGCCAACACTTCCGCTCCCGTAGCCCCGCCTTTGTTCACGAGCACGAGAGCTTGTTTGGCATGCACGCCTGCCCTACCCATCGTGCGTCCCTTCCATCCACATTGGTCTATCATCCAGCCTGCCGGGATTTTCACATGTTCCGCATCTATGTCATAGTGCGGAACAGTCTCGTATTGTGTCGCTATTGCTTCGAACTTCTCACGCGACACGATGGGGTTCATAAAGAAACTGCCGCCGTTACCCTCCACTTTAGGGTCGGGCAACTTGGCTTCCCTTATCTTGATGATGACATTGCGCAGTTGTTCTGCCGTAGGATTCTCGATGTGTTCCGATTCCAGCTCCGACTTGATATTGCCGTACGCAAGATCCGGAACAAAGGTTTTCGACAACCGGTAGGTGACATGGGTGATGAGATACTGGTCCTTCCATTCGTTCTTGAAGCGACTCTGTCGATAAGCGTAGTGGCAGTCTTCATTCCGGAATGTCACCACACTACCCGTCTTTATCTCCACGGCTTCCACCTCGTCGATAAGGTCTTTCACCTCTGCCCCATACGCCCCGATATTCTGCACCGCACTGGCACCGACCTCACCGGGTATAAGCGACAAGTTTTCAGCTCCGTACCAGCCGTTGGCAACACACAGAGCCACCACATCGTCCCATACTTCGCCCGACCCGCAACAGAGCAGCACATTGTCTCCGTCTTCGCGGGCTTCACGCCCTTTGATGGCAGAGTGAAGCACCGTGCCTTCATAGTCACCCGTGAGCAGCAGGTTGCTTCCGCCGCCCAAGAGGAGCAGCGGACGGTCTTCATCCGTCAGCGACCGCACCAGCATGCACGCTTCTTCAACAGAAGAATATTCCACAAAGCGCCTGCACTTGACGGCTATGCCAAAAGTGTTGTGCGCCAACAAGTCGTATGATTTCACGTCTTTCATCATTGCACGAGTTTCATAAGTTTCCACTGCCCGTTCTTTCGTCTGAACGTAAGTTCGGTCTCCAGTCCGTTGGCAATGCCTCGAAGCACAAAGATCTTTTGTGTGCTCTCGGCATATTTCTGTCCGTAGATGATGTTATAGATGAAACCTTGAGGCAACTCCGGTGCAAAACTGGGCCATTGCCACGGCTCAATTGTTCCGGTCATGGTGCTGAAATCATCGTCGGGATCAGGACCCGTGAAGACCACAGGGTCGTTCAGGCTGCGGTTCTGGAAGGCTGTGTCGGCGGCAAACTGCTCATAGAACTTCAGGAACGATGCGTTCTTGTTCTCATAGAGTCCCTTGTGGCGTATGCCTTCAAGCATCCATTCGCCGCGTTCACGATAGAAGAAATACTGCTTGACCGACTTTTTCCCGAAATAGATCTTCTCGACCACCACATTGTCTATCGTCGTGTCTTTCACGAGTTCCATCTGCTTGCGGTTGTCGAAAATCAGTGTATAGTAATCCTGGTCCATGAAGAAATGCTCCATTTTCCAATGCTTCTTCTGCAGATACGTCACCTTGCCGAACCTGTCGACCGGCAACGGGAACTTGATGCGCTTCATCTGCAACTTGCGGTTGGCAGCGAAATTGAAGATAAAATCGTCGAACAGTTCGTCTGCCGCCTTGGGCATCGGCGTCTCCGAGATCAAGTTATCCAGCGTGTCAGCCTTTGACGTGTCTACCGGCAATGTATCTGCCACAATCGTGTCCGTGCTTGCGGGCTTCTTGTCGGTGCACCCTGTAGACCAGCACGAGATGATGACTGCGACAAGAAAAACACATAATACACTTTTTTTCATATACATCATGTTTGGGAACTAGCCCCTCAAATTTCTGCAAAAGTACAACTTTATTTCGATTTATGCTCCTTTTTAAGGTAAAAATATTACCTTTGCATTGTTTTTGGCTGATGCCTTGACAAAGCCTCGGCACATTGGCCATAAAGCACAGAAAGAAGAACAGAAAAAGAACAACAGATATGTTATTAGAGAAGATTGAATCGCTCCTCAAGGAAGTGAGCGAACTGACAGCCTCGAATGCAGAAGAAATTGAGGCGTTACGTTTGAAATACCTCAGCAAGAAAGGCGAAATCAACGCCTTGATGGCAGACTTCCGCAACGTGGCAGCTGAGGAAAAGAAAAACGTGGGCATGAAAATCAACGAGCTGAAGCAGACTGCCCTCAACAAGATCAACTCATTGAAGGAGCAGTCGGAAGCAGCCGAGAGCGTGAGCGATGACATCGACCTGACCCGCACGCCCTATCCTATCAAACTCGGCACGCGCCACCCGCTTACCGTCACCCGCAATCAGATTATCGACATATTCTCGCACATGGGCTTCACGCTGGCAGAAGGTCCTGAAATCGACGACGACCTGCACGTGTTCACCAAGCTGAACTTCGCAGCCGACCACCCTGCACGCGATATGCAAGACACCTTCTTCGTGGAGCAAAATCCCAACGAAGTCATCAAGAACATCCTGCTCCGTTCGCATACCAGCAACGACCAAAGCCGTGTCATGGAACACCAGCAGCCGCCTATTCGCGTGATATGTCCAGGTCGTGTGTATCGCAACGAGGCCATCTCCGCACGCGCACACTGCTTCTTCCATCAGGTAGAGGGTCTTTATGTGGACAAGAACGTGTCGTTTACCGACCTCAAGCAGGTGTTGCTCACCTTTGCACGCGAGATGTTCGGCGCCGACACGAAGATACGTCTCCGTCCGAGCTACTTCCCCTTCACCGAACCAAGTGCAGAGATGGACATCTCTTGCCATATCTGCGGCGGCAAGGGTTGCGGTTTCTGCAAGCACACCGGTTGGGTGGAAATCCTCGGTTGCGGTATGGTAGACCCGAATGTGCTCGAAGCTTGCGGCATCGACAGCAAGGTATACACTGGCTACGCTTTCGGTATGGGTGTGGAACGTATCACCAACTTGAAATACCAGGTGGCAGACCTACGTATGTTCTCGGAGAACGATACTCGCTTCCTCGATGAATTCAAAGCAGCATATTGATATACCTTATATTATATAAGAAGCGGGAGAAATACCTCTGTGGTTTCTCCCGCTTTTTTATTCTTTGGCTGGATTGGCAGATTACTCCAAATAGAAGTCGCGCGTGAGCGTGGCATACCAGTCACTCCGACTTCCGTCGGCATCCTGCATCACCACGGTCTGCGTTTCCGGCATGCCGTCCGTGTTGCGAACAAAATCGAGCAAACACCGTTTGGGTTGCTTGCGCTCCACGGTCTTGACCTGTAGCTCACGACACAAACAGAAACCGAATATATATCCCTCTTCCTCCATTTCTTTCTTCCGGTCTGTTGGGATGACCACCGAGAAATGCCCATCGGCAGACAACAAGCGGTCTACCGCACGAAACAAATCGGCAAACGAAAGCGAGTCTGCATGCCGCGCCAAGGTGCGCTTGGCATCGGGAGCCTTCAACGAGCGGGCAAAGAAAGGCGGATTGGAAACAATGGAATCATACATATCATCCACGTCTTGCCATTCCACATATTGCTGCAACGAAACGTGGTGCACCGCAATTCTGTCGCAAAAAGGAGACTGTGCCACGTTGTCGGAAGCCTGAAGACACGCATCGGCATCGATATCTATCCCGTCTATCTGAGCCTGGGAATAGCGCTGTGCCATCATCATGGCTATAAGTCCGGTACCCGTTCCGACGTCAAGCACACGAAGTCCTCCCCTCGCCCAAGCACCGAGAAGCACCCCATCGGTGCCTACTTTCATAGCGCACCGGTCGTGGTGCACCACGAATTGCTTGAACTTGAAATAATCGTTCGACATAGGTCCACCAGCGTTCTATTTCAACCCCATCGTCATCTTCCCCTCAAACGAGAGCGTCACCATGACCATATAACTGCTCGACCCATCGGGAATGAGCAGTTGGGCACAATAGGTAAAACCCTTGGGGGTGGCATGGTCATAGACGATATCGCTCAGCACGGCCTGACGCAGATACTGGTCTGGCACCAGGCGGGCGAATTCCTGCTTGCGGAAATCATGACTGTAAAGTTGGCGGCTTCCCTTGAACTGACTCACGTGGACGATGTTGTCGTAATAGACATTGCCCACCTCTACACCCTCATCGTTGTAAACAGCCTTGACCACCTTATAGGTAGTAGGGTTTACCTGCACATAACTGTGATAGCGGTCTTCACCATAGACAATCACCGTGTCACGCTTGACCACCTGGTTTTGGTTGAGGACTTTGGGGCGATCTATCATAAACAACTCCTTGTCGCCAGGATTGTCGCTTTTCGTCAAGCGCACGGTTTCTCCGTTTTGGTTTTTGAAAACGAACAGATGGGCAGCCTGCTTCACCACAGGATATTTCGCCGTAGTGGCGCCCTGCATCACGAGCGTGTCGCCGACAATCATGAAGCGGACAGGCTGGCTCACGCTATCTGGGTAGAAGATGCTGTCACCCTTGGCCATAAACGCCACGTCTTCCTCATCCTCATTCACCCACACTCCCTGCAAGAGCGCCTTGGCCTGCTTGTCCTCAGAGGGGGCAGCCGACATATCCTTCTTCTGTCCGCCACATGCCACAAATACTGCGGCAAGACACAATGGCAAGATGATATTCTTTTTCAAAACTTCCATCAATAAGATTTCTATTTCCCGATGCAGTGATATTCGAAGCCTGTGCTTTCCATCTCTTCCGCATCAAAGATATTGCGCCCGTCTATGACCAAGGGGCGGTGCATCGCCTTGGCAATCACCTCCCAACTGGGCAGACGGAACTCCTTCCACTCGGTGAGCAGCAATAGGGCGTCTGCATCGAGCACGGCATCATACATGTCGCGGCAATACACCACGTCGTCTCCCACTCTGCGCCGACATTCGTCCATCGCCACGGGGTCGTATGCCCGGATGGTGCATCCCTCAGCCTTGAGCAGATGGATGATTACCAAAGCGGTAGACTCGCGCATGTCGTCGGTCTCGGGTTTGAACGCCAGTCCCCACAGAGCAATGGTCTTTCCACGGAGGTTGCCGTCAGGGTAAAACTTCAAGAGCTTGCGGTAGAGAATGCTTTTCTGCTGTTCGTTCACACGCTCCACAGCCTTGAGCACCTCCATCGAGTAGCCGTTGTCGTCGGCGGTCTTGATGAGTGCCTTCACGTCTTTGGGGAAGCACGAGCCACCATAACCGCATCCTGCATAGAGAAACTTACGGCCGATACGCGTGTCGGAACCTATGCCCGCACGCACCATATTCACGTCTGCGCCGACCCGTTCACACAGGTTGGCGATGTCGTTCATGAACGAGATGCGGGTCGCCAACATCGAATTGGCTGCATATTTGGTCATCTCCGCACTCGGGATATCCATGAAGATCACGCGGAAATTGTTGATCAGAAACGGTTTGTAGAGCTTGGTCAAAATGTTCTTCGCCCGCTCGCTCTCCACGCCGACCACCACACGGTCGGGACTCATGAAGTCCTTGATGGCGTTTCCCTCCTTCAAAAACTCGGGATTGCTCGCCACATCGAAGTCCACCTGAACGCCTCTGCGGTCTATCTCCTGTTGTATTGCCTCGCGCACCTTGCGGGCTGTGCCTACAGGCACTGTGCTCTTCGTGACCACGACCAGATAGCGGTTGATGTGCTCTCCGATAGTCTTGGCTACTTGGAGCACATACTTCAAGTCTGCACTTCCGTCCTCATCGGGCGGCGTGCCCACAGCAGAGAACACGATTTGCTGTTCGTTGAGCACCGAAGCGAGATCTGTGGTAAACTTCAACCGCCCCGCCTTGACGTTCTTGACAACCAATTCGTCGAGCCCCGGCTCGTAAATGGGAATATCTCCCTGCTGCAGCCGCTCTATCTTCTTGGCATCCACATCCACACAGGTCACATTGGCACCCGTATCGGCAAAGCAAGTTCCCGACACCAGTCCCACATATCCTGTGCCAACAATAGCAATGTTCATGGTATTCTCCGGTTTTCCTTAAAAACTGTCAGCATCCTTGAAAGCCTTCGCCTTCAACAAGTCCTTCTCGCTGGTGAGCACATCTTCCTTCTTCACAGGCCATTCGATAGCCAGGTCTTCATCGTCCCAGCGGATGGATGCCTCCTCGGCAGGAGCATACACATTATCCACCTTGTAGGTGAAGATAGCCTCATCGCTCAGCACGAGAAAGCCATGGGCGAAACCGCGCGGAATGAAGAACTGGCGCTTGTTGTCCTCGCTCAGCTCCACCATCACGTGCTTGCCATAGGTGGCTGAATTCTTGCGCAGGTCTACTGCCACGTCAAGCACTTTGCCCTTGATGACACGCACCAGCTTCGCCTGAGAGTATTCTCCTTTCTGATAATGAAGGCCGCGGAGCACGCCATAGCTCGATTTCGACTCGTTGTCTTGTACGAAATCCACCTTGCCTACATGCTTTTCAAAGTCTTCTTTCTTCCATGATTCAAAGAAATAACCGCGCGCATCCTCAAACACTCTCGGTTCAATGATATAGACGCCTTCAATTTCTGTTGCCAAATAATTCATTTTCTTCCTTGGTTTTTAACTTATTTAGGGCAAAGATATATAAAAAGGAGCAAACGCCAAAATGAGAAACACTATTTATTTCATGCCGCACAAAAATAGTTTTACCCACTTGTTTGTGTCAAGAAAAATACTTAACTTTGCAACGTGATTGAATTAGACAGACATATCGAGATACTGCTTCTGGACAACGATTGCGTCATCGTTCCGGGGTTGGGCGGGTTCATGACCCACCATATAGAAGCTGCATACGACACCGAGGACAGACTGTTTCTGCCCCCGGCACGCACGCTTGGCTTCAATCCCCAGCTGAAGATGAACGACTCACTGTTGGCGCAGTCGTACGTGGAAGCATACGACATCAGCTACCCCGAGGCTGTAAAAAGAATCGAAGACGAGGTAAACCTGCTTGAAGAGCACATCGAGAACCACGGCAGCTATACGCTCCATGGCATCGGAACGCTCTCGTCCAGCGAGAACGGCAACTACGACTTCGAGCCTTGCGAGGCTGGCATACTCACCCCGCAGCTCTACGCTCTCTCCTCTTTCGAGATGGCGCCACTCGCCGCACGACAGCCGGTAGACAAGGAAGAAAAACTCCCTCACGCCACCGTGTTGCCTTTCGTCGCTGCACCCGTCAAGGAAGTTGCCGAAGAGAAAAAAGAGGAAGAGAAAACCGCCAAGACCATCAGCATCCGCGTTAGTGCCTTGCGCAATTTCGTGGCGGCAGCCATTGCCGTCGTGGCGATACTTCTGTATCCCTCGCCCGTGAGCAACCCCAACATTCAGCAAGGAGCCATCAACACCGACATTCTCGACAAGATTATGCCCGTGGAGGTAGCACCTAAGCAGACGACCACACCTGTAGTGGAGGAAGAAAGCAAGGCTGTGACACAAGCACAGACCACAGCCGAACTGACGGAAACAGCCGACGGAGACAGCGACTTCTACTGCATCGTGCTGGCAAGCAAAATCACCAAATCCAACGCTTGTGCATACGCCCAAAAGCTTCGCGATAGGGGTTTCGACAAGGCTGAAGCACTCGTCAGGAAGACAGGATCCAAGGTAATCTACGGTCACTACAAGACCGAGAACGATGCCTACAACGCCCTCAATGCGCTCAGCGACAACGAAGCGTTCTCCGACGGATGGGTCACCCACGTGAAATAAGAACACACTCCCACTAACACCTTATTAATAATATGAAAAGGGTAAGATGCCCCAAATGCGACAGTTTTATCACGTTTGACGAAACTAAATATGAAGACGGGCAGAAACTCGTATTCCAGTGCAACGAATGTGGAAAGCAGTTCGGCATCCGCATCGGCGTGTCGAAGTTGCGCAAGACACAGAAGGAAGAAAACGACAATCCCGACAACCGTACGGAAGGCGAAGCACCATACGGCTCGATTGTTGTTATCGAAAACGTGTTTCACTACAAGCAGGTAATTCCGCTGCAGATGGGCGACAACGTGATTGGACGTTATATGAAAGGAAGCGGTATCAACACGCCCATCGAAACTGTCGACCCAAGCATCGACATGAACCACTGCGTCATCAACGTGTCGCGCGACAAGCACGGCAAACTGAAATATGTGCTCCGCGACGGTCCCAGTTATACCGGCACATTCGTAGACAACGCCATCTTGGGCGACCGAGAACGTCGTGTCATCGAAAACGGCACACTCTTCACCATCGGAGCCACCAGCATCATCCTGAAAGCCGGAGAAACCGAGGAAGAAGACTAACCCCGCAATTCACCAATACTTATCATCATAAGTGTCAGAATATACAAGCACCCGTTGCAGAAGCCTACTGCAACGGGTGTTTGGACTATAATTTGCCCACGTCATTGTATCTATTCCGTGATTGCTAATCCATTGGATAGTATGTGATTGTTCTGACTACACGAATTTTCCCTTCCCGTGCCATTACCCTTGTTTTATAACCGAGAGAATTAAATATTCTCTGCCCCCGTATTTGCCGGAGAATACCCGAATTTCTCCTTGTAACTGCGAGAGAAGAAGGATAGATTGGAAAAGCCTACGCAGGTCATTACCTCCTGTATTTTGCGGTTGCCTCCTTGCGAGAGCATACGGTGGGCT
>CAVJZZ010000012.1:13659-51144 GCA_963654295.1 Lachnospiraceae bacterium | reverse complement strand
CTGCGAGCGCAATGCCATTCTTTTTCTTCATTGTTTAAATTTGAAAACACATAAAAAGGGGTACTTTTCATGTACCTGTGAATCCCTACGCCGGCATTACCCGTATCAGGTTCGAGGGTTTGATCTCAGCCCTACAATCATAGGACACCCCTTAATCTACATTCTGTAAATCGACGCAAAGGTACGGCTTTCTTAAGAAAAGCCAAAGGATTTTAACGTTTATCTGCATGCTTGCGGCTCTTTAGTGCATCCTACGGGCGGATTTTCACGGCTTCAACCACGGAGAGCACACCGTCTGACACCTTGAATTTGATGTCTCGGTCGCCGAAGGGCATGCCATAGATGCGGTCGGGAGCATGGTGATAGGGTGGGCGAGGGTCATTCTCCAACACCTCACGCAGTGCCTTCAATTCCGCATCGGTGTAGGACGAAGCGATCCCGTCGGGTATCTCCACTTGGAGCGGTTGCCACAGGGTGGTGTCGGTGAAGCCGCCGTGTGCTTCGGGATGGGCATCCACGTAGGGAAGATAAGGTTTTAGGTCGTAGATGGGCGTGCCGTCCATCAGGTCTGCCCCCGACACATGGATGACGGGACCTTCTGGCGTATCCAGTTCTATGCGCTCAATCCTGACCGATGACAACCCCAATCCGTTGGGACGGAAGGGTGAGCGTGTGGCGAAGACGCCCATGCGTTCGTTGCCGCCCAAGCGTGGTGGGCGAACGGTGACACCCGTAGCCTCGTGCTTGTTGGCAGAAAATCCCCACACCAGCCACAGATAGTCGAAGCCCTCCATGCCCCGCAGTGCATCGGGCGAGCGATAATCAGGTTCCAGCGTGATGCGCCCCGACAGGTGCTTTGCCACGCCGCTTTGCCGCGGAATGCCGAACTTTGATTTCAGAGGAGAGTGGAAGGTGGCTACGGGATGGATAGTTTTCATGTGGAGGGTATTTTGTTTGGCAAAATTAGCAATATTCTTGGGAAATGCTGTACTTTTGCAACAGAAACAATCAAAGTAACGTTATTTATGGAAGAAAAAGAAATGGTCGGCTTGCCCGACAACGCGTTTAGGGAACTGAACGAGGGTGAGGAATACCAGCCCGTGCTCGATGCGCAAAAGAGTTATCCGGAGGTGAACGCATGGTCTGTGACATGGGGCATCCTGATGGCTATGCTTTTCTCGGCGGCAGCCGCCTACCTCGGACTGAAGGTCGGTCAGGTGTTTGAGGCCGCCATCCCCATTGCCATCATTGCCGTGGGCGTGTCTACCGCCTCTCACCGCAACAAGGCACTGGGCGAGAACGTGATTATCCAGAGCATCGGAGCCTGCTCGGGAGCCGTGGTGGCAGGAGCCATCTTCACCCTGCCCGCCATCTATATCCTGCAGGCGAAGTATCCCGACATGAGTGCGTCGTTCCTCAAGATATTCATCTCGTCGCTCTTGGGCGGCATCATCGGCATCCTGTTCCTCATACCTTTCCGCAAGTATTTCGTGAGCGACATGCACGGCAAGTATCCTTTCCCCGAAGCCACAGCCACTACCCAAGTGCTGGTGTCGGGAGCCAAGGGAGGCAGTCAGGCGAAGCCGCTGCTGCTTGCAGGTTTGGTGGGCGGACTCTACGACTTCGTGGTGGCTACCTTCGGACTGTGGAACGAGAACTTCACTACGCGTGTGTGTGCTTGGGGACAGCAGGTGGCAGATCATGCCAAGTTGGTGTTCAAGGTAAACACCGGTGCGGCAGTGTTCGGACTGGGCTATATCGTCGGATTGAAGTACGCCTTTATCATCTGTCTCGGCTCGTTTGCCGTGTGGTGGCTCATCGTGCCGGGCATGGCACTCATCTTTCCCCATGACATACTCAACCAGTGGGATCCGTCGATTACGACAGCTGTAGGCGATATGAGTCCCGAAGCCATCTTCAAGAGCTATGGCAAGAGCATCGGCATCGGCGGCATCGCCATGGCGGGCATCATCGGCATCATCAAGTCGTGGGGTATCATCAAGAGCGCTGTGTCGCTCGCAGCCAAGGAAATGCGAGGCAAAAGTGACGAACAGAAGGAACGCATCCGCACGCAGCGCGACATCTCGTTCCGCATCATCGCCATCGGATCATTGGTGACGATTGCCGTGACGTTCCTGTTCTTCTGGTTCGGCGTGATGGACAACCTCCTTTTTGCCGTGGTCGGCATTCTCCTGGTGGCAGTCATCGCCTTCCTGTTCACGACGGTGGCAGCCAATGCCATCGCCATCGTGGGCAGCAACCCCGTTTCCGGCATGACGCTGATGACCCTCATCCTCGCTTCTGTGGTGATGGTGGCTGTCGGTCTGAAGGGAACGGGCGGCATGCTCGCTGCCCTGATTATGGGTGGCGTGGTCTGCACGGCACTTTCCATGGCAGGCTCGTTCATCACCGACCTCAAGATAGGCTATTGGCTTGGATCCACTCCGAAGAAGCAGGAACAGTGGAAATTTCTCGGCACCCTCGTCTCCGCCGCTACGGTGGGCGGTGTCATGATGCTGCTCAATGAAACCTATGGCTTCACCAGCGGTCAGCTGGCAGCTCCCCAAGCCAACGCAATGGCTGCCGTCATCGAACCGCTGATGAACGGTGTGGGTGCTCCGTGGGTGCTCTATGGCATCGGTGCGCTGATTGCGATTGTCCTCACGTGGCTGAAAGTGCCTGCGCTGGCATTTGCCCTCGGCATGTTTATTCCCATCGAACTGAATGTGCCGCTACTTGTCGGCGGAGCTGTCAACTGGTATGTGACCACCCGCTCGAAGGATGAGGCTGTCAATAAGGAGCGCGGTGAGAAGGGAACCCTCTTAGCAAGCGGTTTCATTGCCGGCGGTGCACTGATGGGTGTGGTGAGCGCTCTGCTGCGCTTCGGCGGTTTCAATCCCATCAACGACGCATGGCTTGCCGACTCGCTTAGCGAACTGCTTTCGCTCGGTGCCTATGCGCTGCTCATCGCCTATTTCATCATGGCAACGCGCGTGAAGAAAAACTAAGGCTCCATTAGGGTAACCTGAGAAAAATAAAGGCAGAGCAACGGATCTTCCATCACCAAGGAAAGATGGAAATATCCGTTGCTCTGCCTTTTAAGCGGTTGTTATAAACAAAACAAAAGCACCCTGACTCACGTCAGAGTGCTCCTTTTGCGTTTCTTTGAATGTTTCAGCAGTTTTGTTTTTATGTAGTTATATATCTTTTGAAAATCGGTTTTATCCTGTTGCAAAGGTATGCAAAAGATTGATACAAATCAAATAATCAGCCCGAAAAGACAAACTTTTCCACGTAAACGTTTGCACTTTTCGGCTCAAAATGTGCGAAAATGAAGGGCATTTTCACCTTGTTGGCATGAATAAGAAGCGGCTACGGATACAGAAAACCTCGGAAGAAAGATGCAGTCCCATCGTTTTTTCATACATTTTCTTCGGTGAACCAGAACTTTACACTACTTTTGCACCTATATAATATAATGTATGAAAGAATTTGTAATATCGGAAGTGAAGGCGGAGACCGCAGTCTTGGTGGGACTGATTACCAAGGAGCAGGACGAAGCCAAGACCAATGAATATCTTGACGAACTGGAATTTCTCGCCGACACGGCAGGCGCAAAGACCGTGAAACGCTTCACGCAGCGTGTGGGCGGACCCAACCAGACCACCTATGTGGGCAAGGGAAAGTTGGAGGAGATACGCGATTACATCAAGGCGGAGGAGGATGCCGAACGGGAAATCGGTATGGTCATCTTCGACGACGAACTCTCTGCCAAGCAGATGCGCAACATCGAGAGCGTGCTGCAGGTGAAGATCCTCGACCGCACATCGCTGATCCTTGACATCTTTGCTATGCGTGCGCAGACCGCCAATGCCAAAACGCAGGTGGAGCTGGCACAATACCGCTACATGCTCCCTCGTCTGCAGCGCCTTTGGACCCACTTGGAACGCCAGGGCGGCGGCTCGGGCTCGGGCGGCGGAAAAGGTAGCGTGGGATTGCGCGGACCAGGTGAAACCCAGTTGGAGATGGACCGCCGTATCATCCTCAATCGCATGAGTCTGCTGAAAGAGCGCATGGCGGAAATCGACAAGCAGAAGACCACCCAGCGCAAGAACCGCGGACGACTCATCCGCGTGGCGTTGGTGGGCTACACGAACGTGGGCAAGTCGACGCTGATGAACCTGATGGCCAAGAGCGAAGTGTTTGCCGAGAACAAGTTGTTTGCCACCCTCGATACCACTGTGCGCAAGGTGGTGGTGGAAAACCTGCCATTCCTGTTGGCAGACACGGTGGGCTTCATCCGCAAGTTGCCCACCGACCTGGTCGACTCGTTCAAGTCTACGCTCGATGAGGTGCGCGAAGCCGATCTGCTGCTGCACGTGGTAGACATCTCGCATCCCGACTTCGAGGAGCAGATCAGCGTGGTTGAGAATACCCTCAAGGACCTGGACTGCGCCGATAAACCAAGCATGATCATCTTCAACAAGATCGACGACTACCACTGGGTTGACAAGGAGCCCGACGACCTCACGCCTCCTACGCGTGAAAACGTGACGCTTGAGGAACTGAAACGCACTTGGATGGCACGGCTTAACGAGAACTGCCTGTTCATCTCGGCACGCGAAAGCATCAACATCGATGAACTGCGCGATGTGCTTTACAAGAAGGTGCGCGAACTTCATGTGCAGAAATATCCCTATAACGACTTCCTTTATCCCACGGAATAATCCACGCTTATGACTGACTACAGGGCATTGACAGACCAGGAAATCATCTTCCTGGAAGACCATGGTTGCACCGCAGAAGACTGGACAACGGTCATTGTGGCAGAATATTTCACGCCTGCCCATATCACCAACGTGTCGTTCTACGGCGACGTTCAACTGGGCGTCTTCGACAAAACAATCGAGGTGAGTGCGGGCTTCCGCAAACATACGGGCATCAGGAATGTGGTGCTCCACGATGTGGCTGTGGGCGACAACTGCCTCATCGAGAATGTGGGCAACTATATCAGCAACTACGACATCCACGACGACTGCTACATATCTAACGTGGGCACCATCGAAACCACGGGTGGAGCCACCTTCGGTCAGGGCTTTTCTATTTCGGTGCTCAACGAGGCTGGCAGGGGCAACATCGTGCTCTTTGACGGTCTCACCGCGCAGATTGCCGACATGATGGTGCGTGAACAGGACAATAGCGAGGTGGCAACCGTGCTCACCGCCATGGCGAAAGACGCTGTGGAGCGCACTGTTCCTGAACGAGGCTATATCGGAGAGGGCGTGAAGATCACCAATGCCAAGGAGGTGAGCAACTCAATTGTGGATGACGACTGCGAGATAGCCGGTGCCAGCCGGGTGAGCAACTGCACCGTGTCGGGACAGGGAGATGCCAGTTCCTATATCGGCCAGGACGTGATCTGTGAGAACAGCATCATCACGGCGGGTTCGTCGGTGGTCGATGCCGCCCGGATCAGTAACTGCTTTGTGGGCGAATCTACGGTCATCACCAGTGGTTTCTCTGCTGAAAGCAGCGTCTTCTTCGCCAACTGCTATATGGCAAACGGCGAAGCCTGCGCCGCCTTCTGCGGTCCGTTCACGGTGAGCCACCACAAGAGTTCACTGCTCATCGGTTGCCAATATGCTTTCTACAATGCCGGCTCAGCCACCAATTTCAGCAACCATGCCTACAAGCTCGGTCCTGTTCACTATGGTCACCTGCTGCGTGGTGCCAAGACTGGCAGCGGTTCACACATCCTCCTTCCGGCTACGGTGGGGGCGTTCTCGGTGGTGCTGGGCAAGGTTACCAACCATCCCGACACACGCGAACTGCCGTTCTCCTATCTCATCGGTGCCGAAGGGCGCCATTGGCTTGTGCCCGGGCGCAATCTTGCCACCGTGGGACTTTATCGTGATGTGGACAAATGGCGCAAGCGCGACGTGCGTCCGCAAGGAGCACGCCACAGCGTGGTGGACTACGAATGGCTCAACCCTGTGGTCGTTGCCGACATGATGGCGGGAAAATCCCTTCTCGAAGGACTGGTGGAAAGTCAGGGACTACAGAAAGAATACACATGGCGTGGGCTCACCATCAAGGCTTCCGCCCTCAAGAAAGGCATCGCCCTCTACACGATGGCTGTCGACATGTATCTGGACCAGGCGCTGTCGCGGTGTGCCGACGCCCTGCCTTCTGCCGACGAAGTGGCAGGAGGGCATGATGATGTGGCGTGCATCGACCTGGCAGGCATGGTGATGAGCCGTGCGGACTATGACACCTTGCTGTCTGACTTGACGGCGGGAGAGATTTCCACGATGGCAGATCTGCGGTGGAACATCACTTCTTTCGCCCAAGGGGAAAGAAGAAAAGGAATAGAGGCACGGTTCTTTGGCGACTTGCTGAACCAATGGGGCAAGTCGTTGAATCCCGCTGAGATACATGAAGCCGGCATCCGCGCCCGTCAGCAATGGCTTGATGCCGTTGCCGCCGATGCTGACAGGGAGTTTGCACTTGGCGATGTGTCTGCCGACATGCTGGAGCGCTTCAGGTCATCACTCCAGCAGTAGTTCCATGTCGACCACGTCGAGCCATCTGCCGAACTTGTTTCCCACTTGCTTGAAGTGTGACACCTTTTTGAACCCCAACGTCTCGTGAAACGCAACGCTCGCCTCGTTCTCCTCGGTGATGCAGGCGATGAGGGCACGGCAGTCGGTGTGTCGGCATGCCTCGATAAGCTTTTTCATCAGGGCGGTGCCGATGTGCTTGTGTTCTGCGCAGGCATCCACATAGATGGTGTTCTCCCATGTGTGGCAGTAGGCGGCACGTTCTTTCCACGGGTGAGCGCAACAGTAGGCGACCACCTGACCGTCTTCTTCGTCAACGAAATAGGGGTGCGAGCGTGCAATGGATTCGATGCGCTCGCTCATTTGCGCGAGGCTCAGCGGCTCCGTCTCGAATGTTACCGTCGTGTTGAGCACATAGTGGTTGTAAATGCGAGTGATGCTTTCGGCATCGTCGGGTCTTACTGGTCTTATCATATGGCTGTGTTGTTAGTGCTGAAACCGTTGTTTCATGCTATTTTGTGACAAAAGTACATCTTTTAGGGTTATATTCCAAACAATTCTTCGACTTTTAATCAATACGCCTTATCATCATGTCACGTCGTATGCACCGGCGAAAATAATTGGCAGCAAATCTGCTTGTGTGCCCTTTTTGTTGTACCTTTGCGCCTAATATCAATAGATTAGCAATGAAAAAGTTGAGAACCATCATGATTTCCGCACTGTTGCTCGGTGGCATTTTTACCGCCACGGCACAGGCGTACAAGTATCAGACGGTGGAAGGCGACCCGATGCACACTCGCATCTATACCCTTGCCAATGGTCTGAAAGTGTATCTCTCGGTCAACAAGGAGAAGCCCCGCATCCAAACCTACATAGGGGTGCGTACGGGCAGTCGCAACGACCCGGCTGAAACCACCGGCTTGGCACACTACCTGGAGCACTTGATGTTTAAGGGCACCCGGCGTTTCGGCACCAGTGACATGGAGAAAGAAGCACCGCTGCTCGACTCCATACAGAACCGCTTTGAGCAGTATCGCCATATCACCGATCCTAAACTGCGTGTGCGCTACTATGAGCAGATCGACAGCCTCTCGCAGTTGGCAGCCCGCTACAACATCCCCAACGAATACGACAAACTGATGGCAGCCATCGGTTCCGAGGGCTCCAATGCCTATACGAGCAACGATGTGACTTGCTATGTGGAGAATATCCCCTCTAACGAGGTGGACAACTGGGCAAAGATACAGGCAGACCGCTTCCAGAATATGGTCATCCGTGGTTTCCATACCGAGCTGGAGTCTGTCTATGAAGAGTATAACATCGGACTCACCAACGATGGCAACAAAGAGTTTCAGGCACTGATGGCGAAGCTCTTCCCCGGACATCCCTATGGCACGCAGACCACCATCGGCACGCAGAACCATCTGAAGAACCCGTCGATTGTGAACATCAAGAACTACTTCAACCGCTACTATGTGCCCAACAATGTCGCCATCTGTATGTCGGGCGATCTCGATCCAGACAAGACGGTGGCGATTATCGACAAGTATTTCCACGACTGGAAACCGAGTGCCAACCTCACCTTCCCCCAATATGCACCCGTGCGCAACCTCACGGCTCCCACCGATACGACCGTAGTGGGGCAGCAGGCAGCCAACGTGATGCTCGCATGGAAGTTCGACCGTGCCGCCTCCTATCAGTCAGACACCCTTGAAGTCATCTCGCAGATGCTTTCCAACGGCAAGGCAGGACTGATGGACCTCGACCTTGACCAAAAGATGAAGTGGCTCGGTGGCGGCTCGGGTTCGGAAAACCTGGCGGAATACTCCTTCTATTGGATGCAGGGCATGCCCAAGCAAGGGCAGTCGCTGCAGGAAGTGAAGCAGTTGATGCTCGGCGAAATGGACAAGTTGAAGCGCGGAGACTTCGACGACGACCTGCTTCCATCGGTCATCAACAACATGAAGCTGGACTACTACCGCGAGTTGGAAGACAACGAGAAGCGTGCCGACATGTATCTCGACGCCTTCATCAATGGCATGGAATGGTCCGACGTGGTGGGACGCATCGACCGCATCTCGAAGATCACCAAGCGCCAGATCATAGACTTTGTGAACAAGCACATGCTCGACAACTATGTCGTCGTGTATAAGGAACAGGGCATGGACCAGTCTGAGAAGAAGATAGAAAAGCCCCACATCACCGCCATTCCCACCAACCGCGACAAGCAGAGCGACTTCGTGACAGAGGTGGTCAATGCAAAGACCGAACCCATACAGCCCGTGTTCGTCGACTTCGACAGCGACATCACCAAGGCAACCACCGGTAAAGGACTCCCCATGCTCTATGTGAAGAATACGGAGAACGGCATCTTCAACCTCTCGTTCAAGTATGACTTCGGCTCCTATGCCGACAAGCGCCTGTCGTATGCTGCCGACTATCTCGACTATCTCGGCACCGGCAAGCTCACGGCAGAGCAGATCAAGAAGCAGTTCTACAAGCTCGCCTGCGACTATGGAATAGGCGTGGACGGCAACAGCGTGTATGTGAGCCTGAGCGGACTGGCAGAGAACATGCCCCAGGCACTGTCACTGCTTGAAACCGTGATGCATGGCGCACGGGTAGACGAGGCCGCCTACAAGGACTATGTGGAGCTGGTCAAGAAGAGCCGCGAGGACCAGATGGACGACCAGAAGTCCAACTTCCGTGCCTTGAGCTCCTATGCTATCTATGGTGCGGAGTCTGTGCGCAAGGGCATGATGACCAATGCCGAACTCGATGCATGCAGTCCAAAGGAGTTGGTCGACCTTATCAAACACCTGTCTGATTATCAGCATACCGTGGAATATTACGGTCCGGCAGCGCTGAAGACGGTGATTGCACAAGTGGACAAAGCCCACCAGACAGCCAAGAAAAGGCTTCAGCCACTCCAGAGCACGGAGCCGATGGAGCAGACCACCACACAGAACGAGGTCGTGATTGCACCCTATGATGCCAAGAACATCTATATGATGCAGTATCATAACGACAACCTCCAGTGGACGCCCGAGCGTGCTCCCGTCATCAATCTGTTCAACAACTATTTCGGCGGAGGCATGAACACGGTGGTATTCCAGGAACTGCGCGAGAGCCGCGGACTGGCATACAGCGCCAGTGCCAACTATATAGCGCCCTCTCGCAAGGGACATCCCGAATATGCCCAGACGATGATCATCTCGCAAAACGACAAGATGATGGATTGCATACGGGTGTTCAACAGCATCCTCGACACCATTCCGCAGGGCGACGCAGCCTTCGAACTGGCGAAACAGTCGCTCATGAAGAGCATTGCCGCCAGCCGCATCAGCCGCAAGAACCTCATTTCCGCCTACGACGGAGCACAGAAGCGGGGCTATGAAGGCGACCTCAGGAAGATTGTCTATGCCCAGTTGCCCTCGCTCACCATGCAAGACATCGTGCGCTTCGAGCGTCAGACAATGGCACACAAACCCTATCGCTACATCATTCTCGGTGACGAGCACAACATCGACATGAAGTCTTTGGAGAAGATCGGACCCGTAAAGCATGTCGGCAAACAAGACATCTTCGGGTTCTGATACACCTTATTATATATATAGAGAAAGCCGCTTGTCTTCCCCCGAAGGCAAGCGGCTTTTATTAAAAAAAGCAAATAAGTGTGCCTGTTACACACCTATGTAACTGCTTTTTGCTATCTTCGCCGTATTATAATCAATCACAGAAAGTTTTTTACCTAAACCCTTATGAAGAAAACATTACTCTCCTTGCTGATGCTTTCGGCAACCGTCGCCCTGCCGTCGAAGGCTCAAAAGTTCGACAGCGGCTATCCCTACATGCAGGTGCCGTTCACAGACGTGAAGATAACGGCCGGCACATTTTGGGGCGACAGGCTTCGGGCTGTGCGCGAAGTGACCATACCGCTGGCATTCGGCAAGTGCGCCAGTGAACACCGCTACAGGAATTTCGAGATGGCGGCATATACCTTGAACCATCCCGGACACGAAGGTCTGTCCACCCCCGAGTGGGACGTGAGCCGTTTCATGGGCTTCTCGTTCGACGACACCGATGTCTACAAGACCATCGAAGGTGCCAGCTACATCCTCCAGACCTATCCCGACAAGAAGTTGGAAGCCTATCTCGACAGTATCATCGACATCGTCGGTGCGGCGCAGGAGTCCGACGGCTACCTCTATACGGCGCGAACCATCAACCCATCCCATCCCCACAAGTGGTCGGGCGCCAAGCGCTGGGTGAAGGAGGAAGACCTGAGTCACGAACTGTATAACCTCGGTCATATGGTGGATGCCGCCTGTGCGCACATACAAGCCACGGGCAGTCATAAGTTCTTCAACATCGCCCGCCGTTATGCCGACTGTGTATGCCGTGAAGTGGGAGCCGACAAGGCTGCCGGACAGTCCACTGTGGTGCCCGGTCATCAAATTGCCGAGATGGCACTGGTGCGCCTCTATGCACTGACAGGCGACAGAAATTACTTGGATGAGGCGAAGTTCCTGCTCGACTGGCGCGGCAAGACCAAGCGGCGCAGTGCTTATTCCCAGAGCGACAAACCCATCGTGGAGCAGCGCGAAGCCGTAGGGCACGCCGTGCGTGCAGGCTATATGTATGCTGGCATTGCCGATGTTGCTGCCCTGACGCGCGACTCTTCCTACATCCGCACCATCGACCGCATCTTCAGCAACATCGTTTCCCGCAAGTACTATCTCACGGGAGGAGTAGGGGCACGACATGCGGGCGAGGCGTTCGGGAACAACTATGAGTTGCCCAATATGACGGCCTACAACGAGACGTGTGCCGCCATCTCGATGGTCTATCTGTTTGAACGCATGTTCATGCTCCACGGAGAAAGCAAGTATATAGACTGTCTGGAGCGCACGCTATACAACGGTGTCATCTCTGGAATGAGCATGGACGGCGGTCGCTTCTTCTATCCCAACCCCTTGTCGAGCGACGGCTCGTATGCGTTTAATGCCGACGGCACGACCACGCGCCAGCCGTGGTTCGGGTGTGCCTGTTGCCCGAGCAACCTTTGCCGCTTCATTCCCTCAGTGCCCGGTTATCTCTACGGCGTGAAGGGAAACGACATCTACGTCAACCTGTTCGCTGGTAATACGACTACTTTGCAGATAGACGGAAGAGAGGTAGAACTGGAGGAAACCACCTCTTACCCGTGGAACGGCGATATCAAAATCACGGTGAAACGCAACCGTGCCAAGGGTGTAAACCTGATGATCCGTGTGCCCGGATGGGTAAGAAACCGTGTGGTGCCGAGCGATCTCTATGCCTATAGCGACACGCTGTCGCCTGCCTATACCATCACCGTGAACGGCAAGGCAGTGATAGCCGACCCAGATGCCAACCGAGGTTATGTGGCGTTGAAGAACGTGAAGCGTGGAGATGTAGTGCGCATCCTCTTCGACATGCCCGTACGCACGGTAGTGGCCCATTCGCAGGTGACTGCCGACAAGGGACGGGTGGCTGTGGAGCGCGGTCCGTTGGTCTATTGTGCCGAGGCTGTAGACAACTGCAACAAGCCTGTGCTTTATGCCGTGATGAACAAGCGCCCCACATTCTCGCTGGACGAGAACTACAAGATAGAAAACCTTGAAACGCCCGGTGCCCCGTCGTTCGGTGTCACCGCCATCAAGACCCGTGCCCAGATGCTTACAGACAACGGACAGGGAGGCATTGATACAGCGCCTCTCGAACTGACCTTGATACCCTATTACGCATGGAACCATCGTGGCGCCAACCAGATGAACGTATGGTTTGCGCAGCGTTTGGAAGGGCTATTCCAATAGTGGGAAGCCCCCTTCCATTTGTGTAGATGCTTGATGCGTTGTTTTTATTCGCCTTGTTGAAGTGCGTGTACGAAATCGTTTATCCGGTCTGCCAGGAACAGCGGGATGTTAAGCAGTGTGTCGTCGCACTTCAGATTGAGCATGGAGAACCGGATACGCAGACTTGGCGAGTATTTCCTGTTGTATTCCGCAAGGCTTTTTCCGGTGACGCTCGATCCTGATTTCACCTCTATCGGAATCACCTCCATGCCTTGTTGCACGATAAACTCCACCTCTGCTTTGTAGCCAGAAGCCCAGTAGCGCGAGCATTTTATGCCGCTTGCAAGCAGACTCTGCAGGATGTAGTTCTCGGCAAGTGCGCCCTTGTATTCCTTGAAGGCAGGCGAGTCGCTGAGGTATGCTTCCGGACTTAGTTCTGAAAGCACCCTCAGCAAGCCGATGTCAAGGCAGTATATCTTGAAGATGCTCAAGTCCTCGTATGACTTCAACGGAACTTGTGGCGTCTGGCAGAGACTCACCTTGTGTATCAGTCCTGCGTTTTGCAACCAGATGAGTGCGTCTTCATATTCTCGGGCTCTTGCTCCGGGGCGTACAAGCTGATAGACAAACTTTCTGTTCTCCTTTGCCAGCTGCGACGGCAGTGAGTTCCACACATGCGATATCCTGTTGGCAAGCCATGGCGAGGCATGCTTCACAAAGTCAAGGGCATAGTCTTGCAAGATGTCCTGCAAGGTGCGCTCCACACCTTGCATGTCCTTTTCTATCATCCTCATGGCAGCCTCCGGCATTCCGCCCGAGATACGATAGGCGTTAAAAGCCTGCGACAGCCGGTCGAAGAACACTTGTGGCAGGGGGGCAAGGCTATGGATAGACTGGTAATAACGGTAGAGCGCAGCATCCTTTTGCTCCAAGAATTCAGAGAACGTGACGGGATACATGTTTATATGGTCTACCTTGCCTACGGGGAAAGAGAACCCTTCGTGCCCGAATGTCAACCCCAACAGCGAGCCTGCACATGCCACGGCATACTCCGGCGTCTTTTCACAGAAATACTTCATTGCACTGATTGCTTCGGGACAATCCTGTATCTCGTCAAGAATCAGGAGTGTCTTATGCGGCAATATCGGTTCTTCCGTGAGAAAAGACAGTTGCTCAATGATCTGTACGGGATTCTTTGTGGTGCGGAAGATGTCGCACACGCCTTCCTCCTCGTCCAAACTGAAATAGGCGCAGTGCTCGAACTGTTCCTTTCCAAATCTCTTCAACACGGATGTCTTGCCTACTTGTCTGGCACCAAGCATGATCAAAGGCTTTCTTCCGTCTTTGTTTTTCCATGCTTCAAGCTCTTTAATGATGGTTCTGTTAAACATGCTATTTCTCGTGCTATGTGCTGAAAATGTGTAACGATACACATTTCTGGTACTTGTTTTGTGCAAATATACACATTTTCCGCACATCGCGCAAGTGTACTGGCTATATTTCTTGTATCTGTCAGCCGTCTTTTAATGTTCTTTCATACGATTTTAATGTATGATATAGTGCATATATTGGATTATTTTACTACTTTTGCGACATTATTTGGGATATATAGGACATCGCAACAAACGGATGAGAGCAAGATTGCTGACAGCCTTATGGATATTATCGCTAAACGTGGCGGCTCAAAAGCCGGTCATGCAGGATTCTGTATCCACCATAGACCCGTTTGTGAAGAAGATGACCGAGCGGCGCTTGTCCCAGTATATCGACACGCTGTCGCAGCGTAAATGGTATCAGATAAGCTATGTCGGCGTTCCCCTGGTGGTGGAAGGCTTGATTGTGAAAAGCCAGAACGACAAGTTCCGCAAGATGCGCAATGACTATATGCCCCATTTCCGCCGCACACTTGACAACTACATGCAGTATGCTCCGGCAGCCGTGATGGTCGGCATGAAGTCGTTGGGTGTGGAGGGTCGCAGTTCATGGGGGCGCATGCTTGTGTCCGACGCCTTTTCGGCAGCAATCATGGCCAGCGTAGTGAACGCCTTGAAATATACCACCAGAGAAACCCGCCCCGATGGTTCCAGCAACAATTCTTTCCCATCGGGTCACACAGCCACGGCATTCATGACCGCCACGATGCTCAACAAGGAGTATGGCGACCGCTATCCGTGGATAGGAGCCGGAGGATATGCCCTGGCTTCCGCTACTGGATTGATGCGCATGGCGAACAACAAGCACTGGTTGGGCGACGTGCTTACGGGAGCCGGCATCGGCATCCTGTCTACAGAACTGGGTTATTGGCTCGGCGACATGATCTTCAAGAACAAGGGCGTACACCGTTATGAACGGCAAGATACGTTCGACCCGATGGACCGCCCCTCTTTCTTTGGCATCGGCTTGGCGGTGAATATTCCTTTGAGCCACTACGACATCAGCGACGATCTCTATTTCCGTATCTCGTCCGGCAGTACGGCATCCGTCGAGGGTGCCTATTTCTTCAATCCCTATGTAGGCGTGGGCGGAAGGTTGTCGGTGTCGGGTTCGTCGGTCATTGTGAATGGCACAGATGCCGAAGTCAACCGTCTTCAAATGGCGATGCTGGGTGCGGGCTGCTATTTCTCCTGTCCCCTGTCGTCTCGCTGGAGCGTGGGCAGCAAACTCTTGGTGGGGCATATCCATTATCCGGAGTTGAAGTTGTCCGAGATCACCGTGCCCAGGCGCAACGGTGTCTTCTTCGGCAGTGGCATCTCAGCCACCTTCCGTGCCCGTCGCCGCTACGGCATGCGCTTTTTCCTCGACTATAACCTGCTGCCTCCCCATAGCCTTAGTAGCGGCGAATGGATGAATCACTTGGCGATAGGTTCGTCGTTCTCCATCCTGCTTTCATCGGGAAAATAATCCTTCCCGTATAATCTTTCCGTTTTTTGTCTTTCCATAGATTTTACTTTCATCGGTTTTCGTAGTCTTATAAACAGAAGCCCGGCAGAACGGCAATGGTGCCCGCCAGGCAGGAAACGCAAACAGACGATGTGAAAATCTATGGAAATAACTGACGACTTCATCGTGTCCGCCTTCGCACAAAACCTGGAACGGGGATTTCGGCTGTTCATGTCGAAATACAAGGAACCCGTCTATTGGTATGTGAGGCGGCTGGTGGTGACACACGAAGATGCGCAAGACGTGGCGCAGAACACCTTTGTCAAGGTGTTCCGCTCGTCGGCAAACCTGCAAGAGGTACATTCGCTCAAGTCGTGGGTGTATCGCATTGCTACCAACGAAGCGGTCACTTTCCTTCGCACCAAGCGTGACACCGCATCGCTCGCCGATCTTGGGGCGGAGCCCGCAGCTGCCGACAGCTACGTGGACTATTCTGATGTGGAGTCGGTGCGGCTGCAGCAAGCCATAGGCAAGTTGCCCGAGAAACAGCGGCTGGCATTCCACCTTCGCTACTACGAAGAGATGAACTACCAGGAGATGGCAGAGGTGATGGGCTCGTCGCCGGCTACAGCCAAGGTGAACTACCACTTGGCAAAAGAGAAAATAGTGAAACAAATGAACGCATAACTTATATGGAAAAGGAATTCGATTTCAACAGCATCGGCAAGCGCACGCCCTATCGGGTGCCCGACGGTTTTTTCGACCAGCTGGAGGCAGACGTGATGAATGTGGTGGCGCAGGAACCTGCCATGAAAGCTGCGAGACGCGTGTCGTGGATACGCAGGGCGGTGAGGGCTGCGGTCGCCACAGCTGCAGTGGTGGGACTGTTCTTCATGTGCAACCCCTTCCGCCAGGCTGAACCTGAAAACAGCATGGAAAAGGTGGAACAGGCATTCAGCCAGTTGAGCACCGCTGACCAGGCGTATATGCTTCAGCTGTATCAGAACGACGTATTTATGAATCAGTAAAACAATAAAAGGAGAAATGAAAATGAAAAAGGTAATGAAACTGATGACCATGGTCATCCTCATGGTGGCTACATCGCTCACCGCATCGGCACAGGCCAAGGATTCAACCGCCAAGCAGCGCATGTCGCGCGAACAGCTTGCCGAGGTGCAGGCTCGTCACATTGCAGAGCAATTGGCGCTCGACGATGCCAAGACAAAGAAGTTTGTAGAGACCTACGGCAACTATCAGAAGGAACTGTGGTCTATGGGTCCCCGACGTGGCGAGGGTCGTCCGCGCCCCGGAAACAAGGGTGAACGCGGCATGAAGCCGAAAGACAAGCAAGACGGACAGGCGAAAGCTCAGCCCAAAGAGCGTCCGCAGAAGAAAGAAATGACGGATGCAGAGACAGAAAAAGCCATCAAGGAACGTTTTGAGCAGAGCCAGAAGATGCTCAACCTGCGTGAGAAATACTATGCAGAATACAGCAAATTCCTCACACCGAAACAGATTCAGCGTGTCTACACGCTTGAAAAACAGATGATGCAGCGGTTGTCGCAGCACAAAGGCAAGCGTCCAAACGCTCCCCAACCACGATCATAGTAAGTTTAGTTATTGATAATGAAGACTCCCCCATTTCCCATGTGATATGCGGAAATGGGGGAGCACTTGTTTTATCTGGTCAGCTGGAACTTCATGCTCAAGCCGAAGTCTTGCGTTGTGGTCGGATATGAGTTGCTCGACAACAGTGGCGTGTTGGTCTGCCGGTCGTAATAGAAGCTCATGGTGAGCAGCTTCGACAGGGTGTAGTCGGCAGAGAAACTGAGCTTGAACGCCGAGTTGCCGCTGCTGGCAGACGAGGTCATGGTGGCGATATCGCGCGAGATGGATGCCTGGCGGCGGTAGCTCAGGTCGAGGCGCATGTTGAGGTCGTTGTTCACGCCGCTCTTGTTCGTCTTCGTGGTGGTGGAGGTCTGCTGTTGCTTCTGCTGAGCGTTGTTTTTGCTCTTCACCTTTACTTTCCGCGAGCGCGGACCGAACAGGTTGAGGTCGTTGATCTTGTAACTCATGCCTACCACCCAGTCGTGGCTGGTTGCTTCGTTGATCTGTACGCTGGTCATCGAGAGGTTGAGCACGCGGGTGGAACGGTATTCCAGCTTGCAGGTCAGTCCGTTGTGCAGGGTCATGTCTATACCGAGCAGTGGCGAGAATGCCTCGTTGATGGTCACCACGGGGACGTTGTACATCGATGAAGGTATGGGGTTACCCGTTGTGGCGTCGGTCACGAAGCCCAGTCCGTCGGCATATTCCGCCCAAGTGCTGTACGAGCTGTATGATCCCACGGTGTAGATGCTCTTGTAGCTGTGGTTCACGTTGACGCTCTTGAACACGTCGCGGATCCACGGCAACTGACTCAGTCCGCTGTAGCGCAATTGCCAGTTGGGCAACAGACGGCTCAGGGCGGGGAAGATGCCGAGACCGGAACCGCCCATGCTGGTATAGGCGTTGAGGAATGCGGGCACCATCACATCGGCGCTATAGCGGTTCACGCCACCGTTGTCTGCATTGAACTGCTGTCCGGCGAGGGCGGTGCCCTGCGGATAGGTGGTGCCTGCATAGCGTGCCTCTACCTGCTGGCGGTAGCCGTTGAGCGACTGGCAGAACTTCTCGAATGTCTTTGAGTGGTAGCCGTTGCTGGCGTTGCCCACGCCCTCGAATGCACTGCCCAGCGAGATGGTCGTCATGGTGAACGTTCCGCTTTGGGTGGTGGGGTTGCCCTGATACATATATTGTATGCTCTTGGCGCGGGTCGTGGTGCGTGTGGCACTGAGGTCTATCTTCAGGTCGCGCACAGGTTCGAGCGTCATGCGAAGCTGCAGGTCTTCGGTCTTGTTGGTGGTGGCAGGGGTGGCCACGCTGTCGTTCTGCAGCAGCCAGCCGCGTTCGCGTGCTTTTTCGATATAGCTGTCGCCCGTAAGACCGAAGGCGAAGTCGAGACCAGGTGAGAGTGCGCCCGTGCCGCGTGTCTGTCCGAAGACGTCACCGATGTTGGGCATGAAGCCCGGCAGCGACATCGACTGCTGGTTGCGGTATACGATGCCGATCGAGCGCACCATCATCAGTCCGCGTGCGATGCACTGTGCCGTCTTGTACCAAGCCTTGTCTTCGAGCGGGTCTTTCGGCGTGACGGTCAACTTGAGTCTGAGTGCCGTGTCGAGCGGATTGATGAGCTTGATCTTGTTGGCGTCTACCTTGCGATACTTCAGTTTGAAGCTCTTTCCGTCGGCAGTCTTGGCTGCCACGATGATGCGCTTGGTGCGCTTGCCGTGGTTGATGATCACCGAGGTGTCTGCCTTGATGGTCAGTTCGCGCTCGAAGCTCTTCTTGTTCTTGGGCAGTGCCTTCTGCTTCGGGTCTTCTTTTGCCTTGCCTTCCGCCTGTGCTTTGGCTGCCTCTTCCCGTTGCTTTTTGGCTTCTTCCTGTTTGCGCTTGCGCTCGGTGGCACGCTGTTGCGGTGTCTGTCGGCGCTGAGGCTTGCTGAAGCGTTCGTTGGTCTGCTTCAGGAAGGGGATGTGCCCGTACAGCTTCTCCATGTTCAGTGTGGCGTTCAGGTTGATGTTGCGGTTGTTGGCGATGGTGTTGCCGAGCGAGGTGCCGTCGTCAAGTTCGGTGCCGCGTGCCCACGAATAGGTGGCGGTGTAGCTGGCGTCCGACTGAACCCAGTCGAAGATCGGAATTTGGTTGAGCGGCAACTGATAGGAGGCGTTGAACGACTGGTTATAGTCGAGGGGCGTGCCGAAGTGCTTGATGCTGGTCCACACGGAGTCTTTCCATGCCGAATAGTGGTCGGCATAGAGGTCTTTGTTCACGGGTGTGTATGGCTCCTCAATCTGTGCGTGGGTGGCACTTTGGAAACTCATGTGCAGATTCTTGGTCAGATCCCAGCGCAGCGAGAAGTCGCGGTTCCACAGAAACTGTTCGCTGAACGTCACGGGCAGCTCGTTGCTCTCTGTGCTCTCCATGTCGCGCTCCTGCAGCTCGTAGTAGTTGCGGGTCATTTCCGTGTTGAACGAGATGTTCTGCGGCAACCAGTTCAGTCCGAACTTCTTCATGATGTCGAACCATTTTGATTTGCTCTTGATAAGCTTCTTGAACGGTTCCCATGCCTTGTAGACCGGTGTCCACGAGTAGTTGAGGGATCCGCGCCAGTTGTCTTCGTTTTCATACACCGTGGTCTCGCCTTGTGTGTGGCGGTGACTGTGGCTGTAGCTCAGCGAGAAGTTGGCTGGATCGTAGGGCATGGGGTGACGCTTGGTCTGGATGCCTACGCGCACGCCCGAGAGCGAGAAGTTGGTGTTCACCGTCTTGGTGACGGCTATTGACTCGATGGAGTCGCGCTCCTGGCGGTTGGCAGCCGACTCCAGGGCGTCGTTGAGTCGCATGTCGGTGTCGAGCGGGTTGTATTTCGGACGGGTCTCCTCGCGTGTCACCGAGTAGTAGAGTGGGGCTGATACCTTCGCCTTGTCGGGGAAGAACTTGCCCAGCTCCAGACTTGTCGTCACCGAGTAGGTCTTGTAGTCATCGGTAGAACGCTGGCTCGCACCGTCCTCCAGACCGCCGAAGCCTTCGCTGGTATATTTGCCGCTTACCGCCACGGTGCCGAGGTCGGAGAGCTGCATGTTCAGGTTTCCCTGTGCCGCCCAACCGCCACTGTTCTCATAGTCTTTCAGTCGCAACTCGTTCACCCATACCTCACCTGTCTTGGGCGACGATGCCAGGTTGCGCACGCCAATGATAACGGTCTTTACTTCACCGAGGGTCGGGTTGCCCATGATGGAAACCTTGTTCTTCGGGTTGTCGCTGTCGTAGGCGGAATACTCCCGTGTGAACGAGGCGGTGCCTTCTGCCTTGGCTTTGTTGCGCTCCTTCTTCAGGGCTGTAAACACGCTGAGTGGGATGTTGAGCATATTCTCGTCGGGCCATACCGCATGGACATCTGTCGTCGAGTAGCGGTCGTAGGTGCCCGGGGCGGTCAGCTTCAGCGGAATTTCATATTCATAGTAGTTGTTCTTGTAGTCGGAACCGAGACGCACGAAGAGTGCCAGCTGACTGTCGGTCAGGTCGGTGGTGTTCTGCTCTGGAGCATTGGCGTGGGCGAACAGCTGCAGACGGCGATACTGGCGCAGGTCGAGTGTGGTGTTCTTGTAGACAGCTTTCGACTCGCCCGAGCCGAGCGTGGTCACGTTCATCTGCAACGCCTGCTCGTTCTGCTCCACGATTTGCGACTGCGTGGGGTCTTGCTCGCGTTTGATGCCCGGGGGCATCACATAGTTGACGGGTGTCTTGTCGCTGTTCTCCTCCAGACTCACGGCACTCACGGCGAGTTTGCCTGAATGGGCGCTCGACGGAGTGAGGTCCTGCTCATACACACGCCATTCACCGCGCACCAGGTCGAGGTTGGCAAAGCGCATCACGATGGGTTTCTTGAATCCCGTGAGGAACATACGCATGAAGCGTATCGACGAGAAGTCGCTGATGCCGCCTACCCGCTGCTCGTATTGGTCGAGGGGGATGCGGAACTGATACCATGTGGCAGCCTTCGACTGCTTGCCGTTGCGCAGCGAGGGATACGTCACGCGCTTGTCCACGATATAGTTGGAACCCACCACGAGGTCTTCCGGTCGGATGGAGATGCGGTATTGATAGTAGCGCTCGTATTCGTTGAGTGTGTAGTCCTGGTTGATGTCTTCCACGTCGGGTGTGGTCTTGTACGACGTGTCGTAGCTTTCCGTGCGCGACTTGTTGTCGGGCGAGTTGCCTTGCGGATTGTTGATGCGCTTGTAGCGCGTGAGTATGGGCGCCTCTATCTGGTCCCAATCTGATCCGCGGAAATAGTGGTAGTCGTCGTTGGCGGGGTCTGCCATGATGGAGTCGCGCACGCTGGGTTTCACCTTCCCCTCGATCTGTGTGAGGAAGTCCTGATAGGATCCGAACGTGCGTTCCTCTTCGTCGGTGAGTCCGTTGTAGCCCACATCCTGTTTCTCCCTGGCTCCGTCGGTGTTGGCGAAGGCATAGGTCACCGTGGCCTGGGTGGGCACCTTGCCCCACTGGGTGGTGGTGTAGCTTTCCGATCCGTCGACGGGCATGCCGCTCTCGTAGAATTTCTTGCCGTCGTGGAGCACGTCTTCGCTCACCTCTCCGAGGTTGATGTAGAAGTCGCCGCCATATTCGTTGGCGTCGTCCTGCTCGTTGGTATAGATGAAGGGGTCGAGCAACCAAAACTCCACATACTCGATGTTGGCAGTCTCGAAGTCATTGGTGTCGAGCTTGCGCATCATGCCGCCCCAGTGCTGGGTGGGGTTGTTGAGTTTGCCTTCGTAGGTGAGGTCGGGGTTGAAGTTATAGGGACCGCGCTCGTCGGGATAGTAGGCGAGGTTGAGCACGGTAATCATCGACTGTGAACCGCTGTAGCTCAGGTCGCGGTTGGGGAACAGTTCGTTGGCATAGACCTCGCGCACATAGTAGTTGGAGAGCTGGTCGAGATCGCTTTTGATATGTGCCGGGGTGAGCGACGACGAGCGGCGCGTGAAGAGCGGGTCGATGTTGTACCATGCCAGCTGTGCGCGGTTGTATCCCGAGCGCAGGGTGGTCTTGTCCGAATGTTCGGAAAACATGCTGGGCACCGACGAGAGGATCCACGACTTGGGCGAGCTGACGTCGATGGTGCTCTTCGTGTTTTCGAAGTCATCGAGATAGGAGGCGTTGTCCTGCGTGCCGTGATTCTGCCCGGCGATGAGTTGTGCAAACTCTGCGTTGAACTGTATGTTCGATGGGGCGGTGAGGTGAAGGAACGGCAACTTGTCGAGTGCATTGGTGAGCCACTGGCTCTCCCTCTTCCAGTTGATGCCCAAACCCCACAGGGTGTTGTTGAGCGGTTCTGATCCCATCGACACCTTGTTGACCAACGCCTGCTCCGACAAGTGCTGCAGGGTTCCCGACAGTTGGAAGTTCTTGGAGAAGTCGTATTCCCAGTTCAAGCCGAACATGGTCTTTCGGCTCTGTGCATAGTCAGTCTGGCTCTCCAGCGAGACGTTCACTTGGGTGCCTGCATCGATGATGCTTTGGTTGAGGATGGTCACCTCGCCGGCAGAGTAGTCTACGCTATAGTCCGACCCTTCGGTGAGGGTCACGCCGCCGGCAGTCACCACCACCGATCCTTGCGGCACGTTGTAAGCGCCGAGCGAGATGACGTTGGCGCTCGTGCCGCGAAACTGTCCCACCAGCTGATACTTGTTCTTCTCGGCAATCTGTTTAGCCACGGTCTTGGTGGAGTCATACAATTCGGTGAAGGTATATTTCGAGGCGACGGTTTCGCTCACGCCATGACTCGTCAGGTAGTCGTGCAGATAGCTGCCGAAAGGCTCGGCTTCGGGCAGAAACACGCGGCCGTTGCTCACGGTGTAGCCTTCCACATAGTCGAAATAGCCGTTGGAGTGTGCCTTGTTGTTATTGTCCAGGCGGTCGGCGCCGAGCAACTTGATGAGCGTCTGGTCTTTCACCTGTGCTTCGGGGATGTATGACAGGTAGACGCCGGTAGAGTCGCTTTGGTATTTCACGTCGAGGCGGAACTTGTCTTTCTCGATGGTGGAACCGAGGCTGTACACGTTTTTCATCATCAACTTCCAGTTGCCCTGCCGTGGGTTGTTGCTGGTGTTCTTCAGCGCCTTGACGAAGAGTGCCTGGTTCACGTCGGAGATGTCGGAGGCGAACTCACCCACCTGATAGGTCACGCCGCCGTAGGTGTATTCGTAGGCGACAGCCACCACCTGGTCGGTTTGCAGACTGGTCTTCAGCGACACGTAGCCGAGCGACGTGTTGAGGGTGTATTCGCTCGAACTGAGCAGGCGGGCGCTTTCCAGCTTCTCGTAGTCTACGCCTCCCGTAAAATCGCCGATGGCATCGAGCACCGACGAACTCTGGTCGATGTCGCGGGCTGCCGCATACTGGTTCACCATTGCCTGATATTCGCCGTTGGCGCTGTTGGCAGGCACGGGCAGTCCGGTCGTGCCCCAGATGGAGTTCGACACCTTTTGGTTCTCGCCGAGGTCGGTCAGAGCGATGATGTTGCGCGTGTTCTGCGTGTTGCCCGTCTTGTTGGTCACCCATATCTCGATGCGGTTGATGGTGACACCGGTGGTAAGGTTGGGCAGCGTCTTCATCGACGCGTCATACTTGTCATGGAAGTAGCCGGCGAGGAAGAAGTGGCGGTTCTCCTCGTAGTCGGCAGCGTTGAGCTCGAAAGGAGTCAGCTGTACGCCGCCCTTGGAACTGACGCTTTTCGACGAGCTTTTCTTTTGCGACAGCACGGTCTGCAGTTTCAGTTTGCCGAACTGCATGTCTGTGCGGATACCGAAGAGCGAACTGGCTCCGCGCACCAGTGAGTTGTTCGACGGGAACGACACGTTGCCCGCCTCGACGAGCTTGATGATCTCGTCTTCCTTGCCTTCATACTTCAACTTCATGTTTTGTGCGTCGAAGTCGAAGGTCGCATCGGTATTGTAGTTCAGGTTGAGGTTCACCTTGTCGCCCACCTTGCCGTTCACGCTGAGGTTTATCTTCTCGTCGAAGTCCATCGAGGTGGTCTTGCGGTTGCGGATAGGCAGCGACGGGTTGTCGGTGCTCTTCAGGGTGGCGCCGAACTTCAGCTCGGCTGTTCCCTGCGTCTTGATGCGCACGCCGCCAGGACCGAATATCTTCTCCGCCGGACCGAGGTCGAAGTGCATGTCGGAGAAGTCGAACTTCTCCTTGCCCTTGTTCTTCGCAATCTCCGCGTTCTTCGAACGGAAATAGCTGTTGAACAGGTGCTTCTCGCTCCACTTGCCGTATTCCTCCGGCGACATCATCACGGGGGTGTTGATATACAGTCCGCCTATCTTCGAACCGATGATATAGCGGTTGATGGTGTCGTTGTAGATCACGTCCTGCTTTAGGTTGTCCGGCATCAGGAGGTCGGCAGGGTGGCGGTCGAGGTCATCATCTGTAACCGGCACGGTGCGTTGTATGGGCCAGCGGGGATGCAGAAGGGAGTCGGGGATGGTGTCTTCCTCTATTTCCACCTCGGGCAGGGGCTTGACGGGCTTGCCGTTGCCCTTTGCCGCTTTGTCGTTGTCCGTGGCAGGCTTGCCCGTTGCGGTCTTCTGGGGGCGGGTCTTGTCGTCTTGCCGTAAACCCGAGAGCGAACTGAAGGGCACGGCAAGGGCGGCCAGCACCGAAATGATGTTGACAGCAATGATGAGCGTGAATATGTGTTTGAGTCTGTTTCTCATTTGATTTGCTTGAGGGCGAGCTTCACCACCTGTTCCACGGGCATGTCGGGATTGTCTTGCAGAATGGCGACCACCACCTTCTGTGAGGGGGCTGGGGCAAAACCGAGCATGGTCAGCGCCGACACTGCCTCGTCTTTCACGTCGTTGTTCACCATTGTCTGTTGTCCGCCCGAGGCAGGCAACTCCTGTGCCACACCGCTGGTCACAATCTTGTCTTTCAGGTCTACGATGATGCGCTGTGCCGTTTTCAGTCCGATGCCTTTCACGGTCTTGAGCATCTTGTCGTTGCCCGAGGCGATGATATCGCAGAGTTCACGGGGCGAAACGGACGAGAGAATCATGCGTGCCGTGTTTCCTCCCACGCCCGACACGGATACCAATAGGCGGTAGAGTTCCCGCTCTTGGCGGGTGGCAAAGCCGAACAGCGTGTAGGAGTCGTCGCGCCCGCCCGTGACGAGCACTTCGTGTACATAAAGTTTTGCTTCTTTCTTGCCTTGCAGGGCGGTATAGGTGTTCAATGAGATGTTGAGTGCATAGCCCACACCGGCGGCTTCTATGACAGCGAGGGCAGGAGTGAGTTCTGCCACTTCTCCCCTGATATATTCAATCATGTCGGTATTTTCTTATTAATAATGTATATATACATCTTTAATAACGCACTCCCGGTGTGTTTTATTGTTTCCTTCGGGGCTTTTTCTTTGTTGTATAACTGTTTTCGCGGTAGAATATAGCTTCGTTCCCCAATGCTATCAGTACCGCTTTCAGTACCAGTTAAGTGAAACTGCAGTTTAGGTTAACTGGTACTGGAGTTTCACCTAACTGTTACTGCAGTGATACTTAACTGGTACTGGGCATGAGATTAGCTGTCTTTTTCCAGATAGTTAGGAGCGGTTGAAAACGAGAAGAACAGGCATGGGGAATGTGCTCATGCCTGTTCTTCTCAAGTGGTATGTCGGGGGATGTTTCAGTCCATGTGGAAGACTTCTTCCAGCGGGATGGTTACGGGCGAATGGTCGGGGTTCACCTCCATGATGTCGATCATTGAGTCCCACCATTTCTGGGTAATCGGGTCCACGTCGGTGGTGTCCTGACTGTTGGTGTCCAGGCTGCACTTCTGCACGGCAAAGAGTATGTTGGTGTCTTTGTCCCAGAAGATGCTGTAGTCGCTCACGCCCTGATCCTTGATCATCTGTTTCAGTTCGGGCCAGATGGCTGCGTGGCGTCTGGCGTATTCCTTTTCGCAGCCCTTTTTCAGATGCATCTTAAATGCAAATCTTTTCATAGCTTTTGTTTGGTTTAGTGGTTTGTAAAAATTGATTGTTATGTGGCAAAGTTATGAAAAATATCATGAAGTTGTATCGTCGGGCGTGTTAAAACTTGCCCCCCGGCATAAAAGAAGGCACGTTTTACGTTTGCAGCCCAATGGGCTAACAAGCATAAAACGTGCCTGTATATCTTCTATTCGCGAAAAAGTAGTAGTCGACGCGTCCCCGCGTCGACCCAAGGCTCTTGAAACGCATAAGCTATGATCCTTCGACAAGCTTAGGGGATGCGGCGGGGACGCCGCACCTACTACGTTGTGAGCTTGATATCTTATGACAAGCCTTCTATTTCGCCGTTTACGATATCGATGCGCAGGGCTTGTGGCGACTTGGGCAATCCGGGCATGCGCATGATGTCGCCTGCCACGATGACGAGCATTTCGGCACCGGCGTTGATCACGATGTCGCGCACGTGCACGTCAAAACCTTTTGCCACACCATAGAGCTTGGCGTCGGTAGAGAACGAATACTGCGTCTTGGCAATGCAGACCGGGAAGCGGTCGTAGCCCAAGTCCTTGATAGCCTGCAACTTCTTCTTGGCAGCAGGAGCATAACTCACGCTGGCGGCACCGTAAATCTGTGTTGCCACCTTCATCACCTTGTCCTCTACGCTGTCGTTGTCGTCGTAGACGAGGTGGAGTGGGGCAGACGGTTTGGTGTTGATGGTGTCTACCACCAGTTGTGCCAACTCTTCAGCACCCTTGCCTCCTTCACAGAAGGCGTTGTTCACGGCAAAGCCTACGCCCAGTTCTGCACAGTGCTGGCGCACAAGGTCGATCTCTTCGTCGGTGTCGGTGGCATAGCGGTTGAAAGCCACGACCACGGTCTGACCGAACGACTGCATGTTGGCGATATGCTTGTCGAGGTTCTCCAGTCCCTTGACCAAGCCGTCGTGGTTGGGTTCCTTGATTTTCTCCACGTCCACGCCGCCATGCATCTTCAGGGCTTGCGTGGTGGCGACGAGAACAGTCAGCTTGGGGCAGAGACCTGCCTTGCGGCATTTCACGTCGAAGAACTTCTCTGCACCGAGGTCAGCGCCGAAACCTGCTTCCGTGATGACATATTCTCCGAAGGTCATGGCCATCTTGGTGGCGAGGATGGAGTTGCAGCCGTGGGCGATGTTGGCAAAGGGACCGCCGTGCACAAATGCGGCTGTATGTTCGGTGGTCTGCACAAGGTTGGGCGAGAGGGCATCTCTCAGCAGCACGGTGATGGCACCTGCCACGCCGAGGTCTTTCACGGTGAAGGGCTTGTTGTCGAGGGTGTAGCCGAGCAGGATGTTTTCGATGCGGCGGCGCAAGTCGTCCTCATCGGTGGCAAGACAGAGTATGGCCATGATCTCGGAGGCTGGCGTGATGTCGAATGCCGACTCGCGTGTGATGCCGTTGCTCTTGGCTCCCAGTCCGGTGACAATGTAGCGCAAGCCGCGGTCGTTCACGTCGAGCACACGGTTCCAAAGCACTTCTTTCAGTGCGAACCCTTTGTCGCGGTTCTGATACAGATAGTTGTCGAGCAGGGCGGTAATCATGTTGTGCGCCGAGGTGATGGCGTGGAAGTCGCCCGTGAAGTGGAGGTTGATCTTGTCCATGGGCAGCACCTGAGCATAGCCTCCGCCTGCAGCGCCGCCCTTCATGCCGAAGCACGGACCGAGCGAAGGCTCGCGCAAGGCGCAGACTGCCTTCTTGCCGATGCGGTTCAACCCCAATGCCAGTCCCACCGAAACGGTGGTCTTGCCATTGCCGGCTTTGGTCGGCGTGATGGCAGTAACCAGGATAAGGTTACTGTTCTTTACTTTTTCTTCGTTGATGAGCTTGACGGGCACTTTGGCTATATATCGTCCATAGTTTTCAAGCTCGTCGACAGGAATGTCGTATTGACTTGCAACGTCTTTGATCTCAGTGAGTTTTATACTACGTGCAATCTCAATGTCTGATTTCATCTCGTGTGTTTTTATGTTTGGAATGCAAAGTTACGAATAATAACTATATTGCGCAATAATCGGGTCGGATATGTCACTGAATGTATAGAAAAAGTCCTGGGCAGCTTGGGCGTGCTCAGGACTTCTCACTTGTTGATTACTTATTATTCTGCTAACCAGTAGTCGTCAGCGTCTCGATCAGGCTGGTTTTGCTGATCGTCAGTGCCGCCTCTTTCAAGAGTAAGGGAGGCGCAGATGATGCCTTCGTTCTCTATGCAGACGGTGTCGGTCTGTGGAGTGATGTATGTCTTCTTTTTCATTGTCTTTTGGGTGTTATGGATTACTTTACAAATACTTTCATGGTCTTGCCGTTGCTGAGGCGCACGATGTTCAAGCCTTTCTGCACGCCGGTGGTGCGACGGCCGTTGATGTCGTAGTATTCGGCGGTGGCGTCGTTGAGGGTGTCTATTGCCTTGGCAGCGTCTATGCCTGTGGCGTCGTCATTGAGGTCAATGCGCAGTGCCGGTGCACTGGTATTGCTGCACATGATATAGGCGCGGAAGGGATTTACCTTCACACCTTTGTCGCTGTAGTCTGCTACACTGAAGAACTTGTTCTTGGCAATGAAGTAGCCGCCGTTGTCCTTCAGTATCTCTGTGCCGAAGGTTCCTACGAGTCGGTCGCTTGTGGTCGCCTCCACTGGTTTGGTCACCACCTCGGCATCCGTAGCCTTGATTTCAACAGAAGTCTGGCTATCATTATTCTTGCAGATCACCACAGGTGTTCCTGCATTGATGGTTCCTTCCTCAATCTGCTGGAGTGCCACATAGTCGTTGCCCACATTTTGGAGGGTATAGAACTTGCAGGTGTTTCCATCTGCTGTCGCATCAATGTCAAACGGCAAACAGAGCGTTCCCCATGTAGAGGACATCTCTCGGCTATAGGAAGCCGCAGTAGCCTTGCAGTCTTCGTAGAGCACAAAAGCCTTGTCGTCGGAAATCTGCAGGTCGTCTATGGTAAGCGTAGCGCTCTTGCCACTGAATATTTCGTCACCATTGCTACCGAACTTCTTCAACAGATATCCTGTGGTGTAGTTAGCCATAGAACTGCCCATCTTACTTGTATCATAGCCTGTCAGCGAGGTGCAACCGCTGAACATGTCGGTGCTTGACCCTGTTATCTTGAATTTGTCGCTCACATAGATCTTATTAAGCAAGAAGTTGTTGCCGAACATATTTTTACAGTTAGTCGCTGCGCTAGTGTCAAAGCTGTACAGGTCTAGTTCTGGCAGACTTTTGCAGTTGTAGAAAAGTAACCACATGTTGGTGACATTTGCGGTGTTGAAACTCGATACATCAAGCTTTGTAAGGCTATGGCAATCAGAAAACATACGATACATATTGGTGACGTTCTCGGTATTGAACTTTGAGAGGTCGAGCGTTTTCAAATCGTAGCAATAGTAGAACATACACTCCATGCTAGTCACCTGTGAGGTGTTGAATGAGGAGATATTGAGGGCTGTGAGCTGTGTGCAAGAACCGAACATGTAATACATACTGGTGACTTTAGAGGTATTAAAGCTTGATAGGTCAAGCGTAGTGAGCTCGCAGCAACTATTGAACATACCATCCATATTGGTTACTTCAGACGTATTGAAGTTCGACAAATCGAGCGCTGCCAGTTCTGTACAAGCGCTGAACATGTACTGCATGTTCAGCGCTTTGGATGTGTTGAACGTGGAGAAGTTGAGTTTTGTAAGTTCTTTACATGAACTAAACATACTTGCCATATTGGTAACGTTCTCGGTATTGAAGTTTGAGAGGTCTAGCTGTGTCAAACTGGAACACTCTGAAAACATTCCAGACATGTCGGTGACTTTAGACGTGTCGAAATGTGAGAGATCTAGCTGTGTCAAACTTACACAGTAATAAAACATACCGCTCATGTTGGTTACTTCTGACGTATTGAGGTTTTCCATGCCCTCAATGCCAGTCAAATAAACCATGCCTAAGAACCAACACGAACAATTGGTGGGGCGAGCGTCAGCAAAGCTTGCGTCGAAGACTACCTTGTTAATGCGGTATACCACACTTTCGTCTTGGCACCATACTGGCATGATAAAGCCATGTTCATTTTTGACGTAGTCGTTGATGTCGTAGTCGGTGTCCTTCTTGTCGTCTCCGTAGCGGAAGGTCAGCGTCGTGCTGTCGTTGTCCAGTCGAGCATAGGCTTGATTGTCTGCCCACAGACTCGTGGGCAAGGCCAGTAGTGCCAGCAGCAAGGCCAGCAGTGTTATCCTGTAATGTTGGAAAGGGCGGGTTTTGAATGTTGTTTTCATTATCATTGTTGTAAATATAAGTTACCCCCCCCAATGGAAAATAAGTTGCGCAAGTTTGTGACTAACGATGCACAAACTTACGCAAGTTATTTCTTGAATATAAATGTTATTCCTGGTTGGCTTCAGCCTCCAACTGGCGGTAGTAAGCCAGATCGTCGGCGTTGAAGTTCTTGATGAAGTCGTAGTGTCCTGCCACTTCCGCATCGACCATGCGCACATAGACATGGGCACTCTTCTCGAACAGTTCGGGTGCACGTGTGGCATCTTCCACGATGAGCAGCGCCATGATGATGTCGGCAGTCATCTCGTAGAGACGACGTGCCACAAAGTCCTGCTTCTCCTGGTTGCCTTCAGCCTTCACGCCTTCGAGCACCTCCTCATACTTCTCTACCATCTTTTCGATGCGAGTCTTCAGAGCCTTCAGACTGTCGCTCACCTCACGGCCGAGCATCTCCTTGATGATGCCGAGATAGGTGCCGTTGATGATGTAGCGGATGGCTGCCACCACCTGAAGCTGTGTGGTGCCCTCATAGATGGAGAAGATGCGTGCGTCGCGATAGAGGCGCTGGCTCTTGTATTCCATGATGAAACCCGAACCGCCATGAATCTGGATGGCATCGTAGGTGTTCTGGTTGGCATATTCCGAGTTCATACCCTTGGCAAGCGGGGTGAAGGCATCTGCCAAACGGCTGTATTTCTTCTGCTCCTGACGTTCTTCGGCAGTGAGCTTGCGCTCGCGGGCGATGTCGTCGAGGGCTTTGTAGATGTCTACGAAGCGTGCTGTCTGGTAGAGGATGGAACGACCGGCGTCGAGCTTTGCCTTCATGCGTGAGAGCATGTCGTAGACAGCAGGGAATTTGGCGATGGCCGTGTCAAACTGCTTGCGCTCCTTGGCATAAGACAAGCCCTCGTTGTAGGCAGCCTGGCTGACACCCACAGACTGGGCGGCAATGCCGAGACGCGCACCGTTCATCAGTGCCATCACATATTTGATCAAGCCCAGGCGGGTGTTGCCGCAAAGCTCAGCCTTGGCGTTCTTGTATACCAACTCGCAGGTAGGTGAACCATGGATGCCCAGTTTGTGCTCGATATGGCGCACGGTGACACCACCGCTCTGCTTGTCGTAGATGAACATCGAAAGACCACGGCCGTCGTGTGTGCCTTCCTCAGACCGCGCCAATACCAAGTGGATATCGGAATCACCGTTGGTGATGAAGCGCTTCACGCCGTTCAGATACCAGCACTGGTCTTTCTCACTGTAGGTGGCCTTGAGCATCACGCGCTGCAGGTCGGAACCTGCATCCGGCTCGGTGAGGTCCATACTCATGGTCTCACCCGCACATACACGGGGGATATACTTCTTGCGCTGCTCCTCGTCGCCGAATTCATACAGCGTCTCGATGCAGTCTTGCAGCGACCAGATGTTCTGGAAACCGGCGTCTGCCTGCGACACAATCTCGGAAGCCATGGAGTAGGGCGTGATGGGCATGTTCAAGCCACCGTAGCGGCGAGGCATGGAGATGCCCCAAAGACCTGCCTTGCGTGTGGCGTCGATGTTGTCGTAGGTCTTGGCAGCATAGTGCATGCGTCCGTCTACGAGGTGAGGACCCTCAAGGTCTACCTCCTCGGAGTTAGGCTCAATGATGTTGGCAGCGATGTCGCCCGTGATGTCGAGCACACGCTTATAGTTCTCGATGGCATCGTCGAAGTCGACGGGTGCATCCTCATACTGATCTTTGTCTGCGAAGTTACGTTCCTTGAGTTCCACCACCCGTTTCATCTCGGGATGGTTCAGATAGAAATCAAACTCTGGATGATCGCTATAATAGTTTGCCATGTTGTCTTTACTTTGAGTTCTGTTTGTAATATTTGATGAGCTTCGGCACCACTTCTTCCACCGATCCTGTGATGACGTAGTCGGCAATCTTGTTGATCGGAGCCTCGGGGTCGTTGTTGATGGAGATGATGATGCCCGAGTCTTGCATGCCGGCGATGTGCTGGATCTGTCCGGAGATGCCGCAGGCAATGTATACCTTCGGGTGAACCGTGACACCCGTCTGACCGATCTGGCGGTCGTGGTCTACCCATCCTGCATCCACAGCAGCACGGGAAGCACCTACCTCACCATGCAATTCCTTGGCAAGCTGGAACAACTGGTCGAAACCTTCCTTGCTGCCCACGCCATAGCCGCCAGCCACCACGATGGGCGCGCCCTTGAGGTTGTGCTTGGCTGCCTCTACGTGGCGGTCGAGCACCTTCACCACATAGTCTTCGGCGGGCACATACTTGTTCACGTCAGGATAGACCACTTCTTCTTCAGCCTTGCCGTCATAGAGCGCCTTCTGCATCACGCCGCTGCGCACGGTAGCCATCTGTGGACGGTGGTCGGGGTTGACGATGGTAGCCACGATGTTGCCGCCGAATGCGGGACGGATCTGATAGAGCAAGCCTTCATAGTGCTTGCCGCTCTTCTTGTCGTCATAGTCTCCGATTTCGAGCTGCGTACAGTCGGCGGTGAGTCCGCTGGTGAGAGAAGAAGACACACGGGGACCGAGGTCGCGGCCGATGACCGTAGCGCCCATCAGACAGATTTGCGGCTGTTCCTCTTTGAAGAGGTTGACCAATATATCAGTGTGTGGTGCAGAGGTGTAAGGGAAGAGCCCTTCACCGTCGAACACGAACAGCTTGTCTACTCCATAAGGCAGAATTTGGGCTTCCACCTTGCCCTTGATGCCTGTGCCGGCAACGATGGCGTTGAGTTGTACGCCCAACTGATTGGCGAGTTTGCGTCCTTTGGTGAGCAACTCTTGAGATACTTCGGCAACGGTAGTGCCTTCAATCTCGCAATATACGAATACGTTGTTCATATCTTTTTAACCAATAATCTTTTCGTCCAACAATTCTTTTATCACCCCTTCCACATCACTGTCGCTGGCGGTGAGCGTCTTGCTCTCCTTGGCCTGGAACACGATGTTCTTGACGGCTTTTACCTTTGTGGGTGAGCCGGAGAGTCCGCATTGCTGCGGATCACCGTCAACATCCGCCACCGCCCATTGGTTGAGGGTGAGGTATGGACGCGTCTCATAAAGATAATTGTATTTGTCTTCGGGCTTGCGCTCCAGTGGAGCGGTGGCACGCTTGTATTTCATCACCAGTTTGGCGTTGCACGGACGGCAGGGTGCCGCACTTCCGTTCACGGTCACCACCACGGGCATGGGTGCTTCCACAGTCTCCACACCTCCGTCGATGTGACGGCGGATGGTGAGCTTGCCGTTCTCGCATTTCTCTATCTCCTCGGCATAGGTCACTTGAGAGAGACCGAGCTTCTGTGCTACCTGCGGTCCTACTTGTGCGGTGTCGCCGTCGATGGCCTGACGTCCGCCGATGACCACATCCACGTTGCCTATCTTCTTGATGGCGGTGGCAAGGGCATATGAGGTGGCGAGGGTGTCGGCACCTGCAAAGAGACGGTCGGTGAGCAACCAGCCCGTATCAGCACCACGGTAAAGGCCCTGGCGGATGATCTCTGCAGCGCGTGGAGGTCCCATGGTGAGTATACCGACCGTTGAGCCGGGGTTCTGCTCCTTGAGTCGCAGAGCCTGTTCAAGTGCGTTTAAGTCTTCTGGATTAAAAATGGCCGGCAAGGCAGCACGGTTCACAGTGCCTTCGGCTGTCATGGCGTCCTTGCCCACATTTCTTGTGTCTGGTACTTGCTTGGCAAGTACTACGATTTTCAAACTCATATTGATTAGTGTTATGATGTAATTGACGGCAAAAATACAAACTTTTTATCGCTTGGCAAAAGATTTATAACCTTTTGTGCTTGTTTATCATCATATTCCCACTGTAGGGCAGTGCATTGCGTACATATAAATAAGGTGTTGTGCACGGTGACAAATTGACGCTCGTATGTGACGAATTGTCTTGCCGGTGTCTTGCGGCATATCATTTGAGTGGATGGAAGCAGGAACGGAAACGAACAAAACATAGATATCACAGACAAACAAGAAAGGAGAACACAATATGACATTTGACAAATTCACAATCAAGGCACAAGAGGTGGTGCAAGAAGCCATCAACACGGCTCAGACCTGTGGACAACAAGCCATAGAACCCGTGCACCTGCTGAAGGGCATCATGGTGAAAGCCAAGGATGTGGCGGGCTACCTGTTCCAGAAGCTCGGCATGAACGCCATGCAGATTGAACAGTTGGCAGACAGTGAGATTGCCCATCTGCCCAAGGTGGCTGGCGGACAGCCCTATCTCAGCAATGACACCAACAGCGTGTTGCAGAAAGCCATGGACCAAGCCCGGAAGATGGGCGATGAGTTCGTGTCGGTAGAACCCATCCTGTTGGCTTTGCTCCAGGTCTCTTCTACGGCGAGCCGTATCCTCAAAGATACCGGTGCTACCGAGAACGAGATGCTCAAGGCGGTGCAGGAACTGCGCCAGGGCGAGAGCGTGAAGTCGCAGAGTGGCGACGAGAACTACCAGAGTCTGGAGAAGTATGCCAAGAACCTGGTGGAGCAAGCCCGGCAAGGTAAGCTCGACCCCGTGATTGGCAGGGACGAGGAGATACGCCGCGTGCTTCAGATCTTGAGCCGACGCACCAAGAACAACCCTATATTGATCGGTGAACCGGGTGTGGGAAAGACGGCTATCGTGGAAGGACTGGCAGAACGCATCGTGCGTGGCGACGTGCCGGAGAACCTGAAAGACAAGCAACTCTATTCGCTCGATATGGGTGCGCTGGTAGCAGGTGCCAAATATAAAGGCGAATTTGAGGAGCGCCTGAAGGGCGTCATCAAGGAAGTGACCAAGTCGGACGGGCGCATCATTCTGTTCATCGATGAGATCCACACCCTGGTAGGTGCCGGCGGTGGCGAGGGTGCCATGGATGCCGCCAACATTCTGAAGCCAGCCTTGGCACGAGGCGAACTGAGAGCCATCGGTGCCACCACCCTCAATGAGTATCAGAAATACTTCGAGAAAGACAAGGCATTGGAGCGCCGTTTCCAGACCGTCATGGTAGACGAACCTGACGAGCTGAGCGCCATCTCAATCCTCCGTGGACTGAAGGAGCGCTATGAGAACCACCATAAGGTGCGTATTCAGGACGATGCCTGCATCGCTGCAGTCAAACTCTCTGAAAGGTATATCTCCGACTGCTTCTTGCCCGACAAGGCAATCGACTTGATGGATGAAGCTGCTGCCAAGTTGCGTATGGAGCGCGACTCGCTGCCTGAAGGGCTTGACGAGATCAGCCGCAAGTTGAAGCAACTCGAAATCGAACGCGAAGCCATCAAACGCGAGAACGACCAACCCAAGATTGAACAGCTCGACAAGGAAATTGCCGAACTGAGAGATCAGGAGAGAAGTTCACGCGGTAAATGGGAGAGCGAGAAGGCACTGGTCGACAAGATACAGCAGGACAAGCAGCAGATGGAGAACCTGAAGTTTGAAGCCGAGCGTGCCGAACGTGAAGGCAACTATGAGCGTGTGGCAGAGATACGCTACAGCAAACTCAAGGCACTGGAAGACGACATCAAGAAGATACAGGACCAACTCAAGAGTACTCAAGGCGGTGCAGCCATGGTGCGTGAGGAAGTCACCTCGGACGATATCGCAGAGGTGGTGAGCCGCTGGACGGGCATTCCCGTGACGAGGATGATGCAGAGCGAACGTGAGAAGTTGTTGCATCTGGAAGCCGAGCTCCACAAGCGTGTCATCGGACAGGACGAAGCCATCACTGCCGTGAGCGATGCCGTACGCCGTTCGCGTGCCGGATTGCAAGACCCGAAACGACCTATCGCTTCCTTCATCTTCCTTGGCACTACCGGCGTGGGCAAGACAGAACTTGCCAAGGCTTTGGCAGACTACTTGTTCAACGACGAGACGATGATGACCCGTATCGACATGAGTGAATATCAGGAGAAGTTCAGCGTGTCGCGCCTCATTGGAGCGCCTCCGGGTTATGTGGGCTATGATGAGGGTGGCCAGCTCACCGAGGCTGTGCGCCGCAAACCATACAGTGTGGTGCTGTTCGATGAGATAGAGAAAGCACATCCCGACGTGTTCAACATCCTCTTGCAGGTGCTTGACGACGGACGGCTGACGGACAACAAGGGACGCACCGTGAACTTCAAGAACACCATTATCATCATGACGTCTAACTTGGGCAGCCAGTATATCCAGCAGGAGTTTGAGAAGATCGATGCCTCCAACCGCGATGCTGTGGTCAGCGAGACGAAGGAGGAAGTGATGGAGATGCTCAAGAAGACCATCCGTCCCGAGTTTCTCAACCGTATCGACGAGACCATCATGTTCCTGCCGCTCACCAAGAACGAGATTGCACAGGTGGTGACCCTGCAGATGAATGTCGTGAAGAAGATGCTCGAACCGCAAGGCTTCACGCTCCGTGTGACAGACAGCGCCGTGCAGTATCTTGCCGATGCAGGCTACGATCCCGAGTTTGGTGCCCGTCCAGTGAAGCGGGCCATCCAGCGGCTGGTGCTCAACGACCTGTCGAAGAAGATCCTATCGGGTGATGTGAACCGCGAACAGCCCATCACGATAGATGCCGATGCCAGCGGACTGGTGTTCAAGAACTAAAGACAACAATATACTAAACGCAAGTGGAGCAAGCCCTCACGTCATGTCGTGAACGCTGGCTCCACTTGCGTTTTTATACTATACCTTATTATATTATATAAGGAAAGTGGCGCACGATTACTTCGCAGCGCTTTTCTTCAATCCCTTGTAGGCAAGGAAGGCAACGACGATGACTGCCAGGGCGAGCAGCACGTAGCCGATCTCGTGGCTGTATTTCAATGCCTGCTGATAGACGTCCTGCGTGGTCTTGTAGTCGGTGTATTTGTAGATGCCCCATCCGATAAGTGCCAAGACGGTGTTCCACATGGCAGCACCCAACGTGGTGAAGAGCAGGAACTTGTCGATGCGCATGCCCGAAAGACCGGCAGGGATGCTGATGAGCTGGCGCACGGCAGGAACCAGACGACCGAAGAAGGTGGAGGCAGAACCATGCTTGCGAAAGAACTCTTCTGCCTTTTCCACGGATGCACGGTCGATGAGACACATGTGCCCGATGCGGCTGTCAGCGAAACGGTAGATGATGGGACGTCCCAACCACTTGGCGAGATAATAGTTGACCAGCGCTCCCAAGTCGGCACCGAGCGTGGCGAACACGACAACGAGCACGAAATTCATGCCGCTGTCAGGGTCCATTGCCTTCCATGCGGCAGGCGGGACAACCACTTCGGAAGGGAAGGGGATGAAGGAACTTTCGATCGCCATAAAGA
>CAVJZZ010000012.1:0-13649 GCA_963654295.1 Lachnospiraceae bacterium | reverse complement strand
CCATAAAGACGGTGACCACCCAATAGTTCAAATTGTCGAGTACCCAAAGAAAGAGATCTGCGGAATTCATTGCTGTATAGTTTGTTTGTTTCGGCTGCAAAGATACGGAAAATAACAGTAACGGCAGTCATTATATGCAAGAAAACGCCATGAAAGGAAGATACGGTCTACCTTTCATGGCGTTTTCTTGCTTCTCGTACTGGCATTTCGTGCCGCACGGATTATAGCGGATATTCATCGAAGGCATAGAGCACGGTCGACAGATAGCGCTCACCGGTGTCGGGGAGCAGACAGACGATGCGCTTGCCCTTGTTCTCGGGACGTTTTGCCAACAGTGTGGCTCCGTAAGCCGCTGCTCCTGCCGAGATGCCGACCAGCAGTCCTTCCTGACTCGCCAGTTCCCTGCCTGTGCGGATGGCGTCATCATTGTCAATGTCGAGCACCTCGTCGATGACCGAAGGGTCGTAGGTCTTCGGCACAAAACCTGCACCGATGCCCTGTATCTTGTGCGGACCGCTTTGTCCACCGTTCAGCACGGGTGATGAGGCTGGTTCTACAGCCACAATCTTCACGTTGGGATTGTTCTCTTTCAGACGTTTGCCGATGCCCGACACGGTACCACCCGTGCCTACGCCAGCCACGAAGATGTCGATGTTGCCGTCGGTCTGTTCCCAGATCTCCACACCTGTGGTGTCGTAGTGACGCTTGGGGTTGGCAGCGTTCTCGAACTGTTGTAGGATCACCGACCCCGGTATGCTGTCGCGCAATGCTTCGGCAGCCTTGATGGCTCCAGTCATGCCCGCCTTTCCGTCGGTCAGTTTCACCTCTGCTCCATAGGCTTTCACCAGGTTGCGGCGTTCCACACTCATGGTTTCCGGCATGGTGAGGATCAGTTTGTAACCCTTCACCGCCGCTACCAATGCCAGTCCTACGCCTGTGTTGCCGCTAGTAGGCTCGATGATGGTGGCGCCGGGCTTCAATAGTCCCTTTGCTTCCGCATCCTCAATCATGGCGAGGGCGATGCGGTCTTTGACACTTCCGCCCGGGTTGAAATACTCCACCTTGGCGATGATGGGCGTCTCCACGCCATGCTGGGCGGAAAAGCTTCCCAACTCAAGCAGGGGCGTGTGTCCGATGAGGTCTGTCAGTTTCTTGGCTATCTGGCTCATGTTGTTCCTCCTTCTTTCGTTTTAGATCTTGTCGAACGCCTGCTGCAAGTCGTCGATGATGTCGTCGATATGCTCCGTGCCGATGCTCAGACGGATGGTAGAAGGCGTGATGTGCTGCTGTTCGAGTTCCTCGGGCGTCATCTGCGAGTGGGTGGTGGTGTAGGGGTGGATGACGAGGCTCTTCACGTCAGCCACATTGGCGAGCAGAGAGAATATCTGGAGCGAGTCGATGAAGCGCCAGGCTTCTTCTTCGCCACCTTTGATTTCAAATGTGAAGATGCTGCCGCCGCCGTTGGGATAGTATTTCTCGTAGAGGGCATGGTCGGGATGGTTGGGCAGCGAGGGATGGTTCACCTTTGCCACTTTCGGGTTGTTGGCAAGGAAGTCTACCACCTTCAGAGCGTTGTACACATGGCGTTCCACGCGGAGTGAGAGGGTCTCCAGTCCCTGCAGCAGAATCCATGCGTTGAAGGGAGAAATGGTGGCACCCGTATCGCGAAGAATCACCGCACGGATGCGGGTCACGAAGGCTGCCTTGCCTGCCACGTCGGCAAAGATGGCGCCATGATAGCTGGGGTCTGGCTGGGCGAGGGTGGGGAACTTGTCGGCATAGGCTTTCCAATCGAATGTTCCGCCGTCTACGATAACGCCGCCGAGACTTGAACCATGACCGCCGATGAATTTAGTGGCAGAGTGCACCACCACGTCAGCTCCGTGCTCGATAGGACGGATCAGATAGGGAGTGCCGAACGTGTTGTCGACGATGAACGGGATGCCGTGCTTGTGTGCCACGGCTGCCACTGCTTCCAGGTCGGTGACGTCGGAATTGGGGTTGCCGAAGGTCTCTGCATAGACCACCTTGGTATTGGGCTGGATGGCTTTCTCCAGGGCATCGAGGTCGTTCACGTTGACGATGGTGTTGGTGATGCCGAGGTCGTGCAGTGTGTGCGTGATGAGATTGAAAGAACCTCCATACATGTTGTCAGCCGCCACGATATGGTCGCCTGCCTTGCAGATGTTCTGCAGGGCGTAGGTCACGGCTGCTGCGCCAGATGCCACAGCGAGACCTGCCACACCGCCTTCCAGGGCTGCCACGCGGTCTTCAAACACGCCTTGGGTCGAGTTGGTCAGTCTGCCGTAGATGTTGCCGGCATCACGAAGACCGAAACGGTCTGCAGCGTGCTGTGAGTTGCGGAACACGTAGGATGTGGTCTGATAGATGGGCACGGCACGGGCATCGGTAGCCGGATCTGCCTGTTCCTGTCCTACATGGAGTTGCAATGTCTCGAAATGAAGTTTCTTGTTACTCATAACGCTTTCCTTTCTATTTTTAGTTTTTATATTTGTTGTCTTGTTACGGATGCAAAGTTACGGCGAAATCCGGTGCCTCGCAATCGCACACATAGGGCATATTGACTACCACAATCGTGGTAGATGTCGGATTTTTCGCCATTGCTTGCCGATAAGGCAGGAAAAAAGGGCATTTCTTTTCGCCTTGTCTGATTTTTCTTCTATATTTGCAAGTGAAACCAAAGCTTGATGACTATGCAAAAATACGCGGACTACATACAGAAAATAGAGATCGACTCTTTGTGGAGCGGGCGCAAGCACATCGTGTGGAACCTGGACCGGCAGGTGAACATCCTCAGTGGCGTCAACGGCGTGGGCAAGAGTACTATATTAAATAAGGTGGTGAAAGGACTGGTGGCAGGCGGCGAATTTGCCAGCCACCAACTCAAAGGTGTTCATCTGCAGGTGTTCCCCGAGGATGCCACGTGGATACGCTTTGATGTGATACGGTCGTTCGACCGGCCGCTCATCAATGCCGATGTGGTCTCGAAGGTAGACCTCAGCCTTGCCACTGAGCTCGACTGGCAACTCTACAACCTGCAGCGCAAATACCTCGACTATCAGGTGAACGTGGGCAACCGCATCATCTCTGTCTTGCAAGAGGGTGGGGCGGATGCGGCAGAAAAGGCGCAGCGCATCAGCGAACCCAAGAAGAAGTTTCAGGACATTATCGACCGCCTGTTCCGTGAGACCGGCAAGCAGATTATCCGGAGCGAGAACGAAATCAAGTTCTCGCAGATGGGAGAGACACTCGTGCCCTACCAACTGTCGAGTGGCGAGAAGCAGATGCTTGCCATCCTGCTCACCGTGCTGGTGGAAGACAATATGCCCCATGTGCTGTTTATGGACGAGCCGGAGGTGAGCTTGCATGTCGACTGGCAGAAGCAACTCATCGACCTCATCATGGAGCTCAACGAGAACGTGCAGATCATCCTCACCACCCATTCGCCGGCTGTGGTGATGAACGGCTGGATGAACCATGTGACCGAGGTGACCGACATAACCGTGAGAGATTAGCCTATGAGCAAGCGACTGAACGAAAACCTGTCGTCGCTCTATTTCGAGGCGGCAAACAAGCTGAAATCGAAGCGTGCACGGCAGAAGATTGTAGCCTATGTGGAGAGCTACGACGACGTGTTCTTCTGGCGGTCGGTGTTGAGCGACTTCGAAGACGAGCACCGCTACTTTGAGGTGATGCTCCCGTCGCGCATGACGCTGACCAAAGGAAAGAAGCAAGTGCTGATGAACTTGCTGGAGGAACGTGTGGGCGACAACATGATTGCCTGTGTGGATGCCGACTACGACTATCTGCTGCAGGGCACCACCGCTGTGTCGCAAAAAATACTCAACAACAAATATGTGTTTCACACCTATGTCTATGCCATCGAAAACTACCAGTGCTATGCTCCAGGACTGCATAATGTCTGCGTGATGGTGACACTCAACGACCATGCCGTGTTCGACTTCGTGGACTATCTCACCCAGTACTCCGAAGCCATCTTCCCGTTGTTCGTGTGGAATATCTGGGTGTATCGCAACACGCACTATAGAGAATTTACCATCACCGACTTCAACCGCGTGATAGAAACGGGCAACTTCAACTGGCAGAATACGGAGACCGCCATTGCCAACGTGCGCAGGAAGGTGGGGCGAAAGGTGCAGCAACTGCAGCGTGCACACCCGAACGCCAAGGAAAGTTATCTTGCGCTGAAAGAAGAACTCAAGTCGCTGGGCGTGACGCCCCAGACCACCTATTTATATATACAGGGTCATCATCTGTTCGACAATGTGGTGGTGCCGATGATGAAACGCATCTGTGACATGCTCATCCGGGAGCGCGAGAGCGAGATCTACCGCAAGGCGGCACACAATGTGCAGAAGCACAACGAGCTGTCGTGCTACACCCACAGCCTGTCAGACATCTCGCAGATGCTCAAGAAAAACACAGGTTACCAGCGAAGCGAACCTTACAAACGGCTGCTTCACGACCTGGAAGGGCTGTTCGGCACGGAACCTGCGTAGACAGAGCCTTATACGTTTTTCCAGAATGTCGGTGAGAAGATCACGAGCACGGTGAAGATCTCCAAACGTCCCATGAGCATCAGGATGGCGCAGATCCATTTGGCAAAGTCGGGCAGTATGCTCCACGACATGGTCGGACCGATTTCCAAGCCGAGTGTAGGTCCGACATTGCCCAGTGCACTGAGCGTGATGGTGATGGCGTTGGTGCTGTCGATGCCGGCTGCCGTCATGGCAAACGAGCAGACGATGCACAGTATCAGATAGACCGTGAGAAACGCCAACAGCGTGACACGCTTGGACTGCGGCACGTTCACCCCGTCTATCTTCAAGGGCAACACCGCGTTGGGGTGGAGCATTTGCCTGAACTCGTTTCTCACCCCTTTGAGCAGCATCAAGCCTCTGATGCACTTGATGCCTCCGCTCGTAGAACCCGAACAGGCTCCGATAAACATGCAGAAGGCGAGGATGATCCACGTCACGTGCGGCCATTTGCCCGCATCGTCGTTGAACAGTCCGGTGGTGGTGATGAACGACACTACCTGGAAAAGACCACTGCGGAAAGCATGCTCCAGATCGTAACCGCGGTATGACATCAACTCATACATGATGAAAAGCGTGAATCCGATCACGATGAGAATATAGAACCGGCACTCTGAATTGTGGAGCAGGTTCTTGAGTTTCTTGCCGAAGACCGAAGTGTAGAGCAGGGTGAAGTTGATGCCCGACACGAAACAGAAGAACGTGATGATGTATTCGATGGCAATGGGTTGCTTCATGATACTCGAATTCTGGGTGGCAAAACCGCCCGTGGCAGCTGTGGTCATAGCGTAGTTGAGGCTGTCAAACACATTCATGCCCGCCAGCAGAAGACTGCCTACACACGCGATGGTGATGAGCAGATAGATCATCCAGATCGACTTGGCGCTGGTGCTCAAGCGCGGATGCAACTTCGTCTTGATGGGACCTGTGGCTTCGGCAGCGAAGATCCTTACCGAACCGCCCACAAGTGAAGGTAGCAGGGCAATAGTGAAGAACACGATTCCCAATCCACCAATCCATTGCGAGAGCGTGCGCCAGAACAGCAGGGCATGGGGCAGACGTTCCACATCGTCGATAACAGTGGCTCCCGTGGTGGTGAATCCCGACATCATCTCGAAGAAGGCATCAGTGAAATTGTCGATATATCCGCTGATGAGGAAGGGTAGCGTGCCGAAGATGGAGAACAGCGTCCACGTGAGCGTCACCACGAAGTAGGCGTCACGTCGTCCCAAGGTGTTCTCCGCATGGCGTCCCAATATGCGCATCAGTGTTGCCACGACGGCTGTCGCTGCCACGGAGAGCACGAATGCCAGGGTGTCGTCTTCCTGGTAGAACAGCGAGATGAGCAGACAGACAAACATGAAAGATGCCTCGATGCCGAGCAACGAGCCGATCACTTTCTGTATAATCTTGGTGTTGAACATGATGAGGACGGCTTAAATAAAGAATTTCTCTATCTTTTTCATGTTGATGTGGTGGCAGAACACGGTCACGGAGTCGCCTGGTTCTATCTGCGTATTTCCCGATACGAGCATACCCTTGCCGTGACGCACCAGACCACCGATGGTCATGCCGATGGGCAGTCCGAGGTCTTTCACGGGCTTTTGGGTCACCTTCGATCCTTCTTTGGGGATAAACTCCGCCACATCCGCATTGGCAGTCATCAGAAACCTCACGTTCTTCACGTCGGCGTCAAGCATCATCTGGTAGATATAGCTGGCGGCAATTGCCTTCTTGTTGATGATGGTGCCGATGTCCAGACTCTCTGCCATGCTCACGTAGTCCAGGTTTTCCACCATGGCAACCGTCTTTCTCACGCCCATGCGCTTGGCGGTGAGGCAGGCGAGAATGTTGGTTTCCGCATTCTCGGTCAGTGCCACGAATGCTTGGGTATTGTGAATGCCTTCTTCGAGAAGCAGTCCGAGGTCGCGTCCGTCGCCGTTGATGATCATGACGTCATGGTTGTCGTTGATCACGTCGCTCAGGTATTCGCAGCGGTGTTCGTCCTTTTCGATGATTTTCACGCTCATGTATTCGGGCATGGTCTGCACAGCTCTCAGCGCCGTCTCGCCGGCTCCCATCACCATCACGTTTTTCACGTCGACGTAATGTTCCTTTCCCACAATCTTCCGGATGTAGGGTATGTATTGCTTGGTGGTCATGAAGTACGCCATGTCGTACACCTTCAGTTCGTCGTTACCGCCGGGGATGATGGTGTCGATGCCGCGTTTGATGGCCACGACATGGTAGGGGTCTTGCGGACCGCACAGGTCTTTGAGCGGTCGGTTGAGAATCTCGCACGATTCGCGCAACTTGATGCCAAGCATCACGAGCGCACCGTCGTGCACGTCCCAGCGCTGGCGCACCCAGCTCATCTTCAGTCCGTTGTTGATGTCCTTGGCAGCCAAGTCTTCCGGATAGATGAGCGAGCTGATGCCGATGCCCTTGAAAAAGTCGGTCAACTGGGCGTCGATATATTCGTAGTTGTCCACCTTTGCCACGGTCTTCTTGGCGCCCAGTCCCTTGGCGAGCACGCATGATGTCATGTTGAGGCTTTGGTCGGGTGTGACAGCGATAAACAGGTCGCTGTCCTGCACGCCAGCCTGTTGGAGGGCAAGGATGCTGGTGGGCGATGCTTCGAGGGTGAGCAGGTCACATTCGCTGCCGATCTTGCTCAGCCGGTCTTCGTCTTCATCCATCAGGACGATATCCTGGTTGTTGCGTGCCAGCAGTTTGGCGAGATAGGTGCCGATGGCATAGGCTCCGGCTATGATAATCTTCATTGTGTGATAGCTTTCGTTATACTTTCGTTGTCCATGCCGACGATCTCGCGCAGTTGGGCGACGGTGCCGTGCTCTACGAAGTTGTCGGGCAGTCCGATGCGCCTTACGGGGATGTTGTAGCCGTGGTCGTTCATCCATTCGAGCACGGCAGAGCCGAGTCCGCCGTTCTTCACGCCGTCTTCCACGGTGACGATGCGTTTGCACCGGTGTGCCACTTCGTCAAGTAAGTCTTCGTCGATGGGCTTGAGGAAGCGCATGTCATAATGGGCGATGGTGAGCGGGCATGATTCGTTTTCCAACTGGCGGATGACCTTTTCCACGTCGTTGCCGATGGGACCGATGGTCAGCACTGCCACGTCTGTTCCGTCGTGCAGCTTGCGGCCCTTGCCCACTTCCACAGCTTCGAGCGGACAGCACCAGTCGGGGCATACCCCATTGCCGCGCGGATAACGGATCACAAACGTGCCCTTGTCGGGCAGTTGTGCCGTATACATCAGCTTGCGCAACTCATGCTCGTCCATGGGCGAGGCTATGGTCAGGTTGGGGATAGGACGCAGGAATGCCATGTCGAATGCTCCGTGGTGCGTAGCTCCGTCTTCTCCCACCAGTCCGGCTCTGTCCAGACAGATGACAACAGGCAGGCGGAGTATGGCAGCGTCGTGTATGATGTTGTCGTAGGCACGTTGCGAGAAGGCACTGTAGATGTTGCAGAATGGCTGCAGTCCGTCTTTCGCCATGCCGCCCGAGAAGGTGATGGCATGACCTTCGGCGATGCCCACGTCGAACACCCTGTCGGGCATGGCTTTCATCATGATGTTCATGGAGCATCCTGTGGGCATAGCGGGCGTCACACCGACGATGCGCGGGTTTTGTTGTGCCAGTTCGAGCAGGGTGTGTCCGAACACGTCCTGGTATCTGGGTGCTTCACCGTCGTGGTGACACACGATACGTTCTCCCGTAGCAGGGTCGAACTTTCCCGGTGCATGCCAGATGGTGGCACTCTCTTCGGCGGGCTTGTATCCCTTTCCCTTCACGGTGTGCAGGTGCAGCAGCTTGGGTCCCGTCATGTTCTTCAACTGGCGGAGCAGGCGTACCACCTCGCGCACATCGTTGCCGTTGAACGGTCCGAAGTAGCGTATGTTCATGCCTTCAAACACATTCTGCTGGTGGCTGAGGGCAGACTTGATGGCATTGTTCAGTCGGAGGAGTCCTTTCTTTCTGTTGTCGTTGAGCAGTCCTTTGGCGTGCAGCCATTGTGAAGCGCGGAAGCGGAGCTTGTTGTAGGTCTCGTTGGTGTCGAGATTGAGCAGGTATTGTTCCATGCCGCCCACCGCCCGGTCAATGCTCATGTTGTTGTCGTTGAGTATGATAAGCAGGTCGTTGGGTGACTGCGACACGTTGTTGAGTCCTTCGAAAGCCAGTCCGCCGCTCATGGCTCCGTCGCCGATGATGGCTACCACGTGGCGGTTGTCGTGCCCTGTCTTCTTGGCAGCCACAGCCATGCCGAGTGCCGCAGAGATCGAGTTGGATGCGTGACCGCAGGTGAAGGTGTCGTATTCGCTTTCGTCTGGGAAAGGGAAGGGACGGATGCCGTGCAACTTGCGGTTGGTACTGAACTTGTCGCGGCGCCCTGTCAATATCTTGTGGCCATAGGCTTGGTGCCCTACGTCCCATACAAGACGGTCGTCTGGGGTGTCAAACACGTAGTGTAGAGCTACGGTAATCTCTATCACGCCAAGACTTGAAGCCAGATGTCCGGGGTTTACAGACAATTCGTCGACGATGTCACGGCGCAGTTCTTCACAGAGCTGTGGCAGTTGGTCGACCGACAGCTTTCTGAGGTCTTGTGGGCTGTTGATATGGTTGAGTAATTCGAAATCCTTGTTTTTCATTTCCTTGTAGCGGGTTAGTGTTGTGATGATGTTCATTCGGATGTGGCGGTGTCTGCCTCTTCCTGGTTGTCGAATGAGTCTCCTGCGCTTGTCTGGGGAGCGGTTTCTTCACTGCTCTCTTCGCTCTCCTTGATGCTCGTGCTTCCCTTCATCGCATTTTCCAGGTCGTCGGCGTCGAAGGTGAACACGTGGTTCAGTATGCCGAACGATACCTTCTTGGTGTGTCCGGCGTAGTGCACTTCACCGACCGACCACAATACGTAGTTGTGTACGTCGAGCATTTGGTCGACAGCCATGCTTGTGATGCTAGTAGTAAACATCTTGCCAAAGGCGCTGAAGAAATCGTTGTCGCTACCCTCGGTGGCTTTTTCAAGCAGCCTGTTCACTTCCGCCTTCACGGCTTCCTGGTGGTCTTGTCGGGAGGGACAAGTGGCGGCGAGGGTAAACAGAGCTAGGGCGATGACCACGAGCACGCCGAGCAGGATCTTGCTGCATCCCGAGCGCTTGGCTTGAGGTTTTTGTTGCTCAGGCTGTGCTTGTGGTGCGCATGGCTGTGCCGGTGCTGCACTTTCGGGTTGCATGGGCGGTGGGGTGGGCTGTGCAGACTCGAAAAGCTGTCGTAGGTCTGCCACCTGCCAGGCGGGCATCCATTGTTCCATGCCCTCCCGCCATACGAGTGTGTCTGAGGTGATATGTCGTGTGCGCAGTTCTTCCAGCGAATAGGGTCCCTGCTGTTCCTTGTTGACAAAAATGTAATAGTACATATATGTATTGTATTATAGCAAAGTGCAAAGTTAGTGTAAATCGTAGACAATACAAAATAAAGGCAATACTTGTTGTCTTTATTTTGTGTTACAAAAAGGTGATTTTCTTCTTGCCCTTACCTCCCTGATGATAGTTAAATCTTGGAAAAGCGGACAAAATAAAGGGAAAATACCTTGGAAAAACGGACAAAATAGCGTATATTTGCCATGGAAAAGCGGACAAAGTAGGTTCGATTAGTATTGGAAAAGCGGAAAGAATATGATTAAACGTAAGATAGACAGATACTTAGGCGACTTCTTTGTGAATGACCATAAGGCTTTACTGCTGACAGGGGCTCGTCAGATAGGAAAGACTTTTTCTATCCGGCACTTTGCGCAGTCGCACTTCGAGACTTTCATAGAGATCAACTTCATCGACAATCCCAGTTTGGTGAAGGTTTTCGCACAGGCCAAGAACAGCCAAGATATTCTCTTGCGCCTTTCCACGTTGACTACCCAGAAACTCATCAAGGGAAAGACACTTATCTTCTTTGACGAGGTGCAGGAGTGTCCAGAGATAGTGACGGCCATCAAGTTCTTGGTGGAGGAGGGGAGCTATCGTTATATACTTAGTGGTAGTCTGCTGGGCGTGGAACTGAAAAACTTACGCTCGGCCCCCGTGGGATATATGGCGGTGAAAGATATGTACCCTCTCGACTTGGAAGAGTTTGCCTTGGCATTGGGTATCAACCAGGATGTCTTGGATGTGCTGAGAAGTAACTTCGATGAAGCGACAGCGGTGGATGACTTCATCCATGAGAAGATGATGGAGGTGTTCCGCTTGTATCTCATTGTGGGCGGTATGCCTGCTGCCGTGGAAAAGTATCTGACCACCAACAACCTTCAGGAAGTGTTGGCGGAGCAACAGTCCATCATACGCCTTTACAAACAAGACATTGCCAAATACGACCCTAACCACAAACTGTATATTGAGGAGATCTTCGACCGGATTCCTGCGGAGCTAGATGCCAAGAACAAGCGGTTTATCCTCAAGAACCTGAATGAGAACATCAAGTTCTCGCGTTATGAGAACAGTTTCCTGTGGCTCAAGGATGCTGGGGTTGCATTGCCTGTGTATAATGTGGAGGAACCTACTGTGCCATTAATCCTTTCGAGTACCCGCAACTTGTTTAAGTTGTTCTTGAGCGACATCGGATTGCTGGCAAGTCTGTATGCGGACGGCATACAGATGAGGATTCTCAACAATGAACCTTCCATCAATTTTGGCTCTGTCTATGAGAATGCCGTGGCACAGGAACTCTGTGCCCATGGTTTCAAGTTGTATTATTACAACAACAAGCGACAGGGTGAGCTTGATTTTGTGATAGAACAAAATGGGGCGGTACTTCCGTTGGAGGTGAAGTTGGGTAAGGACTATGAGCGCCACAAGGCTCTTTCCAATGTGATGAACTCTACCACTTATCAAATACCCAAAGCGTATGTCTTGTGCAATGACAATGTGAAGCAGGTTGGTAAGATAACTTACTTGCCCATCTACATGCTGATGTTCATCCAAAAAGCGCAGCCCCTTCCTACTCACTATAAGATAGACTTGGCAGGGTTAGGGTGATATGCCTCACCCTGCCATCTTTGCCAACTGCTGCCCTGCCAATACGGCGATGAGGCCGAGGGCGAGGCTGCCGAAGAGGTAGAGCATCATATAGGTGTATTGCCCGTCCTTTATGAGCGAGGAACTCTCGTTCATAAACGTGGAGAAAGTGGTGAAGCCACCACAGAAGCCTGTGGTGAGCAGGAGTTTGGTGGAGGGCGACATCAGTCCGTTGCCGTTCCAGTTGAGTCCCGACAGGAAACCGATGATGAAGCATCCCAACACGTTCACAGTCATGGTGCCGAATGGAAAGGCAATGACGGTGCAAGCCTGCACCATCTTAGACACCCCATATCTCAATCCGCCTCCGAAGAAGCTGCCAATGCTAACCAATAATAATTCCTTCATATAATCTTATTTATATCACGAGGCGGTCGTTTGGTTAATCCTCTCTATCAGTTCTGATGGTGACAGAATCTCCATCTTGGAGAAGCCGAACCACTTCTTGCCCAGATCCTTGATGGACGCGCCGATGTGGTACACGTCGTCATCGATACAGAGGAAACGGTCGTGCGACAGGCGGAATGTCTCTACTTCTATTGGTGCATACTGCGCATTGTGGCGGTCGAGGTCAAGGCGGAACTGACGACTTATCTGCTGGGTATAGATACAGGCCAATACGCTCGGTTGCCGTTTGTCGAGCAAGGTGAGCACCGTGTCGTCCACATAGTTGTCTATGAGGACGATGCGACTCTTTGCGCTCTTTATCAAGTCGGACACGAAAGTATAGGCATCATATACCTGACCGTCGTAGAATACGCCCTGCTTGGGCGTGCCTTTTCCTTCGTCCAGCCTGCGGAACACCTCCTCCATTCGCCTGTCAGTCTCCTGTAGGTGCTGCTGCATCTCCAGCTGGTGATACTCCATTGTGGAGAGACGTTGGAATATCTCTGCGTTGCTTGCTGCGAAACGTCGCATGGAGACAAATGCCCTCATTATCTGTATATTCACTGCGACGGCTGTCGGTGAACGGAGCACGCTGCTGAGCATGGCTACCCCTTGCTCTGTGAAGGCGTAAGGCAACTTCTTGATGTTTTGCCCACGTCCTGCGTTCAAAATCACAATTTGTGACTTTGAACACTCTTCCTTTGTCAGTTGAAAGCGGAAGTCTTCGGGGAACCGGTCGATATTGCGTTTCACCGCCTGGTTCAAGGCTCTTGTTTCCACGCCGTAGAGTTGGGCCAAGTCTCTGTCTATCATAACCTGACTTCCACGAATTGACATGATTCTACTTTCTATAGGAGTGGCAACTGCACTCTCTTTATTTGGTAACCGGTCGCAATTTGTGACCGGTTCACTCATTCCTATGTTTTCGATGTCGTTTGCCATGTCTTGCTTGTTTTAATCGTTCACCATTTCCCCATACCTCCTGAACAGCTCAGCCACGCACTCCACGATCCACCGTGGCCGCTCCGAGTAGGGTAGCACGGCGGAATAGCGCTGCGCCTTTTCCCAATGACTTCTGCTCTATCATCACATGCGTGCTGGGAATCATCGCATCGATGAACGAAGTATGGTCGAGCTACGCCTGCTGCTCGAAAGTGATAAAGGTGGAAGGACTTTCCACCCCGAATATCTTTCCAAGGGTTATGATTGCAAAAATACTCTTTTCCTATGAAATAACCCATGAAAAACGATACTTTTCTTATGGGGCTCTAACCCTAAAATCCAACGCAACCATATAAAAAAACTGAAGAGGTTAAGCTCAAACTATATCGCCTAACTTTTATTTGCAGAAATAAAGGTTGGATTTATATAAATATAAGCTGTATTTGATTAAATAAGGGTTAAACTAAGTAAAAGGAGGAAGGCTTCTGTTGGTTTTGTAGTAGGATTATCGTAACTTTACTGCCGTATTTATTAAACTTTATATCAAGAGTAAGACTATACCCGTTGGCGGAATTAATTTAAGTTGATAAACATAAATAAAAAGTTGTACATATTGCTGATTTTTAGTAACTTAGTGGTGCTCAAAACATTAA
>CAVJZZ010000011.1:0-51599 GCA_963654295.1 Lachnospiraceae bacterium | reverse complement strand
GGTAAGGCTCAAGAGTGTGGTTGAAGAACGAGTAGTTCCATCCTTTCTTAGGCCAACCGCTCGACTCTCCCCAGTATTCTATCGCTCCCCAATAAGCGAGTCCAACCATACGCTTGCGGTCCATGCCAAAGAAAGCTGCCGCCAGTTCGTGTGTACTTGCTTCACTTTGGAATATGTTGAGGTTAGGAGCGTCCTTGAGATAATCCGCATAGGCGTCATAACAATAGTTGAAGCTCGCTACGTCGGTTATTTTCGCCAGCTCTGGTGCTACGAGGTAGGTGTTGTAGATGCTGTCGTGCTTGTCAATGCCATTGGCGCGTGATGGGAACATGGCGACCGTGGTGGGATGGGTGCTGTCGTAGCGTTTCGCCATGATGTCAAGTATGCGGTATGTCGTTACTCCCCAGTCGCTGGTTGGGTAACCGCACAGATCCTCGCGGAACTGTAATTCGTTGCCCAAACTCCACATAGCCACTGATGGGTGGTTGCGGTCGCGCTTTATCCATTCAGGAATGCCCATTGGCCAATACTTACAGAAGGGGATACTTCCTGCCCAGTAGCTGTTGTCAGCCCATTTGTCGGTAAATTCGTCGATGATGATAAAACCCTGTCGGTCGGCTTCACGCAGGAATGCTTCGCTGTATGGATTGTGCGCCGTGCGTATGCAGTTGTAGCCAAATTGTTTGAGCATCTTGAACTGTCGGCGTATGCTCGTTTCGAATGCCGCCGCACCAACCATGCCAAGGTCGTGGTGGCAGGCTATACCTTTAAGAAATAGTTTCTTTCCGTTGAGCATAAAGCCTATTCCTTTGGAGAACTCCATGGTGCGTATACCGAATGTTTCAGTCGTCTCATCGGTGACATTGCCGTTGCGCATAATGGTGACACGTACCGTGTATAGGTTTGGAGTGTCGCAAGACCAAAGTTTTGGGTTGGTAACGTGTATGCCGGGTAGCGGCACCTCGAGTAGCTTTAGCTTGGATAGGGTGGGTGCTTTTGCCATCGTTTCACCCACGATGTTGCCGTTGGGATCTAAAATCTTGGCGTGTATGGTAACATCCTTGCGCCATGTCCTCGGACAGTCTAGTTCCACTTGGACCTGCACTTCGGCACTATTCGCCGTAACTTTCGGCGTGGTGACATAAACTCCATGTCGGGCTATGGCGGCACTGTCTTTCACCACGAGATGCACATCACGATAGATACCTCCACCCGTATACCACCGCGAACTGCTGCGTGTGCCGGTACTTGCGCGGACAGCAATGGTGTTGGGCTTATTCCACAACAGTTGTTGGGTTATGTCAAACTGGCAACCCAGGTAACCATAATAGTTATCGCCAATTTTCTTCCCGTTGAGCCATATCTCACCATTGAGGGCTATTCCTTCGAAATCGAGTATTATGCGCCGTCCACGCCATGATGCTTCGGGGGTGAATGTCTTGCGGTACCAGCCAATGCCGAGCGGTTTGAAACCACGTCCTCCAATGTTCTTCTTATCCCACGGTTGCTCAAACTGAAAGTCATGCGGAAGGTCAATGGTACGCCATTCATTATCAGGGTAGTTAATCTTCTGACCATCTTTAATATCTCCGTATATATATTTCCATCCGAAGTTGAAGAGCGTGTCAATACGTTTGTTGCTAGCGAGGGCATGAAGGTTTAAAAGGCAAAGGAACAAAAAGGTTATTTGTATGCGTCTCATCTTGTTTCTAAATTTAGGGTTACACTTTTCATGTTGTCACTTGTAATTCTTACTTTTACCTTGCCGGGTGTGCGGTTTGCACGCAGTATCCCCATTACGAAACCGTCGAGCATATGCTTGGGGTTGACGTCAAAGAGTTCGTTGGTGTAGTGGTCTCCGTTGTCGATGGCTTTCAGCTTTGCAGCTCCCTCGACAGAGAATTTCACCTGGTCGGTAATATAAGGCACGTGCCGTCCTTTCTTGTCTACAGCATAAACACGGATGTATTGCAAATCCATGCCGTCACCTTTCCAGTCTCTGTTTTCCACCACGGCTTTGAGTGCAACCGCTTTCTCTGTTGTTTGTAGGGTGTGCCGTGCCACCACCTTGCCGTTCTTGTATGCCACGGCTGTCAGGGTTCCAGTCTCATAGGGGATGTCCTTCCAGTATATCATGTTGCGCTTGCGTATGTCTGTGGTGTCGTTGCGCTGTCGTCCAAGACTCTTCCCGTTGAGGCGCAGTTCCACTTCATCGTCGTTGGTGAAGGTGAAGAGATTGACAACGCTGCCTTTGGGCCTGTTCCAATGTGATGTCATTGTCATGCGTCCCGATACCACGTCGTTCCATTCCAACTCCTCTCCCTGCTCATCAACTACGGCAATGCGCACGAGGGCACTGTCGGGTTGGAATGCAGATTTTATGAGCCATGCTTGTGGGTAAGGCTCAAGAGTGTGGTTGAAGAACGAGTAGTTCCATCCTTTCTTAGGCCAACCGCTCGACTCTCCCCAGTATTCTATCGCTCCCCAATAAGCGAGTCCAACCATACGCTTGCGGTCCATGCCAAAGAAAGCTGCCGCCAGTTCGTGTGTACTTGCTTCACTTTGGAATATGTTGAGGTTAGGAGCGTCCTTGAGATAATCCGCATAGGCGTCATAACAATAGTTGAAGCTCGCTACGTCGGTTATTTTCGCCAGCTCTGGTGCTACGAGGTAGGTGTTGTAGATGCTGTCGTGCTTGTCAATGCCATTGGCGCGTGATGGGAACATGGCGACCGTGGTGGGATGGGTGCTGTCGTAGCGTTTCGCCATGATGTCAAGTATGCGGTATGTCGTTACTCCCCAGTCGCTGGTTGGGTAACCGCACAGATCCTCGCGGAACTGTAATTCGTTGCCCAAACTCCACATAGCCACTGATGGGTGGTTGCGGTCGCGCTTTATCCATTCAGGAATGCCCATTGGCCAATACTTACAGAAGGGGATACTTCCTGCCCAGTAGCTGTTGTCAGCCCATTTGTCGGTAAATTCGTCGATGATGATAAAACCCTGTCGGTCGGCTTCACGCAGGAATGCTTCGCTGTATGGATTGTGCGCCGTGCGTATGCAGTTGTAGCCAAATTGTTTGAGCATCTTGAACTGTCGGCGTATGCTCGTTTCGAATGCCGCCGCACCAACCATGCCAAGGTCGTGGTGGCAGGCTATACCTTTAAGAAATAGTTTCTTTCCGTTGAGCATAAAGCCTATTCCTTTGGAGAACTCCATGGTGCGTATACCGAATGTTTCAGTCGTCTCATCGGTGACATTGCCGTTGCGCATAATGGTGACACGTACCGTGTATAGGTTTGGAGTGTCGCAAGACCAAAGTTTTGGGTTGGTAACGTGTATGCCGGGTAGCGGCACCTCGAGTAGCTTTAGCTTGGATAGGGTGGGTGCTTTTGCCATCGTTTCACCCACGATGTTGCCGTTGGGATCTAAAATCTTGGCGTGTATGGTAACATCCTTGCGCCATGTCCTCGGACAGTCTAGTTCCACTTGGACCTGCACTTCGGCACTATTCGCCGTAACTTTCGGCGTGGTGACATAAACTCCATGTCGGGCTATGGCGGCACTGTCTTTCACCACGAGATGCACATCACGATAGATACCTCCACCCGTATACCACCGCGAACTGCTGCGTGTGCCGGTACTTGCGCGGACAGCAATGGTGTTGGGCTTATTCCACAACAGTTGTTGGGTTATGTCAAACTGGCAACCCAGGTAACCATAATAGTTATCGCCAATTTTCTTCCCGTTGAGCCATATCTCACCATTGAGGGCTATTCCTTCGAAATCGAGTATTATGCGCCGTCCACGCCATGATGCTTCGGGGGTGAATGTCTTGCGGTACCAGCCAATGCCGAGCGGTTTGAAACCACGTCCTCCAATGTTCTTCTTATCCCACGGTTGCTCAAACTGAAAGTCATGCGGAAGGTCAATGGTACGCCATTCATTATCAGGGTAGTTAATCTTCTGACCATCTTTAATATCTCCGTATATATATTTCCATCCGAAGTTGAAGAGCGTGTCAATACGTTTGTTGCTAGCGAGGGCATGAAGGTTTAAAAGGCAAAGGAACAAAAAGGTTATTTGTATGCGTCTCATCTTGTTTCTAAATTTAGGGTTACACTTTTCATGTTGTCACTTGTAATTCTTACTTTTACCTTGCCGGGTGTGCGGTTTGCACGCAGTATCCCCATTACGAAACCGTCGAGCATATGCTTGGGGTTGACGTCAAAGAGTTCGTTGGTGTAGTGGTCTCCGTTGTCGATGGCTTTCAGCTTTGCAGCTCCCTCGACAGAGAATTTCACCTGGTCGGTAATATAAGGCACGTGCCGTCCTTTCTTGTCTACAGCATAAACACGGATGTATTGCAAATCCATGCCGTCACCTTTCCAGTCTCTGTTTTCCACCACGGCTTTGAGTGCAACCGCTTTCTCTGTTGTTTGTAGGGTGTGCCGTGCCACCACCTTGCCGTTCTTGTATGCCACGGCTGTCAGGGTTCCAGTCTCATAGGGGATGTCCTTCCAGTATATCATGTTGCGCTTGCGTATGTCTGTGGTGTCGTTGCGCTGTCGTCCAAGACTCTTCCCGTTGAGGCGCAGTTCCACTTCATCGTCGTTGGTGAAGGTGAAGAGATTGACAACGCTGCCTTTGGGCCTGTTCCAATGTGATGTCATTGTCATGCGTCCCGATACCACGTCGTTCCATTCCAACTCCTCTCCCTGCTCATCAACTACGGCAATGCGCACGAGGGCACTGTCGGGTTGGAATGCAGATTTTATGAGCCATGCTTGTGGGTAAGGCTCAAGAGTGTGGTTGAAGAACGAGTAGTTCCATCCTTTCTTAGGCCAGCCGCTCGACTCTCCCCAGTATTCTATCGCTCCCCAGTAGGTTAGTCCAACCATACGTTTGCGGTCCATGCCAAAGAAAGCTGCCGCCAGTTCGTGTGTGCTTGCTTCACTTTGGTAGATGATTAGGTTAGGAGCGTCCTTGAGATAATCTGCATAGGCGTCATAACAGTAGTTGAAGCTCGCTACGTCGGTTATTTTCGCCAGCTCTGGTGCTATATGGTAGGTGTTGTAGATGCTGTCGTGCTTGTCGATGGCATTGGCGCGTGCTGGAAACATTGCAACGGTAGTTGGGCGTGTGTCGTCCCAACGGCTCACCATTACCTTGAGCATTTTATAGGTGGTGATACCCCAGTCGCTGGTTGGGTAACCGCACAGATCCTCGCGGAACTGTAATTCGTTGCCTAAGCTCCAAAGTATGACTGACGGGTGGTTGCGGTCGCGCTTAACCCACTCTGTGACCGACCAAGGCCATATCTCACTGAAAGGGATGCTACCCGACCAGTAGTTGTATTCCGTCCACTTGTCGTATAGTTCATCGATGATGAGAAAACCTTGTCGGTCGGCCTCGCGTAGGAACGACTTGCTGTAAGGGTGTGTTGTTGCGCGCACACAGTTGTATCCGAAGCGCTTGAGTTGCTGGAACTGCCGACGAATGGCCGTTTCAAATGCTTCTGCGCCCACAGCACCGAGATCGTGATGATTGGCATCACCCATGAGGAACACTTTCTTTCCATTGAGTTTGAAACCGAACTGCGGATTGAACTCTATCGTTCGTATGCCGAACTCATCGGAAACATTGTCTATTACCCTGCCGTCTTTCAGCAGTGTTACGTCGCAGGTGTAGAGACTAGGTGTTTCGCATGACCATAGCTGAGGATTGTTGACTGTGGCGACAGGCAATGTCACTTCAAGGTTTTTCAGCTTTGACAATCCTGGTATGGTAGTCTCTGTCTCAGCCACCACATTTTTTTGCGGATCGCGTATTATAGCTTTGACGATTATCCCATTGCGCACTTCTCTTGGTCCATCCACTTCCACTTTCACACGTATGTCAGCAGAGTTGTTAGTTATGCGTGGCGTGGTGATGTAGAGTCCATTGCGAGCGACTGCGACGGAATCTTTCAGAATGAGGTGTACATCTCGGTTGATGCCTCCGCCTGTGTACCATCGCGAACTGTGGCGGTTGCCTGTGTTTGCGTGTACCGCAATGACATTCTTCTTGCCCCATTTCAGCTTTTTGGTGATGTCTACCTCGATGCCCTGGTAGCCGTAGTAGTCCTCGCCTATTTTCTCCCCGTTAAGGTAAATGACACCGTTCAGCATGATGCCCTCAAAGTCGATGACAATGCGGCGCCCACGCCAAGAAGGGTCAGTCGTGAATGTCTTTCTGTACCATCCTGTGCCGAGCTGTTTGAAGCCACGCCCACCCGTTGCGGTGCTGTCCCATGGCTCTTCAAACTGGAAGTCGTGTGGAAGATCGACAGTGCGCCATGAACTATCGTCAAGTCCATAAGCCTCAGCCTCATTAAGCTCGCCGAAATGAAACTTCCAACCAAAGTTGAAGATGGAGTCAACACGGTTGTTGGCTATGGCGGAAATGGTCAATAAGCAAAAGGATACTATTGACGTAAAAAGGCGTTTGTTCATTTTCTTGTTTCTTACTTTTGAAGTGTTATGGCCATAAGTCCGATGACGACATCGTTAGAGAGTGTGCGCACGGTCAGCGAACGGAGTTTTTTCGTCGGGTCAAGAACCAGGTCGAGCAGTTGTCCGGCACCGCCTGGTATCTCACGTCCGTAGACTCCAGTCAGTCCGAGAGCATCACCGAGATTGCGGCTCACTTTGTCAGACATGAAGTGCACACGGTAAGGACGTGGTTCTGCAGCCTTGAAAGCGTAGTCGTCTACGTAATAGTCTTGTTCTATAGGACACCAGTTGTCCGGATTTGTGAGCTCCATAGTCTGGCTGGTGCCGTCTGCATACTCCACGCGGACGATGCCGTTGGCTATGCGGCTTTGCATTTGGTTTGTCGAGCCAGCCATCAAAAGGTAGGCGTGGGCAGCATTTCCTTTGAGCGGCACGGTGAGACTGTCTGGATAGTTGTCCCAAAGTGAGGTGTAGGCAATGTTTCTGCCCTTTGTATTTGAACGGAAGGGAATGGTCTTTCCTCCGTCAAGGTGCGCTGTGTAAACATTCTTCTTGACAAGCGTACGGAAGATGCTGTCGTTGGTCTCAGCATAGAAGAGGGGATGGCACCATTCTCCATAGCCGTTCTTCGGTATGCGCAGCGTGGTGTAGGGCGATGCTGGCGAGAGATACTCGTTCTTGAAAATGTCGGTGACTTCGGAGTTGAACTGTTTGTCCATGTTCACAGTCTTGCAGTCTGCTGTGCGTACATCGTCGAAAGCGGTGCCCAACACCTTGGCATCAGGTGTTTTTGAGGCTGTGTAATTGTCAAAGTCATTGACGTCTGTTGACTGGGTTGCCGCATCAATGACGATATGCTGGTGCTTCTCGTTTGAGAAGGCAGTGTCGCGGTAACGCCCATTGCCTATGTTTTGGCGGATAACGATTTGCAGAGCCTGCGGGAAGTTCTGTGTGATATCGTAGATTTCCTTGTTGCCTTCGCGGCGGAAAGAATATTCTATATACGGGGTCTTAATCGACGCGCTGTCCCATGTTGAGGGGAATCCCGGTCGTATGATGCAACGTCCATAGAGCGCATCGGGGTTGATACCGTAAAGTCCCTGTATGGCTGTCTTGGCTGTGACAGCCACGTTGTCGGCGAAGTCGCGGTATATCTCCCCGCGTGCCGCATCGTAATGACTGATTTGACCGATGTTGCCAGGGCTGTCGCCAAGATACATCTCGTCGAGCAGGTCGCTTTTCATGATACGAAAGGCTTCATCTGTGCGTCCGGCATGGAAATAAGCCAGCGCGGTGTGCATCACCTCTGCCTCTGCCACATTGTTCGTGCTCCATACATAAGGCAACCAGTTAGTGGTGCTGAGCGTGTAGTAATCCGACTGTTCTCCTTCTATGGGTATGGAAATGTGTGGTATCTCATGGTCGACGTACTTTGTGGCGGCATAAGCTTGTTCGGGCGAACATGCCCAGCTGTCGATAGGTGTGTATACCGTCCAAAGAGCCGCACTCTTGTGCTGTCGTTTCAATCCCATGAAGTCCTTGTATTCTGCCCAGCAACCTTTGTCCTTCATCCATAGTTGGGTGTTCATGGCACGGAGTATCTTTTCTGCTTCGTCGCGGTATGGCTTGGGGTCTTCACCCAGTATCTCGGCGATGCGGGCCGACAGTGCGTTGCAGCGGAAGTTGTAGGCTGAACTATGCGCCACGCCACCACTATTATAATAGAGACCATCGCTCGCCCAGATGCAGCAGTAGGCGTCATAAAGGCCATCGCCGTCGGGGTCGTAATTGAGCTTCTCCCAAGCTATGTGTCGCTTGATGACTGGCCACATTTTACGCAAATATGCCGTATCGGCATCGAAACAGAAATGCCACAGGAGTTCATCGATGTAGCTGAGATTCATATCGTAGTGGTGCATGACATTATTGCGGTGCGGTACGCGGCAAATGTATCCGTTACTATACATAGGTGATCCCCATGTATGTGCCGCACGGCAAAGATTGTTTGTGGAGTCGGGCGTGGGGTGGGGAATGGTGCATGGCATGTTGGTAACCTGACTTTCAGCGTAAGCGTCGAAGTGTTTCTTGGCACGGTCGAACCATCCTAAGAAGTCGCCCATGTAAGCACCTCGCCACCCAGGAAGCTGCATGCGCCAAACGATGGCTCCATGAAGGAATGTGTCATTGTCCCAAGAACCATCGCCGGCAGTGGTGAGCACGCCGCCAAGGGTGTTGATGTAAGGGTCGGGGGTTTTGAACACCACAGTTTCGGCAAGTTGCTTGCGGTATTTCTCTGCGTTGTCGTATTCGTTCGCCATCCATGTCTCGTTGACATGCAGCTGTTGCTTTTCTATGGTGACATAGGTTGGGGCGTTGCCGATTGTCCATGTCAGTTGTTGCAGATGCTTCTTTGCCGGGTCAGCCTCCAGTGAGCCTGGCTCCTCAGCTCCCATATCGCCCCATCTCTTCAGCTTTTGGTTGGCGATGTCGCAACTGGTTGCGGTCAGTGTGACGGGTGAACTGAAGCCTGAGGCGGAAATCTTCCAGATGCCGCCTTGCTTGTCAGGGAAGGCGAGTACAGACATGCTCAGTCTGCCGTTGCCCCACCGCTTGTCGGTGAGGATGTAGTCACGCCGTCCTGCTTGGTAGCGTGCCTCACAATGGTCTGTTTGGTCGAGGGCTACCATGATGCCGTCAATGGTGATGGCGAAGCTGATATTGCGGCTGTCCTTGCTTTTGTATGCCACGAAGACTGGGCGGTCGCTGGTCTCTATGCGGTCTTCATCGTGGCTGCCGTAGAGTGCACGGGTGTAGCGGTTCTTGCCGTTGACACAGATGAAATCCTGGCCGTCGGGGCGATACTGCCATTGCCGGGGCTTGGCAAAGTCGTTTTGGGTTGTATGCTGTGTCTTGAGGAACTCGCCCACCTTCTGTCGCGTATCTTGCGCCGCAGCATTGACTGAGCAGCAGGCAGAGAACCCGATGAAAAGGAATGTCTTATTGAAAATATTCATATCCGTTTGTTCTTAAATATTAATAACCGGGGTTTTGCTTGTAGAGTTTGGCACGCACCTGTATTTGCTTCTGCGGAATGGGATAGAGATAGGAATTTTCTGTCACGCGGGAGGCAAGAGAGGCATAGGCCTTGTCGGAGGTGTTGTCGTTGCGGATGAACATGTCCTTTATGGTCGATACATACTCGTTGCGTCGCACTATATCGTGCCAACGATGTCCTTCGCCCGCCAGTTCATAGCGGCGCTCGTCCTGCACAGCTTTCTGGAATTCCTCTTCTGTGAGCGTGTCTGGTAGAGACTCCAATCCGGCGCGAGTGCGAATCTTGTTCACTAAGCGCAAGCCTTCGGCAGTCTTTCCTACAATTTCGGCGTACTCCAGCATGCAGTCTTCAATGCGCAGCACCGGGAAGTTCTGTGGCCAATAGGTTCGGTCAACGATAGAAGCATCCATGTCGGCATAGCCCAGAGAGTCTCGTTTTATCTTGTTTTCGAAGAACTTCACATAGACAAGATTCTTGTTGTCGACTGTTGCCTGATCATCTGTGGCTATTGAGCTGGTGCTGATAGTGCCCCATGCCCGCTTGTCGTAAACATTGCCCAATGTGTCGGCATCCTGGAAATGCTTGCGCAACGAGTCCTCGCAGTAGATGTGTGCGCTACCGACGATCAGGTTGGGGTTGCACCAGATGCTTTGGCTGGGCTTTGTCATACATTGTGGGGTGTAGGGGTTACCTTGGTTGGCGGCTGCGATATACTGTATTTCGAAGATGAAATACTTGTTGTCGTTCTCGTGCAACCACATCCGGTTCCACTCGTTTATGTCTTTTGCCCAGTATTTGTTGTTCTTTTCGGCATAGTCGATGACCTCTTTGAGCAGAATGGCTGCCGAGTCTTTCTTTGCGGTCTCGTTGAGCGGAAATCCAGACATGGTGAGGTATACCTTACCCAAAAGAGCCTTAGCCGCGTTCTTTGTGGCTCGCTCGGTGTGTGCCGTGCCGAGATAGTCCTTCGGTGAAGAGATGGGCAGGTTTTCCATGGCATAGCGCAGGTCGGGCACGATGACTTGATGATATACATCTTCAGGTTCGCTCTGTCCGAGAGAGAAAGCCTCGCTGGTCGTGAGGCTATGTGTGGGTGCAGGCACACGTCCGAAATATCGCACGAGGTCGAAATAGGCCAAGGCACGGAGGAACCGTGCCTCCGCCTTGTATTCCGCTTGCAGACTTGCATCGGAGAGTGCGTTGGCATCGAGCTTGTCGAGCAACTTGTTGGCGCTGGCGACAATGGAGAAGTAGTCTGCCCAGCAGTTGTATATGGTTTCGTCGGAGACAAGTCCGTCGGAGTTGAAGAGCGCAATGTCCACCTGGTCGTTTTGTTTGGTATCGTTGAGCAACCAGATGTTGTCGGAGCGTTGCTCGCTCATCTGCAGGGAGTAGAGTGCGATGGGTTTCAGGCAACCATAGACACCCGTGAGTGCCTGATCCATCTGGGCCTCAGTTTGGTAGAAGTTTTCCGTTGAAATCGACGAAAGAGGCTTCACGTCGAGATAGTCGGAGCAGGATGCCGTAAAAAGGGCAGTGGCTGCGTATAGTGCTAAATGCTTAAGGGATTTCATTGTTTCGCGTTTAGAAAGTGATGTTCATTCCGATACTGTATGTTCTTGCGAGCGGGTAAGCTCCATAATCGTAGCTGCTCACGAGCGACCCAGAATTGTTGGATTCTGGAGAATAGCCCCCATCGTAGCTGTCAATCATAAATACGTTCTCCACGCAGGCATTGATGCGCAGTTTGCTGATGAAGCCACCCTTACGCAGAGGCACGTTGTAGCTAAGTGTGACGTTCTTGAGCTTGATGAAGTCGCTGCTGTAGAGCCAACGGTTGTCGTATTCTTCCGATGTCGAACTGTTCCATGCGCACGGAGTCTTGCCGTCGCCCGGGTCTTCTTCAGAGAACCACATGTTCTGGTACTTCTTGAACACATTGAGCGATGTACCCATACCCAGGCGGTCGAGGGCACGGCCTATAGCCCCGTAGATCTTACCACCCGTCTGTGCCGTGATAAGGAACGAGAGGTCGAAGTTCTTATAGCTGAACATATTTGTCAGACCATAGGTGAAGTCGGGAGAAGGATGTCCGCAGTAGACGCGGTCGTTGGTGTCGATGACCTTGCTGTCATCAGCATCGCGGTAGCGCACACTGCCGAGCGTCGATGATGTCTGCTTCGGATAATTCTCAAGGTCAGCCTTTGTCTGGTAAACACCGACGGCATCATAGAGATAGAATTCTCCGATGGCCTTGCCTACCTGGATTACCTGCGTAGAGTTGCTGAATCCGCAATAGATGGTCGAGTTCTCGCCGAGATCTTTGACCTTCGAACGCGAGTAGGCTATGTTGAGCGATGTTGTCCATCTGAATCTGCCGGTAAGGTTGTTGCTTTTCAGACTCAGTTCAGCACCTTTCGTCTCGATGTTGCCTATGTTGCTATAGCCGCTTGCAAATCCTATGTCGGAAGGCAGACTGATGCGGTAGAGCATGTCTTTGATGGTCTTGCGGTAGATATCAAATGAAAGAGAGAGGCGGTTGCGCCAGAAACCGAGGTCCAGGGCAAAATCCCAACTGTTTGTCTTCTGCCATGTGAGGTCGGGGTTTTCAAGGCTCGACGGCAGATAGCCCGTGGTAATCGTCCCAGCGGTGGAGTAGTTGTTTGTCGTGACAAGTCCGTTGGCTGAGCTGATAGGCAGTGAGCGGCTGCCGTTGCTACCATAACTGGCGCGCAGCTTGGCATCGGTGAGTGCGATTGTCTTCGGCCAGAAAGGTTCGTTGGACAGTCGCCATGCTGCCGAGAATGCAGGGAATGTGCCCCAACGGTTGTTTCTTCCGAAGCGGCTGCTGCCATCACGGCGGAGGCTGGCGTTTAACAGGTAACGGTCGTCATAGTTGTAGATGACACGTCCGAAATAGCTCACCAAACGGTCGGGAGTGACATAAGTGGCAGTTGCAGCTGTAATCTGGTTGTTGAGGATGTCGAAACCCTCGACAGCGTTGTTGGGGTATTGTGTGGCTCCCATTGTGTATTTATAGGAGTTGTTGGTGTTCTCCAGTGACCATCCTGCCACGGCATTGATGTTGTGCTTGCCCCATGTGTGATTGTAGTTGAGCTGACCCTGTATCATGATCTTGTGTGAGGAGCTGCCGGTCCACTGACCTGTGGTGTAGTAACCTTCAGTATAGCTTGCCCAATAGCGGTTGAGCGTACTGGGGATGAAACGGCGTGTCTTGTAGTCGTAGTAGTTCCAGGCACCCAGCACTTGCCCTTGCAGACCTTTGAGAATGTCGACCTTAACATATGCAGATGTGGTGAGGTTGATTTTCTCACGCTTGTTGTCCCACTGCTCCATGGTAGCCACGGGGCTGACCGTACCGCTTGCCCAAAGATAGCGGTCGTAAGGTTGCGAGTTGGTGTAGATTCCCGCATCGCCTTCGGCAACAGGGGCGGCTGTGAGGGCTGCCATAGCAGCATTGTCCTTGCCGTCGACACCGCCGCCGCCATACCATTCAACGCTTGGCGCTATCTTAAGTCCGAAGGTTATCCGGTCCTTAATCTTTGTCTCGCCGGTGAATTGTGCGTTGAGTTTCTGATAATCGGTCTCAAGGATGATGCCTTCCTGCTTGGCATAGCCGATGGAAAGGCGATAGTTGCCGGTCTTGTTGCCTTGCATGGCGGAAAGGGTGTATTGCTGGTAGGGGGCCAGACGGAACAACTCGTCCTGCCAATCGATGAGTGCAAGTCCGCCGTAGTTAGGCATCGACCAGCGGGGATCATTGACATAGTTGGTGTTCAAGCCGACGCGGTTAACGCGTGTGGTGAAGTCGTCGTTGACAGTAGCTCCCTGTGAAGCGTAAAGGGATACATAACGCGCATTGTTGGTTTTGGTGCGCCATGCAATCCATTCCGTAGGGCTCATGATATCCATCTTGCGCTCTGCCTGTTGGAGTCCGAAAGTGGCGTTGAACGATATGGAAGCCTTGCCCGAGTTGTCGCCGCGCTTCGACGTGATGATCACCACGCCATTGGCACCACGTGAACCGTAGATGGCTGATGACGATGCATCCTTGAGCACTTCGATGTTCTGGATGTCATCCATGTTGAGCATAGAGAGATCCCAGTCTTCATCCATAGGTACACCATCGACTACATAGAGAGGTGACGAGGAGGCATCATCATTGATGCTTGTAGCTCCACGCACATTAATGTTGATGCTCGAACCTGGCGTGCCCGAAGTGCTGCGCACCTCTACACCAGCCAACTCACCCTGCAAGGCAGAGGCAACATTGGTGACAGGGCGGCGTGCAAGGTCTTCACCCTTGACACTGGAGACAGAGGCAGTGACACTGCCCTTCTTCACAGCACCATAGCCGATGACAACCATCTCGTCGAGCGTTTTTGATGACTCGGAGAGAATGATCTTCAGCGTCTTTCCATTGCTGATGGCAACGGTCTTGGTGTCATAGCCCACGTATGTGACGGTGACACTTTTGTCTTTCAACGGGAGGGAGAGAGAAAACTTGCCGTCGAGGTCGGTGATGGTTCCCTTCTTGCTGACGATACCCTGCACCGTGGCTCCGATGAGGGGCTCACCATTGCTGTCGGTAACGGTACCGCTTATTTTCTTTCCTTCTTGTGCCTGGACGGCAATGGCGGTCAGGAGCAGAAGGAATATGGATAATATTCTTATTGTTTTCATTTTATATGTTTTTGCCAGTGGTGGTTTATACCTTTATTCTTCTACTATTTCTGAGAACTGTCCCCAGACGGCATCGTTCGCATAGGCGTTATACGAACCTTGGGGAATGTATAAGGTTGCTGCATCGGCAGTGGGAAGTGGTTCTGCCATCGAAGGAGGTGTGACGGCCTTGACATGCAGGGCTTTCAGCTTTGTACATGAGGCGAAGCATTTTTCTCCGATAGATGTAATTGTAGAGGGAAGTGTGAGCTTCGTCATGCGGCTGCAACGCGAAAAGGCGTATCTGCCCAGCGATGTGCAACCTTCAGGAATGTTAATGTCGGAGAGGTAGAGACATGAGGCGAAAGCACTGTCGCCGATGGCTGTCACGTTTGGTAACTGGACAGTCTTCAGCTTTCCGAACTTGGCAAAATAACCGTAAGGCACCTCTGTGAAGTTATCAATGGTTGATGGAAGACTGAATGTTGTGATGTTGGTCGAGCGAACCAACTCGTCTTTGCCCCAGGTACGTACTCCCTCTGACACGGTGATGCCGGTGAGTTTGGTGCAGTAGATGAAGGCATAGTCGTCTACGCCCGTTACGTTATAGGTCACGCCATCGTGTGTGACGGTTGCCGGCACGGTAATGTTGCCGCTGTAGAGCTTGGTGGTCGATGTCATGTCGTTGACGATATAGTTCTGGTTGATGCGGTCCCAAGTGAAGAGCACATCGTTGCTGCCTTCGCTGACGGGTATGAACACCATGCGCTGACCATCGACGGTTTCCTCGAAAGCACCCCTTCGGAAATAGTCGCCGTCTCCAGTTTCACTGTCGCTGCAAGAAACGGCACAGAGCAACATACAAGGCAAGAGCATGAGGCGCGTGAGGTTTTTGAAAAGTTTGAGAGTCATAGTTCTCGGAGTTGTGGGTTATGGTTGTAATGTGTGATTTTCTTAGATTATGGATGATGGGTGTCCTTTATTACCCATCATCCATGTTCATGTACCTTTACTTGTTGAAGTATTTTTTGCCGTTGCGGACAACGATGCCTTTATATGAACCGTCTACCTCCTGACCTGAAAGGTTGTAGATTTTAGAACTTTTCGATTTGAGGTCGTTAGTCTTCATGGTATTGATACCCGTGGTGTCATTGGAAGGCACAAACTTCACGACAAATATCATCGTGCTGACAGCTCCGCTGTAATAGACAGGCACCAGCGTCTTGCCGTCTGCAAAGTCGTCAGCGGTGATTTCTGCCTTGAGCTCATATTGAGTCTTGGAGTTGGTTCCGCTGTTGACAGTGGCAACGTCGGCAAGGTTGTGGTTGACATAGAGGTTGACATAGCGGTCATTACTGGGCAGTGAGCCTGCAGTGCCCCAAATGACATAGACGGTGCCAGGGCAACCTGCGTTGAAAGCCATCGAGCGGTCGGTCTGTGCCACTACCTTTGTAGTCGCAGTGGCATCGTGGATGCCGTCGTTGAGAAAACTTCCCTGAGCCTGAGTGCGGGCACACACGTTGGTATTCCAAGCCACTCCGTTTGAGAATGTGCCGCTCTTTTTGCCGTTGCTGCCTGTGTACATCTGGAAGTAGTGCCCGTTGAAGTTGCGCACATAGAGAAGACCTGTGGCATCGCCGTTGTTATTCCTCGTCTGGCTTTCAACGGCCCAGATGTTCTCTTCCTCGGTGCCGATGAAATCCTTGTCGCCATTGTCAATAGGTTCATAGTCGTCGAATGTCCATACAGTAGAGTCAGTAACGATATTCAACTCTGTTTCGTCATCGGCAAATGCCGGAGTAGTGGTCAGGAGCATCAGCATGGATGCTGCTACGAATGTAATCTTTTTCATAATTTAGTCAGTTTAATAATATGTTTATATTGTATTGTCTCATTTTTGTATTCCTATTAATCTCATGAGATACTTCTTGCCGTTGCAGATGGCGATGCCGTTATAGCGGCTTCCCACCTTTTGACCGGCGAGGTTGAAGTAAGCTTGGTGCTTCATATTGTTCTCGAAACTCGTCACTCCTTCAATACCAGTTTCCACTCTGTTGCCGCTTTCAAGCTTTATGCAGTCCCACATTATACCGCCACTGTTTTCTTCAACACGAGTCATGTTAAGGGTGAGAACATTTTCGCCAGCTTTGAGCAATGCCGCAGGTATAGAGAGCGTGTAGAGATTGTGACGGCCTGAGCGCATCGCACTGCGATAGATGCTGCCGTCGTTTGTATCCATCTGCATTGTCTTGACTGTAATGCCGTTGACTTTGATGGCTACAGTGGGTTGCCGGGCTGCTGCCGCAACAGACAGTGTAAGATACGCTTTCGTATTCGGTCTGCTGGAGAGATTGAAGTGTATGTTCCAGGAACCGACTTTCGTTTGGGCATAATACCAGTCGGTGGCTTCATCGCTCTCGCCGATAGTGAAGTCGATGTCGGCGGGACAGAGTTTGAAGGCACCATACTGGCGTGGTAAATCTGCATAGCGGAAACCATCAGATGTGCGGTCATTGCTGCCGATGCGCCAATAGAGGTTTGCATATCGTGTAGGTGTCCAGTCGATAGTTCCCAAGTCCAGGATTCCGTCTGTGTCGTTGCTACTGTCGGAAGTGACGGTTATGTCGCTCTTAACCAGAATGTCGGTTATTTCTCCTTCTGTGGCATAGGCGTAGAGGGAATAGTTGCCCGGACGTACATTGTCGAGCGTGAAGCTGCCGTTGTCGGTAGTGGTGTAGTAGTTGTAGCCTTTTGTCTGAAGGTATGGGTCGCTGACTCCTGGTTCTGAGAGTACTATTTGAAGATTAGGAGCGGCGGTGTAGTTCTTGATGGAGATATTACCTTTTACTATAGTGCGCTTGAGAGGGTAATTGTCGTTGTTGAACCATGCGTAAGGCCATGCTTCTATCTCTTCCTGCTCCACAGCCTTGGCATCGGCAATCATCTCCTCGCGCGTGCCTTGGTTGACATAGATGCAGAACGGTCCGAAAAGCTTGGTGTATGTGTAGTCTGTATTGATGGGAGATGCGCCTCCGAAATGACCACCGTGAAAATATTGGCAGATGACAGGCGATTTGGTGTCCATGTGCACAGTGAGATCCTGCCGTAGCGGTCCGCCGTTGACATACTCTGCGTTAGCTTGGATTGCCCATATACCGGTGGTGTGCAGGGTGTCCATAGTTCCATGCACATGGTCTTGGGCGACATAGTTGGCAAAGTCGTACTTGGTGTAAATGGCGCCGTCAGGAAGATAGTAAGTGGCGTCTTGTATTTTGTCATTGTCGGTGCGCGATTTCATGGTTTCCACGCTTGGCATGACACCCTGTTCCCCATCGGAGACATAGGCATCGAGAAACTGGTTGCCAACACGGTAAGCCACGCGTGCCTCCTCAAGTTTTCCGATACGGTCTGTACCCTTCAGCAATACGTAGGTGTAAAGTTTGCTATCTCCTTTACGGAGAATGAAACCTTGTTCCTTGTAGATTCTCGCTGTGTCGTTGATGTAGACCACCTCGGCATAGTCGGGTGTGCTTACTTTTTTGACGACCGTTGTGGGGTAGAGTTCTACGCCTTTGTCTTCCTGTGCGCTGAAATAGAATACACCGTCAGTGCCGAGAAGATTGGCACCGTTGTTGTACTTTAATGAGGTCACTTTACCAGCCGTGCTGATACGGACATCAATAATGCCGTTGTTCAGTCTCGCCGTCCGTCCGCTGATGGATACAGTCACATCGGTAGCCATGACTGTAGTGTAGGCAAGAAGCGTGATAACGAATGAAAGTAGTAGTTGTTTGCTCATAACATATATTTATTGGTTTTGTGAGATGTTTGCAGGATTTCGGTGGCAAAATTATAGGTACAGGGAGACCAAAAAGGGCGAAAACATACAAAAAAGTACTATATCATTCCGGGTCTGAGTTTTTTTCCTTATCTTTGCGGTTCACAGTCCAAAACGATTATCTATCATGCTGAAGAAGTCAATCTTTCTTTTTCTTTTAGCCGCATCAATGGCGTTGCGATTGTTAGCCTTGGATATCGAGTCGTATGTGGTTGATTATGGTGGAACAATCATCTCCAACAACATTCGCAGCATCACACAGGACGACCAAGGCTACATCTGGATGGGTAGCTCCTATGGACTATTGCGCTATGATGGCTTTTCCACCCATACCTACACCCATACCACAACAGACAACGACAGTTTGCTCTATGACAACCATATCCGTGATGTAATTTATTGGACTGATGGTTTGGTCGTTGTGCGTGTACAAGGCTTTCTGTGTACACTCTTTGATACGCATATAGGGCGTTTTATACAGTTTCCTCTTAGCAAGACTGAATGTCTTCGCTATACCCGCATGACTATGGGGTTGCATCATGACCTTTGGTTGTACAACGACAAGCATGAGGGTGTATGCCTCACCGTGACGCGAACAAAAGACAAAGAACGAAAGTTTAGTTTGTGCCGCAAAGGATTGGGAAAAGTGCCACGCGACATCCGTGGTCATCATTGGGACAATATGGGCAACACGATAAATGTGGCGGATGACGGACAAATTGTATACACTGACCGTGAGACGGGAAGACGCTTTACATTCCCCATTTTCGACGGGCGAAGGGACGGCAAAACAATGAAGGTGGACTATAAGGTGCAGACTGTAGGCAACCTCATTTGGGTCAGCACCTATGGTTACGGAATTACAGTCTACGACAAGAGCACTGACGCACTGATGCATATCCGCGCAGGTGATGGCAGTGCATTGAAAACCAACTTTATCGTTTCTATCTTTGCCGACCGGCAAGGCAATGTGTGGGCATTGCAGGAGTTGCATGGTGTGGTGTGTTTCTCAATGGAGCGCAAAAGGCAAACTGTCATAAGTCTTGGAGGCAAAGGTGGCAATGAACACGATGAATACGTGAAAGCTGTTGTCCCTATGCCAAATGGCAGTTCGCTTGTCAGCGTCAATTCGGGTCGGCTTATGGAGGTCGATGCAGACCATCGGGTATCTCAAGTTTCGGAACTTGGTGGCGATGCAGTTCTCACGATGTATACTTTGTCCAATGGCCACACCATTTTAGGATCACGACATCATGGCATTATGCTTGATGGAAAATGGTACGGACACAACCCTCACGATCCGGGAAGCCTATCAGGCAATAAGGTGTCGGGGATTGTTTGCGACAAGCGAGGTAGACTCTGGATTGCACTGCAGGATGGAAGAGTGGATGCCGCCATACGGAAAGGCAATCGATGGCTGTTCTATCACGTGTTACCGCCAGACATCTACACCTCTATTATTATTGACCACATGGGTAATATTTGGGTGACTGGCGTGGGGCGAATTGGATATTTTAATCCCGACAAGATACTGCTCGACCCAACCTCATACCATATATATAATATGTATGGCGTGCGCGATATTACGCAGATTATGGAGGACAGCCACCACCGTCTGTGGGTGGCTTCGCATGGCAAGGGCGCATTTTGGACTTACAACGGAGACAAAGAAAAAACGGGTGTAAATGGAGGTAAAGCACTGTTGTTTCATGCAGTTGACCATACCAAAGGATTGGCGAACGACATGGTTGCTTCCATCATTGAAGACCGTTATGGACATATATATATCGCTACGCAAAAGGGTATGTGTATCTACAATCCGTCTACCGGTAGGGTTCAGACGCAACTCACAGACCGGAGTGTTGGTCACAACTATTTTACGGATAGAGCGTCCTGCCGACTGTCTGATGGGCGTCTTGCTTTCGGCACGATAGAAGGGCTTGTGATTTTTACACCTCAGAAAACAATGCAACAAACAAAGCCTTTGTCTTCCTCTGAAAAAAAGATTTCGCGCTTAAGAGTTACAGATGTGTTGGTGAACGGAAGTTCCATCATCGGATCTGCTGACGATAAGATGGTACGCCGGTTGAATGAAAAAAACGAACTCAGTGTGGCACATGATGAGAATACGCTTACATTCCGTTTCTCCGACTTTAACTTTAATACACTTGGTAAGTCCGTGTTCAGCTATAAACTTGAAGGGTACGACCGGCAATGGAGCGCCATGGGCAATTCGAGCAGTGGACTTAACAACGCCATGGCAGTGTACAAGAATCTACCACATGGATGTTACTTGTTTCGTGTCAGAGCTTACACTCCCGACATGCAAAGCTACGAAGAGTATGCCCTTCGTGTTATCGTACTGCCGCCATGGTGGCTCACGTGGTGGGCTATTGGGGGTTACTGTGTGCTCCTTGCTGTCATAGCCATCATTGTCTTCCGCCAGTTGCGCACCACCTACCGGCTTCGTCAGCGTGTGGCTCTTGAAAAGCAGATGACGGAATTCAAGCTTCGCTTCTTCACCGACATCAGTCATGAGTTCCGTACACCTCTTACCATTATCCATGGCGCCATTGATCATATCCGTATGAGCAAGAACTTGCCTGGCGACATCAAGCAGCCCTTGTCAAACCTCGCAAGCAGCGAGGAACGCATGATGAGGCTTGTCAACCAACTGCTGGAATTCCGCAAGATGGAGAATGGCAAGTTACGACTTGCGCTTCAAGAGACCGATGTCGTGGCTTTCGTACGCAATATCTTCAACAGCTTCATGGACAGTGCCGAGGCTAAGCATATTGCATACACTTTCCTTCCACAGGCAAAGGAAACCGTCTTGTATGTAGACCGCGGACACGTAGATAAGATCACCTACAACCTCATCAGCAACGCTATCAAATACACACCGTCGGGAGGAAGCGTCATGGTAGGTGTCAGACGGGAGTTTTCTGAAGGCAAGGAAACGATCAACGTTATCGTGTCTGATACGGGTGTAGGCATTGATAAGGAACGGCAGGACAAACTCTTTCAACGTTTCACACAGAGCGCATACACTGGAGACAGCATGGGCATCGGTCTCAACCTGAGCCTTGAGCTGGCTCGTGTTCACAAAGGCGGTATTACCTACAAGGGAAATGCCCCCCAAGGTAGTGTGTTCACCTTGACATTGCCATACGTGACTGACCGCTCGCAACCCAAACCGTATGTTGATGCCGACTTCCTGGTGGCAGGCAGTCCTATCATCTCAACGGTGAAAGATGAGGTGAAAGATGCGGAAACAGAATATCATGAGATGAAGGCGAAGCCTCTTAACGACCGCACGGTGCTTGTCGTAGAAGATGATCATGACGTGATGAACTATCTGTGCTCACTGCTCGGAAAGTATTTCAACGTGCTGGCATGCTCAGACGGCAGTGAAGCCCTGAAGGCTCTTGAGGATAAGGGTAACATCGACTTGATGGTTACCGATATCATGATGCCCGGTATGAACGGTTATCAACTTACTCAACGCATCAAGGCAAACAAATCTTGGCGTACGATACCGATCATTATGCTGAGTGCTCTTTCCGATCCCGCCGACCAGTCGAAAGGCATCGGTCTCGGTGTTGATGCATTCATCACCAAACCGTTTGACAATGAAGTGTTGCTTTCCACATGCCTCAATCTTATAGAGAAGACAGACCAGCAGAGACAAGAGGTTACGCAAGCGGCGATACTGGCAACAACAGATGGTGACGACAAGACTGCGGGAAAGATAGAACGCAACTTGAAGTACATAGCTCCACCACCTGTTATCAAGGATGAACGCGACAAACAGTGGATTGAAATACTCGATATGTGGATGGAAAGTCATATCGGTGACCAGAGTGTTACGGTTGATACCATGGCGCAGGCTATGAAGATGAGTCGCACTTCTTTCTTTAGTAAGGTGAAGACATTGACGGGCATGACACCAAACGACCTTCTGCGAAGACGTAGACTGGAGCGGGCTGCCGCATTGCTCGCTGAAGGGAAGATGAACGTTTCGGAAGTGGCAGACGAGACGGGGTTTGCTTCTGCGCATTATTTCTCTAACACTTTCAAGCAGTTCTATGGCATCACCCCCAAGAGATACCAACAGGGGGAAATGTCTGCAGAAGAACCTGACTGACCTCTATGCCATCCTTTCTTATTTGTAAAGGATCATGAAAAATCCCGGTGAATGAGCTTGTGTGCTATTCCCGGGATTCCCTTTATTAACCTGTTAGATGAACTTTACCATTCTTCTCCTTCTTCTTCCAGCTGCAAGAAGATCTTGTTGGCTGTGATTCTTCCTGACTCAACAGGGTCGTTGCTTATGTTGCTATCAAATGACTGTGGGTTACTGGCAGCCATCATGGGTTGGTTTTCTACCGTCATTACTTTGATATTGGGTGCTTGATATTGCTTTTTCATTGTATTGTTCTTTTTTGTTTATGTTTGTTCTTCTATGATTTACTTCACGCTATACACTTTGCCGTTGTAGATATATGTGCCGTGCTGAGGCTTTTCTATCTTCTTGCCGTCGAGTGTGTAATAGTTGTTGTCTGTCTTTTCTGCACGCTTCTCAATGGTGTTGATACCGGTTTCAATGCCAAAGTCGAGTGAGAGGATGTTGGCACTGGTGTTTTCTGACAATGTGAGATAGGCTTTTCCTGCGGGAATGGTCTCACCATTCTTCAGCTTGGCGAACTGTCCCTTGTTGTTGCTGTTGCAGATAAGCACATAGGTGTTCTCGTTATTAATCGTTGTCGCTACAGTAGCGCCTGTAAGATCATTGTCTTGTGCTTCTGTGGTCTCTGTAGTTGCCTCAAGTGTATAGTTTGTGTTGGCTGTGCCGCTCAGCACCACGCCTTTGCCTGCCGGGATGATGCCGCTTTCGATCTTCGTGAGGGTCACCTTGCTGTCTGCATACTTGGCGGTGTAAGCCGTAAGACCTGTGGGCACCTTGTAGGCTGATGGCGCACAGAATGTTCCCATGCCGCTTGCTGCCAGTGTCACCTCTTTGGAAGTCGCGGTAGGCACGAACTTTACCACATATAGCATCGTGCCGATGGTTCCAGTGTAGTAGACCGGCACCAACGTTTTACCGTCGGCAAAGTCTTGAGCGGTGATTTCTGCCTTGAGTTCATACTGAACCTTAGTATTGGTTTCGCTGTTAACAGTATCTGTTGCGGCGGCTTTGTGGTTGACATAAAGGTTGACATAGCGGTTGTCGTTGTCCTTGGGCAGTGAGCCTGCGGTGCCCCATATTATATATATGGTGCCTGGGCAACCTGCGTTGAAAGCTACCGAGCGGTCAGTCTGCGACACGACAGATGTAGTCGCGGTGGCATCGTGGGTACCATCGTTGAGGAAACTTCCCTGAGCTTGAGTGCGGGCACACACGGTGGTGCTCCAAGCAGATCCGTTAGAGAACTTGCCGCTCTTTTTGCCGTTGCTGCCCGAGTACATCTGGAAGTAATGATCCTTGTAGTTGCGCACGTAGAGAAGTCCTGTGGCTTCGTTATTGTTATTCTTCGTCTGACTTTTAACCGCCCAAATGTTCACCGTATCGGTGCCTGTGAAGTTCTTGTCACCATCTTTGGTGGGTGTATAGTCATTGAATGTCCATACGGTGGAGTCAGTAACGATGTTCTCTGTTGTCTCGTCGGCAAATGCCGGGGTAGTGGTCAGGAGCATCAGCAAGGATGCTGCTACGAAAGTAATCCTTTTCATAGTGTAGTTGGTTTAATAATGATTTTCATAATGGTCTGCTTTAATGGTCTGGCAGTGATTGGTTATTGCGGTGTTTGTTGTTTTCGATGACAAAATTATAGGTGCGGGTAGATTTAAAAGTTCGAAAACATACAAAAAAGTGCTATATCATTCCGAGTACGGGTCTTTTTCTTGTCTATACGGCATAATAGCCCGAAAATGATACGTTGTTACTTTAAGAAATCAAGCGTCATTCCCTGTTCAGGATAGCGTGTGCTTGATTGAAGACGGCAGTGCAGGAGTAAAGAAGTGTAAGGCATACACATCTTTTCCTCTCGAAAGCATATGCTTTTCATATAAAAGCACTATCTTTGCAATATCCTAGAACATCTTTATCTGAAAAGAAATGCCAGTAACGCACCTTAAACATATTATCATCCTATCCCTTTTGCAGCATATTTGCTGCATGGTATTGTCGCAACCCTATTGCAACGTGCGCACTTTTGGTTCCGGAGACGGACTTGTGACCAATAAAGTCAACGGCATCGTGCAAGACGGTCATGGGCTCATGTGGTTCTCGTCGTGGAACGGCATTATGTGCTACGACGGCTACTCTTTCACTTCTTTCCGTGGAAATGAAGACAACATGAAGATTCTTTCATCCAAACGGATGCATCTTATGAAGAAGAGCAGCATGGGCGGATTGTGGTGTGTCAGCCACTACGGCGACCTGTATTACTACGACAGTGAATCATGCCGCTTCGTCGATGTTTCCAGCTTTATCCAACGCAAGATACGAAAGCGTCTGAACATCGTAAACATCTTCCCGCTTGAAACCGGCTACACATGGCTGGACTGCAAGGAGACGAAGACCAATCGCCCTTATACCATCCGGCTTCATGACAAGAGCGCCATTGTTGGACACGGCATAGAACAACTTCCACAAACTGGCGCAGCATTGAAGGGAGCCTTCGCGGGGAGTGACGGAAGCGAGTGGTTGCAATACAACCATGCACTGACGCTTCACGGTAAAGGTGTCATGGTGCGTGGAACGACTTCTTGTGTAACCAATATCGGACGAATGGTATGCTGTGCCACTGGTACAGGACAGATATTCTGTTATGATACGAAGACAAGAAACCGACGGTATATCACGTTGCATGCTGGCGTCAGTCAGACCAACAGTATCGTCAGCATGGGCAAGAATACCATCGCTTGTGGCACCAATATCGGAGTCGTTGTCTATAACATGCAGACAGGATATTCTCGGGTGTTTGCAACAGAGGGCGGCACATCTGTAGGACGCATCTATGTCGACTCGAAACACCGTCTGTGGGCATACTCGCAGCAGAGCGGTGTCTCGCTCATCGACATGCGGGGCAATACCGTCACGCAACTCAATGCTCAGGCGGCAACGCCCGAAGAGAAGACAGGATGCAACGGACATCTGTGGATAGAAGATGCCAACCATACCATTTGGTGTGTTCCACGCAACGGCACCTTCTCTTATTATGATGAGCAGAGTCGACGGCTCATCCCCTATGTGCTGCGTTCTGTAGACTTCAAAGAGTGCATACCGCTTATCATGCGCACCTGTGTGGACAATCAAGGCAACGTGTGGTGTACCGCACCGCACAGCCTTCACCGCATCAGTTTCTCCCGCCAGCAGTTTCACAAGGTTTTGCTGGAGAACCACCAGGAAACCCGCTCGTTGATGTATGACCGCTCCGGTTGTCTGTGGGCAGGCAATGTGAACGGGACGCTTGCGGTCTACGACCGACAATATGCCCGTAAAGGATATTGGGGAAACAACGGTGTGTTCGATACGCGGAAAAACACGTTTGCCGAACGCTCCTACTTCATCTTCCAAGACAGCAAAGGGCGTGTGTGGGTGGCAACCAAGGGCAATGGTCTATACTTGTTTGAAAAGGGGAAGATGAAGAACTACCGTCACAACAAGCAGAACCCCTATTCGTTGAGTTGCGACACACTTTTCTGTGTAGACCAGGATACGCGGGGACGTATCTGGGTGGGAGCCTATGGGACTACGGGCGGACTTAACCTCGTTGATGAGTATGACGGAACCTTGCGCTTTATCAACCGCAACAATGTGCTTCGTCAACCGCAGGAAGGTCATTTCCAAACCATTCGTCGCATTACCCATACTGCCAACGGTGTCATGATTCTTTCTACATGTGACGGCATTGTCACGTTTAGCGACCGGTTCAGCAAGGTTAGCGGAATCAGATTTCACTATTCCGGTTCCAGTGAAACCGCTGCATCACAACCGTTGCAAGATGTGATGCAGACCATCGTGATGCGCAGTGGCCGCATATTTGCCGCCACCCAGACGGGTGAATTGCTTGAGATAGATCCCAAGTCATTGTTGGGCCGTCTGAAAGTGAATGTGCGCAATCAGCAGTCCACCGTGCAGGGACTTATCATGGCGATGCAGGAAGACGATAGGGGACAACTGTGGATTGTGCGTGAGAACAATCTGGAAAGGTTTGACCCGAAGAGTGGAGACATCTATTTCTATGATGTGTCCATGCCTGGCGGTGTGACCGAATTTACCGAGGCCCTTCCGGCATACAACAGAACTACGGGTGAGATGGCACTCGGCACCATCGACGGTTTTGTCATGTTCCAACCTCGACAGTTGTCATCAGGAGGTCTGAAACCATCCATTGTGTTCTCTACCCTCTATTACCATGATGATACCACACCACACCCCATACTCTATAGCCGACAGGTGGTATTGCCGAGCAACCGCCGCAGCGTCACGGTCAATTTTTCCGCTCTTGACTATGCCGGCTCCGGTGATATACGCTATGCTTATAAGTTGGAGGGCGTAGACCACGACTGGCAATATATCGGCTGCGACCACAAGGCCACGTTCAGTCATCTGCCCAGCGGTCATTTCAAGCTGCTTGTGAAGAGCACCGATCGTGAGGGACATTGGCTCGACAATACGGCGGTGCTCAATATCTATGCTGAGCCCACCTTCTGGGAATCGTGGATGGGATGGTCTCTCTACATCATCGTGGTTGCCGTCCTGCTGTTGCTCGTGTGGCACTATCTGAATATCCGCCGAAAGGCTAAGAACGAGAAAGAGATGCATGAGCAGAAGATAAAACTCTATACAGATGCCAGTCATCGTCTGCGCACACCTCTGACGCTCATAGGAGGTCCTGTCGCCGAGATGCTGATGGACAAAGATTTGCCCGAGAAATGGCATGAAGGTCTGGAGATGGTGAGGCGCAATGTGCGCAGCATGCTGGAGATGATTGACAATATGCTGGTCAACAACACCGACAACACGTTCTTCGTCGACGATGACCACATCCCTGTGTTTGGTGAAGTAGACGAGTCGCTGGTAGGTATGGTCGAGAAGCGACCCTGGGACGAGAATCTCCGTTTGCTCGTTGTAGAGGACAACGATGATCTGCGTACATTCCTCAAGGGCATCTTGAGCAATACCTATAATGTGATTACTGCCCGAAACGGGCAGGAGGGTCTCGACAAGGCCATCGCCGAGATGCCCGACTTCATCATCACGGATGTTACCATGCCCGTGATGGACGGTCTGACCATGGTGCACGAAATCAAGCAACGCCCCGATATCTGCCACATTCCCATTATCGTATTGTCAGCCAAGGCTTCACTCGACGACAAACTCAAGGGAATGGAAGAGGGTGTCGACGACTACATTACAAAACCGTTCAGCTCGGTATATCTGAAGAACCGTGTCGAAAACATCATTACGCAGCGCCACTTGCTGCAACAGAGCATAGTGGAAAGTCTGCAAAACCGGCAAAATACAGTTAGACCAGCGGAAGACGGCACATCTCTTTCGCATCCGTCTCATACAGATTACCGTCTGTCTTCGCCCGAGATTGTCGACTACGACAAGAAGATGATGGAGAGTCTGATGGCTTATCTTGAAGAGCATATTGCCGATGCAAACCTTCGTGTCAACGACATGGCGAAAGCGGTCGGCATAAACCGCTCCGCACTTTTCATCAAGATGAAGAGCATCGTCGGCATGACACCGGTCGACTTCGTGCGCCAACTGCGCATGCAACGTGCCATGGAGCTGGTTGCCAAGAGCACCGAATCTTTCTCGCAGATAGCTTACGCTGTGGGTTTCACAGACCCGCGCTACTTTAGCCGTGTGTTCAAGAAAGAGACGGGCATGACTCCCTCGGAATACAGGGCGGAGAGCCAGTCGCCGAAAAGCTCCACCGATAAATAATCCACTTCTCATACGAAAATTTCCAAGCAGGTATTGCTGTCCCATATTGCCGGGGCGGCAATATCTGTTTTATGTCCTGCTTGTCCACACCATACAGATGATAGTCCACATGCGCCATTTCTTGTTTCCTTAATTTTGCGCTTGCAACATGATGCCTGAAAACCAACAACAAACAGGAATAATATAAGGAATGAACACTTTGACAAAAACAATCACGACAGGACTTTCCGCCCTTGTGGCTATGGTGGCTTCCGCACAAAGCTCTACAGTCACCATCGACGTTTCTATTCATGGCGCAGACGTGTCGCCGACTATGTATGGCGTATTCTTCGAAGAGATCAACCATGCCGGCGATGGAGGTCTTTATGCGGAGCTTGTGGAAAACCGGAGCTTCGAGGATGCAACTGTCCCCAATGGTTACAGCGTGAAGAACGGAAAACTGCACTCGCCTGTAGGCACTAACCACTTGAGCGGGAAAAGGTATGATAAATCCTATGCGTGGCCGAAAGAACCCGTGCACGGATGGACGTTGAGTGATGATAAGGCAGCCTCGATATCTCTCACGAAAGACAGACCGAAGTTTGCCACTGCTCCTACCAATCTTCGTCTCACCGTAAGCGATTCCTCCAAACCCGTGCAACTGATCAACGACGGATATTGGGGTATGGGACTTCACAAGGGCGAACGCTATCGGCTTCGTGTCATCGTGCGTGCAGAAGACTACAAAGGACATGTCACGGCAAAACTGCTTGACGGAAAAGGACGGCAGATTGGTCAGACACCTCTCAAGGTTGAAGGCAACGGATGGTGTGATATACAAACGGAAATCAGATGCTTGGCGTCAACCGCATGCGGCCGTTTGGCATTGGAACTTGATCAGTGTGGTACCATCAGTTTCGACTATGTTTCACTTTTCCCGGAACACACCTTCCGCGACCTCGACAATGGCATGCGTAGTGATGTGGCGGAAGTGTTGACAGCGTTGCGCCCGCAGTTCTTCCGTTGGCCGGGTGGATGTGTGGCAGAAGGCATCACCCTCAACAACCGTTTCGACTGGAAGAAGACGATGGGTGACCCTGCTTCCCGCCCAGGCGAATACAGCATGTGGGGTTACCGATGCTCTTATGGCATGGGATATAAAGAGGTGTTGGAATATTGTGAAGCAGTGGGAGCCGACATGCTCTTCGTGTGTAATGTTGGCATGGACTGCGAATTGCGGTTGGCACAGGTGTGCCATGCCGACAGCGTAAAGTTCTTCCTCAAGGAGTGTCTCGATGCTCTCGACTATGCATTGGGTGACGCTTCTACTGAATGGGGCGCCCGACGTATCCGTGACGGACACCCGAAGCCTTATCCGCTGAAGTATGTGGAAGTGGGCAACGAAAACTGGGGACCCATATACCAGGAACGCTTTGCCCTGTTCAGGGATGCCATCAAGCAGCGTTATCCGCAACTGTCTATTATATATAATGTGATGTCCAAGCGCGAGAGCGGTATCATCCCGCAGACCGACATGATAGACCCCCACTGGTATAAGGACCCTGCGTTCTTCTTCAACAATAGCCAACTGTTCGACAATTGGGAACGTGGCAAGCATACTGTCTATGTGGGTGAATATGCCTGCAACGGCAACGTGGGTGGAGGCAACATGTATGCCGCCCTTAGCGAGGCAGCTTTCATTGGAGGCATGGAACGCAATGGTGACCTTGTGAAGATGGCGAGTTATGCACCGCTCTTCGAGAACAGGAATAACCGTCGTTGGAAGACCAATCTCATATGGATTGATTCGGAGCAGACGGTGGGACGGTCGTCCTACTATGTGCAAAAGATGTATGCCGACAACCGCCCCGACTATGCACTTGCCACCGACTTTGTCCCCACACCGGTAGACACCTTGAAAGATTGTCCTGAGCGGAAGGAACTGCGCAAGTGTCCGCTTCAGTTTGTCGTGGCAGGATACGACAAGGATAAGGGTGAAACCATCATCAAAGTGGTCAACGCTTCCAAGCTCCCTTATCCGTTGACGATACATCTCAATGGAGTCAGCGACGTAGACAGACAGGGGCGTGTCATCACATTGTCTGCCCATAGCGGTGAAGATGAGAATTCCTTCGACCATCCACGCAAGATTGTCCCCGTGGAGGGCACATACAAGAAGTTCGCTCCGACATTCGACTACGTGTTCAAACCCTTTTCGTTCACCGTCATGAGGGTGAAGACAAGGAAATAATATCAATCTATAAAACCAATTCATTATGAGAAAAACTTTATTACGGCTATCGGCTGCATTGCTGCTCTTCATGTGTCATTTGGTGACATGGGCGCAAGGCGGCAAGGAAGTCTGTTTCGGTTTCTCCGAGGCTGTCACCAAGACAGACGGCACGACGGGAACCATCGGCGATTTCGAGACGACAGGTACAAGTGAGCTGATTACCACAGAATGGATTACTGATGGACTGCGCAGCGTTGCCACCGACGGTAAGCCGTCTTGGACAAATGGCGGCGTGACCTACACAGGCTCCAAGAGTGTGCTCATCAGTTTCGACCCGTCACCTGTGCAGGGCTACTATGGTTACAAGGTGACCATCCCCGAAGGCTACACCTTCACGCTCAAGAGTGTGAAAGCCGACGTGTTGATGATTTATCAGCAACTGTCACAGCAGGTGAGAGTGGAAACTGCCGCCGGTGAACGTGTGTGGGAGTCCGACTCTGTCTATGTGCGCAAGGGCAAATGGCGCAACACCATCAGCACGACACTCACCGACAATGTGGAACTCTCTGCCGGCACCTACCTTTTCAAGAGTGTGGTGTCGCTCACCGAGGGCGGCGGCGGAAAGCAGCACGCTCCTGTATCACTGATGTTCTATGGCGAACTGAAATATGCCGGCGGTTCTTTGCTTATCCCGAAACTCACTGCTCTCACGGCAGGCGAAACAGACATCCTCGGCAAGGTGAGCGGCAATATCGTCAGTTGTCAGTTGGACTATGGCGTGTGCCAATTCCCGGAGGTGAAAGCTACGTGTGATGACAACGGAACCGTTACCGTCACACAGGCATCCGTGACCAATCCGCAAGCCAAGGTGAAACTGGTGAGCACCGACGGTTATTATAATGAGGTGTACACCGTGAAGTTCGTGGCGGGTAAACCTGCCACATCTGCCGACCAACTGTATGTCGCCACTCCAGTCATCAGTGTGGTGGAGGGCGAAAAGACAGCTGCTGTGACTATCACCTCCAGCACGCCCAATGCACAAATCTACTACACGCTCGATGGCAGCACACCTACATCGAAAAGCATTCTCTATAAGGGCGAGTTCACCGTCAACCACAAATTGACTCTCAATGCCATTGCCTTGCTTCCGGTGTTCAACTACGGCGACAGCAAGGTGGCGACACATGTTTTCACAAACTTCAAGACCATCGACGGTTTCTCGTTTACCCTGTCTACCGGTGACGGTGTCACCGCCGACCTCAAAGACGACAATACCTACACGTCCATCCGCCAGTCGAAACTCAATCCCGCCTTTGCCTTGAAAGGCTCTAAGGCGATATACAGTGATTCCCGCTTCAAGATTAGTGCAGGTCAGAAGTATGCCATCGCCGTACCTGCCAATGCCGTGGTGTCGAAGGTGGTCTTCCATTCGCTGAGCGAGAACTATTATGATGCCACAACAGACAACTATGCTCTACTTGACTATTTCCGCAGTGAAGGTGCCACCTGTGTCTATAGCGATACCATCCGTGGAGCCAAAGACACCGAGTTTATCCTCCAGAACCATAAGTATGGCAGCGACATCGAATTCTCTGTAGCTTCGTGTCGACAGGTGGCATTTAGCGGTATCACCATCGAATACGCTCAATACAATGACGGGCAGGTGAACCTGCTCTCGTCAAGTATCAATGACAAGGAGACCACAGATGCCTCGGCTTGTCTCACCCTGTATTTCGACCGCACCGTTACTCTCGTTGATGGTGCCAAGATGAAACTTGACGGTACCGAAGTACGCACGGTCACCAACGGTTCAAAGGTGAGAGCCTACTATTGGAACCTGCCTTATGGCACTACCCATAAACTTACGCTCGCAGCCAATAGTCTGAAGGATGTCTTTGATAACTGCTATGACAAGGATATAACCCTCAACTTCACCGTGAAGGAAGCTCCGAAGACGGAGAAGGCAGTATTCGACTATGTAGTCGGAACGCCCGATGAACTCAAAGCTGCCCTTACCGCTGTTGCAGAATCCAACAAGACAGCCGATGCCGCCCGCAAGCGCATTCTGGTGAAGAACGGAGACTATGACATGGGCACTGATACGCAGACCAACATCACAGGCTATCATGTGTCGCTCGTCGGACAGTCGCGCGAGGGCGTGAGAATCTACCACGAAGGCAAAGGCGGCATCGTGGGCGACGCCACCCTCTGCAACAAGAGCGTAGACTTCTACATGCAGGATCTCACCGTGGAGCATGCTTCTTCGGTGCGCAAGGGTAACAACCGAGGTGTAACCGTGGCATACAGCGGTGGCAACAAGGCTATTCTGAAAAATGTGGAGATGATCAGCGGACAGGATACCTATGTCACTGGCGACCGCACCTATCATGAAGACTGTATCATCCATGGCACTGTCGACTTTATCTGCGGCGGTGGTGACAACTACTTCTACCGCACAGATCTCCTCATCGAAGGAGGCGCTTGTATCACGGCGGGCAGTCAGGATGCTTCTACGGAGTGGGGCTACGTGTTCCGCGACTGTACGGTGAAACCGGGCAACTTTATCACCCCTGCTGCCACCAACGGCAGTTATGCGTTGGGACGCCCGTGGAAGAACGAGCCTCGTGTGGCATTTATCAACACAAAGATGAATATAACTGCCCTCGACAGAGGGTGGAACGGCATGTCGATGATCAATACCCATTTCTATGAATATGGCTCTAAGAACGCCAGCGGAAAGGATATCAACCTCAGTAAGCGCACTGTGAAGGACATCTCGCTCAACCAGTATACCCCCGTGATGACCAAGGAGCAGGCTGACGATTACACGATGTACAACGTGGTGGGAGGCGATGACGGATGGGACCCCACGCTCTATACCAAGCAGATGGAAGCACCTACTGTAAGTGCTGAGGGTAATGTGATCAGCTGGAACGACATCGAAAACGCACTCTGCTATGTAGTGTTCTGCAACGGAAAATATGCCGGGCAGACCACAGAGACATCGTTCACATGTGTCGAGAAGGGCACCTATACGGTGTGTGCAGCCAACGAAATGGGTGGTCTTGGTGCTGTGTCGGCAGGAAATGCCACAGACATTAACCAGGTGAACGCCGACAAGACAGCGCAGACGGAACAGGTGTATGACCTCAGCGGGCGCAAGCAAAACGGCAACAAGCTCAGTAAGGGTATCTATATTGTAAACGGTAAAAAAAGAATCAAATGAAAGACAACAGAATATGGACAAGAACCATCGTGGCTGGCATGGCGCTCATGCTGACCACGATGGCATCTGCCGATGTGACGTTCGGTTTCAAGCGTGCACTTACGGTCACCGGTAGTGAAGGCACGTCAGGAATGGTGGGCGACGTGGTGATTGAAAACAGCCACAAGGCAATCACACTGACGTGGATAGAGAAGAGCAACGACAAAATCAGTCGTAGCACGGGTGTGAAGTCGTTCTCCTATAACAATGTCGACTATCAGACAAGTGGTGCGGAGCAAGACTTGCACTATATCATGCAGAAGACCTTCGGACTCGAAGCCGACGACAACTACTTCGGCTATGAGGTGACCGTCGCCAAAGGCTACAATCTGACGTTGAACAAGGTGGACGTTGATTATATCCTCACCGCCAAAGGTCTGGGCTACGATGTGGGTGTGGTCAACATGGCAACGCCTACAGACACGATAAGACTCGGTAAGGTGGAACAACGCAAGGTGGAGAACGTGGAACTGCATGCCGCCATCAACAACTGTGTGCTGAAGGGCGGCAACACCTACCGGCTCGTCTTGCGTCACTACCAGTGGTACACCAACGGAACGGCGGAGCACATCCCGCTCACATTCCAGTTTACCGGAAGTCTGGAGTCGCAGGATGCCGTGGCTCCTAAGTTGCAAACGCTGACGATAGACGGTGTCAGCGTCATCGACAAGTTGAATGGCGGCAGCATCGACTACAATCTGCCCTATGGAGTGACCCGTTTCCCCGCGATAGAGGCTACGGTCAACGATGAATGTCGCCTGGAAATCGTTCAGCCTACCTTGGCAACGAAATATGCACTTGTCAGGATGTTCGACAGCAATGACAATGCTGTGGACTCCATTCGCATCAACATTGTGCCCGGCTCGCCAGCCAGTTCTTCGGAAAAGATTGCCGTGGCAGATCCTGTCATCTCGATAGCCGAGGGCGATGCTGCCGACACGGTGACCTTGACTTCTGAAACAGACAATGCACATATCTACTACACCTTTGACGAGTCCGATCCAATGAAGAACGGCACGGAATACACGGGTCCGTTCACACTCGCAGGCAACTGCACGTTGCGCGTCTACGCGGCTTTGCCTGAATTCAATCTCAATCCTTCCGATGAGGCGCAGGAGAAAATCAACCATTTCTCCAAAGATATCGACCCTGACCATCCCCATTCGTTCCAGATGCCTGCGTTCCCAGGTGCAGAAGGCGGTGGACGCTATGTGACGGGCGGACGTGGTGGCAAGGTCTATCATGTGACCAATCTCGATGATAGCGGCACGGGTTCGCTTCGCTGGGCTATCAGTCAGTCTGGTCCACGAACCATTGTGTTCGATGTGGCGGGAACCATCGAACTGAAGAGCGATTTGAAAGTGACCAATGGTGATGTGACCATTGCCGGACAGACGGCGCCGGGTGAAGGCATCTGTCTGCGCAACTACTCTCTGTTCATCGGTTGCAACAATGTTATTGTGCGCTACATCCGCTCTCGTCTCGGTGAATCGTCAGGGGCGGAAACTGATGCCAGCTGGTCGCGCGACCAGAAGAACATAATCCTCGACCACTGTTCATTCTCTTGGTCGGTAGACGAGACAGCTTCCTATTACTGCATGACCAATTTCACCATGCAGTGGTGCTATGTCAACGAGAGTCTTGCCAACGCCACTCATGTGAAGGGTGCTCATGGCTATGGTGGTTTGTGGGGCGGATGGAACACGTCCTATCACCACAATATGCTCGCCCATCACTACAGTCGCACACCACGCTGGGTGGTATATCCTGACGGATCGGTGGACTTCCGCAACAATGTGACCTACAACTGGGGACCTGTGCTCGGATGTTATGGTGCGCAAGGAGGTAAATACAACATCGTGAACAACTACTACAAACCTGGTGCTGCCACCAACCAGAAACCGTCGATTGCCGGACGCATCGTGTCGTGTGGCGTGGTAGACGACACTACATTGGAAGTGGGACAGTTCTATCTCTCCGGCAACCGCTTTGACTATAGTAGTCCGTATCTGGGCTCTACTGCCATCAGCAATGCGAAGGCTACCGACAAGGACAATACTAAGGGACTGCACCATGATAGCCGTGTGGCTCTGAGCAAGCATCTCTCCAAGACGGAGCACCATTTTGCTGCCACCACGTCACATACGGCAGAGATTGGATATGAAAAGGTGTTGCAGTTCGGCGGTTGTTGCTTGCGTCGCGATGCCATCGACGAGCGCGTGGCAAACGATGTGCGTACGGGTGGCTACACTTATGCCAATGGTGCGAAGGCTGCCAGCAACGGTTCGAGCGGCGGACTGATAGACGCTCCTGAGGATGTGGGCGGCTATGTGGCATATACCTGTACGGATGAGGAAAAGGCTGCTAAGAAAGACTCCGACGGCGACGGCATTCCTGATGCATGGGAGGTGGCTATGGGACTGAACCCGGATGACGCTTCTGATGCCCTGACCATTCACGAGGAGTCGGGCTACTCTTGGTTTGAATATTACCTGAGCACCCTTGTGGCGAGCATCACGAAGGCTTGTACCTCCGTGGAAGCTACAGGCATTGAGATGATAGCCGACACGAAGAATGTTGGCAATGCGGAATGGAAACTGGGCATCGACGGTGTCTCGCTGAAGGGCGCAGCAGCCCTGCGTGCTTACGACCTCAAGGGCACATGTCGCGACTATTCTCCTTGCGACTGTCTCTCGTTCTCCCGATTGTCTCCTGGTGTATATGTCATCGTTGCCGACATGGCTGATGGACGTACGCTGGGCAAGAAGGTGAACGTGCGCTAAAAATACGTTGCCATACGAAAGAAGAGCGGAGCTGGGATATTTCTTCCCTTGCTCCGCTCTTTACGTTTATGTTCGGATAATCCTTACCAGAATAGTGGTGATATTCATGCATTTCTTGCAAATAGACTCGAGGCAAGAGCAAGAAAAGGGAGGTTTGTAGCCGTTTCATCACACGTCTGTCATACACTCTTCAATTCTGCGTAACCTGGTCGTAATACATCCTACGTAATTTTGCACCGAGGAAATCACAACAGTTATTTATACATAATTTTATGAGAAAAAGATTTATCGGGGCGCTCTTGGCGACCACACTTGCCACACTGACAGCCACGGCAGGGGTAAATGAGATTGCAGAAACAGGAAGCATACGCGGAAAAGTGACGGATGCCGAGCACCAGACACTGCCCGGTGCCACCATTCAAATTGAAGACTTGCACACAGGCGTGACCAGCGACATCAATGGTGTCTACACCCTCTCCAACTTGAAACCAGGCACTTACCGAGTGAAGGTGACCTACGTAGGTTATGAACCAAAGGTCTTCACGGTGAAGTTTGACGGCAAGACCATGGTGCAAAACGTGGAACTGAATGCCGGTGCTGCCCTCAATGAGGTGGTGGTGACAGGAGCCTTCTATGGTCAGCGCAAGGCTCTGCAGATGCAGAAAGAGAATATGGGCGTGACCAATGTGGTCTCTGCCGACCAGGTGGGCAAGTTCCCCGACTCCAATATCGGCGATGCTCTGAAGCGTATCAATGGTGTGAACGTGCAGTATGACCAGGGCGAAGCTCGTTTCGGACAAGTGCGCGGCACAGCTGCCGACCTTACCTCCGTTACGGTGAATGGCAACCGTATTCCTTCAGCCGAAGGAGGCACGCGCAATGTGCAGCTCGACCTCATCCCTTCAGACATGATACAGACCATCGAATTAAATAAGGTGGTGACCAGTGATATGGACGGCGACGCCATCGGTGGCGAGATCAATCTCGTGACCAAGGATACCCCCAACCATCGCGTGCTCAATTTCAATGTGGGCAGCGGCTACTCATGGATCAGCCAGAAGCCGACATGGGATTTGGGAGCAACCATTGGCAACCGCTTCTTCGACAACAAGCTCGGCGTGATGCTCTCAGCTTCCTATCAGTATGCACCTGCAGGTTCTGACAACACGGAATTTGAATATGTGGAGAACGACGACAAGAGCTTGACCCTCAAGGAAGCCCAAGTGCGCCAATACTACGTGACGCGTGAACGCCAAAGCTATTCTGCTGCACTTGACTACTTGTTCAATGCACAGCACAAGATCACATTCAAAGGCATCTACAACCGTCGCAACGACTGGGAAAACCGCTATCGTGTCTCCTATAAGAAGATGAGCAGCAAGGCGAACAAGCAATCAGTGGTGATGCAGACCAAGGGAGGAACACCCAACCAGAAGAATGCCCGCTTGGAACGTCAGCAGACCATGGACTTCACCCTCGGTGGTGAGCACTACTTCGGTAATCTGAAGATCGATTGGGCAGGCAGCTATTCACGTGCCACCGAAGACCGCCCCAACGAACGTTATGCAGCCTATCAGCTGAAAGGCATAGACTTCGGTTCCGACTTCCAGGATGCAGGTGAGAAGCAACCCTACTACGGAGGCACGCTCCCCACGCTCGACAACAGCAAGTGGAAGTTGGGCGACCTGACTAACAGCGACCAGAATATTGCCGAGAACGAGTGGAAGGCGAAACTCAACTTCACACTTCCCCTGACCAACGGTCTCTATGGCAACAAACTGAAATGGGGTGCCAAATACACTAGCAAAGACAAGACACGCGACCGTCGCTTCTTCGACTATGATGCCGATGAGGTGCTTGGCAGTGACTGGAGGGATTACACTACTTCACAGATCCGCAGCGGCTTCATGCCCGGCAGCCAGTATCCTACAGGCACACCATTCATCACCATCGAGAAGTTGGGCAGCATCGATTTCAGCAAGTACAATGGTACGGAGAACTTCGAAGAAGAAGCAGGCAACTACAAGATACGTGAGCAGATTACGGCAGGCTACCTGCGCTTCGACCAGAAGTTGGGCAAGCGCCTTTCGCTTACAGCCGGTCTGCGTGTGGAACGCACCGACCTGAAGACAAGCGGATATAACGTCAATGTGGATGAGAACGACAATGCTACCATGACTCCCACTGGTGACTACAAGAGCCACTATACCGATCTGTTGCCAAGCCTGTTGCTGAAATACAAGTTTGACAAAGACGGCAGCCTCCGCGCTTCTGTCACCAAGACCATCTCTCGTCCCAAGTATTCGGCGCTCATCGCCAACAAGAGCTTCAACACAGCCGACAATACAGCCACCATCGGTGACCCGAACACAAAGCCTGCCAAGGCGATCAACGTAGACCTGTCTGCCGACTATTACTTCAAGAGTGTAGGTATGGTGAGTCTTGGCTTGTTCTACAAAGATATCAAGAACGTGAATATCGAGTGGTCGTCCAACAAATATCTTGGTAGTGACCTTGGTCTCACAGGCGACTTGGCACAGGAAAGCTGGGTTGTTACGCAGAACATCAACGCCTACGACGCCCGTGTGATGGGTGTGGAAGTGGCTTACCAGCGCGACTTCGGTTTCATTTCTCCGGCATTGAAGTGCATCGGCTTCTATGGAAACTACACCTATACGCACAGCACCACACGCAACTTCAACGAACGTCTGAACATTGCCGACGGTGATGACGTGAAGGTGGCAGGATCACCGGAGCACACCGCCAATGCCTCTCTCTTCTATGAGAAGTCTGGTGTGAGCGTTCGTCTTTCTTACAACTTCGCCTCTGCCTTCATCGACGAGATGAGCACCAGCCGTCAGCTCGACCGCTACTACGACAGTGTGAACTATCTCGACTTGAATGCCAGCTACACTTGGGGCAAGCAGACCCGCTTCACGGTATATGCCAACGCCAACAACCTGCTCAACCAGTCTCTGCGCTACTATCAGGGCGAGAAGAACCGTACCATGCAGGTGGAATACTACGGCGTGAAGGTGAATGCCGGTTTCAAGGTGAACTTCTAATCGCATCGATTCACCAGAACCGGATCTCTGATAGAACTGAATATGACACGTTTCAGAAAATACGATTATCCTTTGTTGGTAGGACTGCTCTTATGGGCAGTCTTACCTCGTCTTTCCGCCAAGGTTCTGAAGGTGGTCTATGTGTCTGACCTCCACTATGGACTGATGAGAACCTTCCGAGGGGAAAAGGATGTGCCTGCCTTCCGCGTCAACCGCGTGATGATAGAGCGCATCAATGCACTACCTGCCGAGACATTCCCCAACGACGGTGGCGTGGAAGCAGGAGCGGCCATTGGCGGAATAGACTTCATTGCCAACACCGGTGACATCGCAAGCAGAATGGAAAATGGTGTACAGTCGGCAGCTGCGTCATGGAAACAATACCAGAGTGATTGGGATAGCCTGTTGCACGTGACCGACGCTTCAGGTCATTACACCCCCGTCTACCTGTCACCCGGCAATCATGACGTGAGCAACGCCATCGGGTTTCATCGTCCCATGAAACCAAAGAATGACGCCACCTGTCTGGCTGCCATCTACAATCTGATGATGCATCCTGCCGACAGCGTCACTGCTGCGCGTTATGACTACGCAACACAAAAGGTGAGATACTCATTCACACGTGAAGGCGTACATTTTATCTTCGCAGGCATTTGGCCTGACACTGAAACGAGGAAATGGATGGAGGAAGACATGAAGAAGGTGGCAGTAGACACCCCCGTGCTCATCTTCGCCCACGACCCTGCGGCAGGTATCATGAAGCATTTCCGCAATCCGAACGGACGATATGATATCAACCCATGGGATAAGTTCGAAAATCTGTTGGTCGATATGCCCGAGGAAAAGAGTGTAAAGGACAAACCCGTAGCAGAGTGCCGCAAATGGATCGACTTCGTGAAGACCCACTCAGGCATCAAAGCCTACTTCCATGGCCACACCAACTACAGTCAGTTCTACAATCTGAAGGATGAGAACGGAAAGCAGGTTCTGCCCGTTTTCAGGGTAGACTCTCCCATGAAAGGGGAAATTTCATCGACAGACGAAAGCAAGCTCTCGCTGATGGTCATCTGCATCGATACAGACCAACAGCTGTTGACGGCTCGTGAGTATCTATGGAACAACCCTGAAACGCATTGGGGAGAGTCGAAGACCATCTCTATCAGGTAGCCTCCCCATGAAGAATACAGAAGAAACATATATAATATAATAAGGTATAATGAGAAAAAGAATCTTAACACTCGTCATGTGCTTGGCAGCCATGATGACAATCACGGCAAGTTATGCGCAGAACGCAGTGCAATGGAAATCGCTGAAAGGCGATGTAAACCTTTATCTTGCCAACGACTTGGGACGCAACGGTTATTACGACCAAAAGCAGATTGCCGAGCTGATGGGCAATATGGCAGAAACCTTAAGTCCGCAATGCGTTATCGCCGCTGGCGACGTACACCACTTCAATGGCGTGGCTTCTGTCAACGATCCGCTTTGGCTCACGAACTACGAGCATATCTATGCCCACCCCGAGTTGATGATCGACTGGTTTCCGCTCCTTGGCAACCATGAGTATCGCGGCAACACGCAGGCGGTGCTCGACTATGGAAAGGTGAGCCGTCGCTGGATGATGCCGGGACGCTACTACACCAAGGTGTTCTCCAAGAAGGGCGTTACCCTGCGTGTCGTCTTCATCGACACCACGCCCCTCATCGACCGCTATCGCGAGGAAAGTGATGCCTATCCTGATGCCTGCAAGCAAGACGACCAAGCCCAGCTCGACTGGCTCGACCGCACCTTGAGCCAGGCAAAGGAAGACTGGGTTATCGTGGTGGGTCACCATCCCATCTATGCCGAGACCTCAAAGGCGGAATATGAGCGCACCGACATGCAGAAGAAGGTGATGCCCATCCTGCACAAATACAACAATGTGGCGCTCTATGCTTGCGGACACATTCATGACTTCCAGCATATCCAGAAGAAAGGCGACCCAATAGACTATGTGGTCAACTCTTCTGCATCTCTGTCACGCCAGGTGAAGCCCATAGACGGCACGGTATTCTGCTCCAGCGAGCCCGGTTTCTCGGTGATCACTGCCAGCAAAAAGCAACTCAATCTCCATATGATTGACAAACAGGGCAACGTGCTGCACACCGTCAGCAAGACAAAATAAGAAATTGAAGATTTACAAAAGCAAACGGCTACCTGTCATTGCAACAGGTAGCCGTTTGCTTTTTCTTAAGGACCATGGCGCAGCGCTTATGGCTTGCTCTCGCCCTCAACATATTCCTCCAGAAACATGTGTTCGCCGTCGAACACGGCATAGGTGAACTGCCATATCCAGTCGCCGAGTATCATCATGCGGGCTTTGCGCGACAGCACAAGGTCGAGTTCGATATGACGGTGACCATAGAGGAAATAGTCGATGTCGGGATGTGTCTTCATGTAGCGCTTGGTGTAGAGCACCAGAGCCTCACGGTCTTCACCCATATAGGGAGGCTCCTTGCCGTCGGCACGCTTCAGCCTGCTGTGCTTTGCCCAAGTGAGTCCGAATGACAAGCCCCAACGGGGATGCAGGGCACTGAACAGGCGTTGGCAGATGCGGTTGTGGAATATGCCACGGATCACTTTGAAGTTGCGGTCGGTGTCACCCAACCCGTCTCCGTGTGCCAGGTAGAACACCTTGCCGTAGATCTCCACGGTTTCAGGTTTGGTATGGAGCGTCACGCCACATTCGGTGGCAAGATAGTCATACGCCCAAATGTCGTGGTTGCCCGTGAAATAGTGCACCTCTACGCCCATGTCGGTCAGTTCCGACAGTTTGCCGAGGAAGCGCGTGTAGCCTTTGGGCACTACGGTCTTGTATTCATACCAGAAGTCAAACATGTCGCCGAGCAGGTAGACTGCGGCTGCCTTGTGCTTGATGCTGTCGAGGAAGCGCACGAGGCGGCGCTCCTGTGTGCGGCTGTGCTCAATGGCGAGCGAGCCGAGGTGGGCATCAGACAGGAAATATACGTTCTTGTAAACCATAGGCTTCTTCTTGCGGTTAGTCGAGTCCCAGTTCTACGCGTGCCTCTTCGGTCATCATGCTCTGGTCCCACACGGGTTCAAAGACGAGGTTCACGGTGGCGTTCTTCACGCCCTCAAGTGTGTCTACCTTCTGGCGCACGTCTTCCAGGATGAAGTCGGCGGCAGGGCACGACGGTGCCGTGAAGGTCATGTCGATGTCTACGGTGGCGTCGTCCTTCACTTCAACCTTGTAGATCAGTCCGAGGTCGTAGATGTTGACGGGAATTTCGGGGTCATAGACGGTCTTGAGCACATCGACGATACGCTCTTCTATCTTGGTTCTTTCTTCTTGTGTCATAGCTATATGTTCGTTTTTAATGTTGTTTTCTACAGTTTTCCGCTCTCCCGATAGGAATAGTATTGTCCGTCGGTGATGACGAGATGGTCGAGAAAGTGGATGCGCATCATGTCGCACGCCTGTTGCATGCGCTGGGTGATGCGGTCATCATCGCCACTTGGTCGGACGTTGCCCGATGGATGGTTGTGGCAGAGTGCGAGGATGGTGGCTCCGGAGAGGAGTGCTTCCTTCATCACGATGCGCACGTCGACGCTTGTTTCGGTGATGCCGCCATGTGACAGGCGCATGGAACGCAGAAGTTTGAAGTTCTGGTTCAGATAGAGCACCCACGCTTCTTCTACGTCGAGGTCTTGCATCTGTGGGTGCATATAGTCATAGATGGCAGGTGCCGAGTTGAGGCTGAGCCGGTCCAGTGCACGTTCACGCTGGCGTCGCTTGCCCAGTTCGCAGGCTGCGAGAATGGTCACCGCCTTGGCTTCACCCACGCCACGGTAGGCGGTGAGCTGTGACACGGTCATCTTGCCGAGTTGGTTGAGGTTGTTGCCGCAGTCGCCCAGTACATGTTTCATCAGGTCGACAGCACTCTCGGTGGTGGAACCCGACCCGATGAGGATGGCGAGAAGTTCTGCACTCGACAGTGCATCGGCACCGAGCCTGAGCAGTTTCTCGCGCGGACGGTCTTCAGCAGCCCATTGGTTGATATTGAGTTTCTCTGACATCGGCACGGCAGTTGTCATTTATAGAAGGTCTTCTCAAAGGCCTGGAATTCATCCTCGCCCTTGACGCAGCGTTTCCACCACGACTCGATGAAGCCGAGTCCGTAGCCGATTAGCTGGGTGAAGGCGGCACGTATGCTCAGTGTGCCTATCTTCAAACTGTGGTTCTGCAGGGTGCTGTCGGCAAGCAGTAGCAATGAATAGAGCACCAGCGGAGCTGCCCCCACGATGCACAGATACATTCCCCACGTTTGGGGTTCAGCCAAAGCCGCACATGCCAGTGTGATGATGCCCGCCATCAACACGAGCAGGAGCGTGAGTACACCCATGGTAAACACCATGGGCAACAGATGGACGAGCTTGAGCGACTCGGGGTATTTCTTATAGAGGTTGATGCGGGCGATGCCGCTGTTGTACACCTGACGGTAGAATTTTCTGAAGTCGGTGCGCCGTTTGTGCCACACCCATGCCTCTGGGAAAAGGCGGCAACGGCAACCTGCCTTGAAGATGCGGATGCTGAAATCGATGTCTTCACCGAAGCGCATCCGTGAGAAACCGCCCAACTGCATATAGACATCACGGCGTATGCCCATGTTGAACGACCGGGGGTAGAACTTGTCGAGTTTCTTCTTGCCGCCGCGGATGCCGCCTGTGGTGAAGAAGCTCGTCATGGAGTAGGAGATGGCTTTTTGTGTGTCTGTAAATGATTCGTGTGCCCGGTCGGGTCCGCCGAATGCGTCAGAAGGCTCGCGGAGCAACTCGCCATTCACAGCCTGAAGATATCCCGTGGGCAACACCACGTCGCTGTCGAGCACGATGAGGTATTCTCCTTGGGCACGCTCGGCACCATAATTGCGGCTCTGTCCGGGTCCGGAGTTGGGCTTATAATAATAATGTAGGGTGAGCTTGTCTTTGTATCGGTCGCACACGGTGCGGCAGGGCACCGACGAACCATCCTCGACGATAATCACTTCAAAGTCTCGGAAAGTCTGCTGGGTGAGACTTTGGAGCAGTTCGTCCACTTCATCGGGACGGTTATAGACAGGTACGATAAAGGAATATTTGTAATTCATCAGCTATAACTCATCATGAGGGGTTCGGTTAAATCGGTTGTAAAAGCAAATAATTCATAACCCCTGGCAACGGACTGAAGTCCGATGGTCCACGAGTTATGAATTATGAATTATTGCAGGATTATTCCTTTACGCGGCTCAGGTAAGATCCGTCGCGGGTGTCCACCTGGATGAGGTCGCCCTCATTGATGAACAGAGGCACGCGAACTTCCACGCCAGTCTCAAGTGTAGCGGGCTTTGTGGCATTGGTAGCGGTGTCGCCCTTGATGCCTGGCTCGCTGTGAGTGATGCGGAGGTTTGTCTTCACGGGCATTTCTGCATAGAGAATGGTACCGTCGGTAGTGTCGGTAACCACCTCTACCACGTCGCCTTCCTTCATGAAGTCAACACCGATCACGAGGTCGTTGGCGATGGGGATCTGCTCGAAGGTCTCCTGGTTCATGAAGATACGGCCCGTAGGATCCTCGTAGAGATACTGGTAGGGACGGTGTTCCACCACAACATCTTCCAACTTGAAGCCCACCTGGAACGTACGCTCAAGCACGCGACCGTCCTTTACGTTCTTCAACTTGGTGTTCATTACGGTGTTGCCTTTACCTGGCTTTCTGTGCTGAAAGTCAATACATACCCACACCTGATTGTCAAGGCGGATACATGTTCCCTTTTTGATTTCTTGTGAATTAATCATTGTTATAATCTTGTTATATACGTATTTATGGGTGCAAAGTTACTGAAAATATGGAAAAAAGCATAAAACTTGAGGCTAAAAAACTTATAATTCTTGGTTATTTGAAAAAGATTGAGTAATTTTGCAGCCCAAAAGCGTGAATAATAACAAAATAAACAAAATAGTAAAATGAAAAGAACATTTCAGCCTCACAACAGAAGAAGAGTGAACAAGCACGGCTTCCGCGAGAGAATGGCAACAAAGAACGGTCGCCGCGTATTGGCTTCTCGCCGCGCACATGGCCGCAAGAAGTTAACTGTTTCTGACGAGCACCACGGCAAATAAGTCCGTAGATGTTTCGACAACGAAACTAAGGCAGAAAGCTGCAACGGGAATATCCTGTTGCAGCTTTCTGCCTTTTTGCATGCTTTGGGAGATGTGGATGACTGAAAAACTTGGACTTAAGCAAAAATAAATATGTTTATTTTGTTCTTCTGCCTATTTCCATTACCTTTGCAGAGAGTAGGAGGCATCGCAGTGTGCCACAGACATGCGTCCGTGCATACGCTTGCGACCTATTTAATATATACATAACATAGCATGGAATCCAAGGAATTCTTCAACAAGCTGATGAGCCGCTATCTGTGGGGACACATCGTTGCCATGATAGGCGTGGTGGTCGTGGTGTGTGCCGGCGTGAAATTCGGCATCGACCTCTACACCCACCATGGTGAAGCCATCAGCGTGCCCGATATAAGACACAAGAAATATGCCGATGCGGAGCATCTGCTCAGCGAGCGCGGACTGCAGATCGTGGTTTCAGACACGGGCTACGTCAAGACTCTTCCGCCCGACTGCATACTCGAACAGAGTCCGGCACCGGGTGAAAAGGTGAAGTCGGGGCATATCATCTACGTGACGGTCAACTCATCCCATTCGCCCACGCTGGTGCTGCCCGACGTGATAGACAACAGCTCCTACCGTGAGGCAAAGGCGAAACTCATCGCCATGGGCTTCAAGATCGGCGAACCTAAATTCGTTGCAGGCGAAAAAGACTGGGTCTATGGCGTCCTGGCTAATGGACAGCCGGTCAATGCGGGCGACCGTGTGCCGGTGGATGCACGCCTCACCATCCTCGTTGGCGACGGACAGATCGGCGACCATGATGACGTAGACATCGTAGATCCCGAATATGACGATGCCGACGACGGATTTGAGGAGATGAATGAAGAAGACGCTCCCAAGCAAGAAGACAACGATGAATTCGAGGTGGTCACATCCCCCGAATAGAACATCACCGAAGATTAACGACAATGACAAACGAACTATACGATATAGACGACGAACTGGAGCCGCTCGACGAAGCGGACAATGCGGAAGAAGCTGCAGACGGACAACTCTATGAGCACTTCCGTGTGGATGTGGACAAAGGACAGGTGCCCGTTAGAATCGACAAGTTTCTCTTCGAACGCATGCAGCATTCCAGCCGCAACCGAATACAGAAAGCTGCCGACTCGGGCTACATTCACGTCAACGGTCAACCGGTGAAAAGCAACTACAAGGTGCGCCCGCTCGACGTCATCACGCTCATGCTCAACCGTCCCAAGCACGACACCAGCATCGTGGCGGAAGACATTCCGCTCAACGTGGTGTATGAAGACGACCAACTGATGGTCATCAACAAGGAGGCGGGCATGGTGGTGCATCCCGGAGCCGGCAACTTCCACGGCACGCTGGTCAACGCCATTGCCTGGCATCTGAAAGACCTCGCTTCCTACGATCCCAATGATCCTGAAGTGGGACTCGTGCATCGCATCGACAAGGATACCAGCGGACTGCTTGTCATCGCCAAGACTCCCGATGCCAAGACGGCTTTGGGCAAGCAGTTTTTCAACAAGACCACCCACCGCAGCTACAATGCACTCGTGTGGGGCAACATGACAGAAGACGAGGGACGCATCGAAGGCAACATCGCCCGCGACCCCAAGGATCGCTTGCGCATGGCAGTGTTTGCCCCCGACTCGGGCATCGGCAAATCTGCGGTCACCCATTGGCGCGTGATCGAACGCTTCGGGTTTGTCACTCTGATTGAATGTATACTTGAAACAGGACGCACCCACCAGATACGCGCCCACATGAAGCATATAGGCCACCCGCTGTTCTCCGATGAGCGCTATGGCGGATGCGAGATACTCCGGGGGACGAGGAGCAGCACCTACAAGGCATTCATCAACAACTGCTTCAAGATCTGTCCCCGTCAGGCTCTCCACGCACGCACCCTCGGCTTTGTGCATCCGTCTACCGGCGAGCAGATGGACTTCACCTCTGACCTGCCGTCAGATCTGGAACAACTCATCGAAAAGTGGCGCGGCTTCGTGGCTGGCACTACCGCCAAACCCGAGCCGTGACCAATCATCACAAAATGACAATCATAAAAACATCATATCATTATGAAAGACTTGAAAAGAAACATCGCCATCGTCTGTGGCGGCGACTCATCAGAGCATGACGTTTCCCTGCGCTCAGCACAAGGTCTCTACTCATTCTTCGACAAAGAACGCTACAATGTATATATCGTGGACGTGAAAGGCCAGGACTGGCACGTGGAACTGGGCAACGGCGACACAGCACCCATCGACAAAAACGACTTCTCCTTCGTCTGCGACGGGAAGGTGACGGAGTTCGACTATGCCTACATCACCATCCATGGCACACCCGGAGAAAACGGCATGATGCAGGGCTACTTCGAACTGATCCACTTGCCCTATTCCACAAGCGGCGTGCTCGTCGAGGCGATGACCTTCGACAAGTATGTGCTGAACAACTACTTGCGCGGTTTCGGTGTGAACGTGGCAGACTCCATGCTCATCCGGAAGGGCTATGAAGCACTGGTGACCGACGAGGAGATAGAGAAGCGCATCGGCTTCCCGTGTTTTGTGAAACCGGCAGCAGACGGCAGCAGCTTCGGTGTATCGAAGGTGAAAAACGCTGACCAGTTGGCTCCCGCCGTGCGCAAGGCCATCATGGAGAGCGACGAGGTGATGGTGGAATCCTACCTCGAAGGCACTGAGATTTCTATCGGATGCTACAAGACGAAGGACAAGGCAGTGGTGTTCCCCGCCACGGAGGTGGTCACCCAAAACGAGTTCTTCGACTACGATGCCAAGTACAACGGACAGGTGCAGGAAATCACGCCTGCCCGCCTTGCACCCGAAACGGCCAAGGCTGTGGCGGAAGAGACCAGCCGCATCTACGACATCTTGCACTGCAACGGCATCATCCGCATCGACTATATCATTTCTAAAGACAGCCAAGGAAACGACAAGGTCAATATGCTCGAAATCAACACCACTCCCGGCATGACCGCCACCAGCTTCATTCCACAACAGGTGAGAGCTGCCGGTCTTGACATCAAAGACGTGTTGACAGACATTGTAGAGAACCAGTTTAAATAGTATCAGCCATGTCCATACCCGAGAAATTCGACCGCATACGCCCCTTCGAGCCTGACGAGTTGCCTGCAGTCTACGACCGGTTGCTTGCCGACCCGCAGTTCCAAAGTGTGGTGAGCCACATCCTGCCGGGCGTGCCGCTCGAAGCCGTGAAGGCGAAGATGATGGCGTGCAAGAGTTGTCTTGATTTCCAGAAGGCGTTCTGCTACGCTTTCCTTAAAGATCTGTTGCAGAAAGCGAGCAAGGGCATCGCCTTCGACCACCACGAGGTGGACACCACGAAGCGTTATACCTTCGTGAGCAACCACCGCGACATTGTGCTCGACTCGGCTCTGCTCGACGTGCTGCTCATCGAAGCCGGCTGGACCACCACCTGCGAGATCGCCATCGGCGACAACCTGCTGAAGCTTCCTTGGGTGAAAGATCTCGTGCGGCTCAACAAGGCTTTCATCGTGGAGCGCGACCTGCCCATCCGCGAACTGCTTGTGGCGAGCAAGCGTCTGTCGGAATACATGCACTATGCCATCAACGAGAAAAATGAAAACCTGTGGATAGCGCAGCGTGAAGGGCGTGCCAAGGACTCCAACGACCGCACGCAACCTGCCATCTTGAAGATGATGACCATCGGTGGCGAAGGCTCGGTCGTCGACAGGTTGAAAGACTTGCATATCGTTCCGCTTACCATATCCTATGAGTATGATCCCTGCGACTATCTCAAGGCGCGCGAGATGCAACTCAAGCGTGACGTGGCAGGGTGGAAGAAAGGTCCGATGGACGATGTGGTGAGCATGCAGACGGGTATCATGGGTTACAAGGGGCGCATACACTACAATGCCGCTTCCTGCATCGACGGCTGGCTCGACACCATTGCCGACACGCCAAAGACGGAAATCTATGAGGTCATCGCACAGCATATCGACCAGGAGATCTTTGCCCGCTACGAACTTTACCCGGGCAACTATGTGGCGCTCGACATGCTCAACGGCGACCACGCCCATGCTGACCGGTATACCGAGGAGGACAAGCAGACCTTTGTGCAATATATCGAAAGTCGCATACAGAAGATTGATCTGCCCAACCGCGATGATGAGTTCTGTCGTCAGCGCCTGCTGGAAATGTACGCCAATCCGTGCAAGAACTGTCTCAGCGTGAAACATTAACAATACCGCAACGAACATGAAACACCACCTTGTCATCCTCCTTGCCGCTGCCGCCGTTACTACGGGGTGTAAACACAGCTCCTACGATTCTGGCGATGGCGAACTGTCGTATATGCGTGCAGACTTCACCGAGGCACACACTGTTGCCCCGAAGCAGTTGGACTATGCCGTGACAGACGAGGGCGACAAGGTGGTGTTTGCCAGTCGCTATGGATGCGATTGGGCGTCGAAGACCGATACCACCTATCGTGCGCTGGTATATTATAATAAGGTGGACGGCGCGAATGAGGCGAGTGTGGTGGCGGTGAGCAGTGTTCCGGTGCTCCGCTTCAGCACTGCCGCCAAAGACAATCCTGTCGAAAGCAAGTGTATGGACCCTGTGGTGTTTGAGAGTGCATGGCTGAGCAAGAACGGGAAATGGCTCAACATCGGATTTGCCATCAAGACGGGGAAAGCTGATACAAATGATGTGACGCAACGGCTGGGCTGTTTCTGCGACGAAGTGAAAACGCTCGAAAACGGTTCCAAAGAGTATCATCTGAGTCTCTATCATGCCCAAAACGGCGTGCCCGAATATTATAGCAGTCGTCTCTTTGCGAGCATTCCAACCGATGGAATGAGCGCCGGTGACAAAATTGTGCTTCAGATTATGAGTTACAACGGTTTGGTCAAGAAGGAATTTTCGTTATAGCCAAACCTTTCTAATACAGTTATTTACGCCATTATGAAGAGCCCTGAGAAGTCGCTTGTCTGCATGCAGTATTATGATTCACCGTGCGGCAGACTTGTCTTGGCTTCGATAGGGGAGGAGTTGTGCCTATGCGACTGGGCGGATATGCCTTGTGCAGCAAAAAACAGGTGCCGGCTTGTCAGACTTTTGAACGCAACATTCCGTGAAGAGGCTTCTGCAGTCCTTCTTCGCGCAAAAGAGCAGCTCGACGAATATTTCTTGGGCAAGCGGACTGCATTCGACATACCCTTGCGTCCCGTAGGCACCGATTTCCAAAAGCGTATTTGGCGTGTTTTGCTTGAGATACCATATGGCGAAACGCGCACCTACAAGGACATCGCCCTACGTGTGGGCAATGTCAAAGGCGTTAGGGCTGTGGCTGGCGCCATTGGTGCCAATGGCATCAGCATCATCATCCCCTGTCATCGTGTCATCGCTTCCAACCATTCCTTGACGGGTTTCGCAGGCGGTTTAAACGCCAAACGTCTATTGCTCGAAATCGAAACTCGCCCCTAAGCAAGCCTCCCTTTATCAACGAGGGTAACCTCATCTGTCCACGAGGGTATACCTCATGGGCACTTGAGGTAGTACTTCATTGCCTATCGAAGTACTACTTCATAGCCCGGCGAAGTACTACTTCATTTTTTTTGCCCATATAATCCATAAAGCCCAGGGGCGACGCGGGGACGCGTCGACTACTACATTTGCGCTTCGAAGTGCTTGTCATAGTAGGCGCGGCGTCCCCGCCGCAGCCCTTGTGCTTGTTCGACGCGCATGAGATATGCGTGACAAGCATTTCATCAGCTCAGGGTCGACGCGGGGACGCGTCGACTACTACGTTAGTGCTTGTTTTGTGCATCAGAAGCGCATCGGCGTAGGAGGCGCGGCGCCCCCGCCGCAGCCCCTGTCGTCCAAACACCAAACAAGCCCCTGCAGCATATATCCCCACATAATATAATAAGGTATTCCCCCACCCACACCACCCAAAACATTAAACGAATGTTAAAAACCAAAACAAATTCCTCGTAAAACTTGCTTGGTATCGATAAAAGTCATACCTTTGCATCCGCTTTTGAGAAAC
>CAVJZZ010000010.1:0-52264 GCA_963654295.1 Lachnospiraceae bacterium | reverse complement strand
TCACGTCAAGCTTTACGCCTTCATCAGATTGGTAAATCACCATTTCGCCCAAGTCGTGCGACACGCTATCCTCCCACTTATAGCCACAATCCAAGCACAGATGCAACAGTCCTTCCGACTGCACGTTCTCAGACCTACACTGAGGGCATTTCATATTCTTATCCATTGTCGTTCTTTTTAAATTAATGACTTCAATTCAAAAAGTGAGACGTGTCTCACATTTTGTGAAAGATAGATAAGACATTTGCGACAAATCGCCAGTCCTTAATCCATCAGCAAAGATAATGAAAAAAAAGAAACGCCAAAAGAAAACGAGTCATATTGCAGCAAAAAGCTTGAATACGAGCCATGACACATGAATTCATCGAAAACGCTTCACACTACAAAAAGTAAATGCTAATCATAAAAGGCACTTACCTCCTACACTCGGGACTTACCAACATTAGACAATGCTCATGCCGGGCGTAAAACAAAAGGATAGATTGATACGGCCATACGCATCAATCTATCCTTTTGTTTTACGCCCGACAGCTTTCTCCTCATTGTGCGAGGAGTTCCTCCTGCTGTCTGACAGACTCCTTATGAATGGTATCCATGATTGCCTTCACAAACTGCTCCGTAAGTCCTGCCTCCTCACCTTGCTTGCAGAGCCGGTTCAGCAGTTCCTGATAGCGTTTGCTCTGTACCACCGCCACATGATGCTGTTTCTTGTAGGCTCCAACGGCAAGACACACCTTCATGCGCTCTGCCAGGATGTGAATGAGTTGGTTGTCCAAAGAATCAATCTGCAGGCGCAGTGTGCTGAGGTCTTTCGTCACACCAGCGCTGTCACTACGGCTGGCGCTTTGCGCATGAAGCGACAACGAAGCAGCAAACAAGAACAAGAAGAAAGTACATCTCATCTTTTATCAAATTCTAAACTTGGATAAAGCGCCATCACCTATTTGGTGTTGGAGGACACTAACTTGGGTTTGAAGCCGTCTGTCTTCACTGCCTGGGGCGCCCAGTTCTTGAGGAAGCGCACCACCTTCTTCTCATCATAACCCTTGCCTTCTTCCAGAAAACTGGAGTCCTGTATGTGGAGCACCTCGCCCTGTTCGTTGAGCACCACCAGGACGGGGAAGCCGAAACGGCTGGGATTGTTCAAGCGCTGCATCATCTGCTTCATCTTCTCAAGTTGTGCTGCGGGCACAGACTGCCGGGGTGTATAGTTCACGTGGATGTAGACGAAGTTGTCTGCCACCATCTTGCTGACCACAGAATCCTTCTCCACGAAGTCAGCCAGGCGCAAGCACCACGGGCACCAGTTGCCGCCCACCTGACAAATCACATACTTGTCTTCAGCCTTGGCCTTCTCCAATGCCTGATCTATCTGCGCCATCGGGTCTGCCGACTCGTCATATACCTTCTTAGGCCCGCTTTGGGCACTTGCCGTCAGCACCGACACAAGCAGTACGACAGCCGTCAACAACATCTTTTTCATTGTATGTCTATGTTTATCGTTATTTTATGTTACGAAAGCGCTATGCATCCTTTGCTACGGCATCAGTCTTCATATTCCGTACGGTCTTCGATGCCGGCCTCAGCAAGCGCCTCACGGCGTTCGGTGCATGTGCCACACTTGCCGCAATGTTTCTCACCACCCTTGTAGCACGACCACGTCTCGGTATAGTCGATGCCCAGCGCCTTGCCACGGCGTGCGATGTCGGTCTTGGTAATGTCGGTATAAGGAGCCAGCACACTGATGCCTTCGTAAGTGCCTGCCTCCGTGGCCATATTCATGGCACGTACAAACTCCGGACGGCAATCGGGATAGATGGCATGGTCGCCTGCGTGGTTGGCGAGCATCACGTTCTTCAGTCCGTTGCTCTCGGCAAGTCCTGTGGCAATGGCAAGCATGATGCCGTTGCGGAACGGCACGACGGTCGACTTCATGTTCTCGTCATCATAATTGCCCTCGGGTATGGCGTCTGCGCCTTCAAGCAGAGAGCTCTTGAAATACTGGTGCATAAAGTCGAGCTTGATGGTGACATGCTTGATGCCCAAGCGCTTGCAGTGCATCTCGGCAAGCGGTATCTCACGTGCATTGTGGTTGCTCCCGTAATCGAACGACACGCCCATGGCAATCCTATCTTTCATATCGTAGAGCAGCGTAATGGAGTCCATGCCGCCGCTCACCACTATCAATGAATCTTTTTCCATTTCCTTTCCTTATATATAAATATGACTTATCGCAGGTGCAAATTTACAAATATCCGTCTGTCCTGCCAAGCTTATCCGCAGAAATCCATGATGTCAGCGCATGTCTGGCCGATACCACAGTTCATCGCCCACGATTTCAAGCGGCATGGGAACATTGTCGGTGAAAAGTTGTCCTGTGCCAAGCCCCTGCGGAAACTTGATGTCCGGACCATACACATGAGCCGTGAATTGGGCGATGGCGTTGAGTCCGACATTGCTTTCCAAGGCGCTGGTTATCCAACTGCCTATGCCGCGTTCGCGGGCAAGGTCTATCCACTCCTGCGTGCCGTGCATGCCGCCATGCAGCGAAGGTTTCAAGACGATATAGGCAGGGCGTATGGTGTTGAGCAAGTCAGCCTTCATCATCGGCATGTTCACCCCGATAAGTTCCTCATCAAGGGCAATCGGCAGGGGAGAATGATGACAAAGCATTGCCATCTTAGACCACTGCCGCTGGCGGATGGGTTGTTCGATGGAATGGATGTCATATCGGGCGAGGCGGTCAAGATTGCCGAAAGCATCTTCATAGTCAAAGCCTCCATTGGCATCGACACGCAGTTCGATCTGCTCAGCCGTAAACGCTTCACGGATATGGCGTATCAACTCCAACTCCTTCTCAAAGTCTATCGCCCCGATTTTCAGCTTCACACACCGGAAGCCGAGCTTCATCTTCTCTTCCATCCGCTCCAGCATTTCATCGAACGTGCCCATCCAGACAAGCCCATTGATGGGTATGCCCACTTCCCCGCGACCGAAAGAAGTGTCGAACAGTACAGGCGACTGCCTTTCAAACGAAAGCAGGGCGGTTTCCAATCCGAAGAGTATGGAGGGATAGGGTCGCAACATCTGATAGTTGACCGTCCCTGTCAGTTCGAACTGGCGACACACGGCTTCGAGTGTATGCTCATATTCGGGTGTGGCATCGCAGCTGAGATCGGGAAGCGGAGCACACTCGCCGATGCCTTCACATCCGGAACGTTCATCGGCAGTGAGATGCAGGAACCATGAACGTCGTGTGGTATAGACTCCGCGCGAAGTGCCGGCAGGCTGCTTGAAGTGCAGTGTGCGCGGCTCTATGGTGATGTGGTATTTCATCTTAGGGGAGTTTGGGATATTTCTTGAAGTCGGGCTTGCGCTTTTCCAGAAACGCCTTGCCACCTTCCTGGGCTTCGTCGAGGAAATAATAAAGCATGGTGGCATCGCCCGCCAATTCCTGAATACCTGCCTGTCCGTCAAGTTCGGCATTGAGCCCTGCCTTGATCATGCGCAGTGCCAGAGGCGACCGTTCCATCATCGTCTGTGCCCATTCCACGCACTCGTCTTCCAGCCGTTCGAAAGGAACCACCTTGTTGACCATGCCCATGCGTTCGGCCTCTTCGGCAGAATACTGACGGCACATGAACCAGATCTCACGCGCTTTCTTCTGTCCGACGATACGCGCCAGATAGCTGGCACCGAAGCCGGCATCGAACGAACCCACCTTAGGACCGGTCTGTCCGAAGATGGCATTGTCGCTGGCTATGGTCAGGTCGCACATCAGATGGAGCACATGACCGCCCCCGACGGCATATCCGTTGACCATGGCGATGACAGGCTTGGGCAACGACCGGATTTGCTTCTGCACATCAAGTACATTGAGACGAGGCACACCGTCTAAACCCACATAGCCGCCGCGATCTTTCACGTGCATGTCGCCACCCGAGCAAAAAGCCTTGTCACCGGCACCGGTGAGGATCACCACACCAATGCGCTGAGCCTCACGGCACCAACTGAATGCCTGGCTCATCTCCCATGTGGTGAGCGGTGTGAACGCATTGCGGTAACGGGGACGGTTGATCGTGATTTTGGCGATGCCGTCATATTCTTCAAAAAGGATTTCCTTGAAATCGAATCCTTCAATCTTTTTCCATTCTCTATTGTTCATCGTATCTTGAATTTATGTTTTCACTGGATGTATTCCTACTCAAAGAAGCACTCCAAGAGCATCGGACGCTGCGTTTCCGTGGTGAGCAGCGACACAATGCCCATGTGCATCTCGTCGATATTGTGCGCCGAGAGATAGCCCACATCGTTCTGCGTGCAGATGCCGCGCGCCTCCGTGTTGTGTGCAGCATAGATGTACTTGTCGAAAGCCTTGCTCTGCTTGGCATCATCAAAGGCGTTGAAGATGTCGCCGCCATGGTTGTTGAGCAGGATGATGCGCAGGTTGCCGCCTAAATGCTGGTTCCACAGGGCATTCTGGTCATAGAAGAAACTCAAGTCGCCGACCACGCAAAACACCATGTCGGTGGTGGCAGCAGCAAAGCCGACGGCTGTGGAAAGACATCCTTCAATGCCGTTCACACCCCGGTTGCACCACACATGATGACTGGCATAACGGCAACCGAGCCGCACGGCGGTGGAATTGGCATAGTGCACCTGACAGTCATACTCCATGTCTTCGAGCTGTTCCTCGAAATAGGCGACCACTGCCGATGATGAATAAGGAAGCACTTGGTCTGCGATATGCAGTTCTGCCTTGCCAATCTCTTCTGCCCACAAACGGGCATAGTCGGTCTGTCGCTGCTTTTCATGGGGGTCATCCGTCTCCATTCCCGATGCCAACGAGGTGAGCACAGTCACGGGGTTTGCCACGACATGCGTGGTAAGGTTCATGAATGTGTCGTGCAGTTCTACACTGCTGTCCACCACCCAGCAGTCAGCATCCTTGGATTCTCGCAAGAACTGGCGCAAACGCTTGCTCACCATGTTGCCGCCGACATAAAGGATGAAGTCGGGCAAATACGGAGCCTTGTCTACGCCCTCTGTTTCGAGCCGTGACAAGACATCGTCGAAAGGCACTGGATGATTCGTAGACAGCGGCTCACGCAATACGACATCATGACGCGACAACTGATACACGGCACGGTCCAAGGCGGCAGATGGCGGCATCTGTCCGATGACAATCATCGGGCGGACAGCACACGCCAGCCTTTCCCGAAGGCTACGCATCACGCCATCATCGACAGACTGCGGTTCTATCAGACTGATCTTCCGCTCGTCAGGCAACTCGGGCACGTCGAACGTGAAAAGAGGTTCTGCTACAGGCACATTGATATGCACCGAGGGACGGTTTTCCTTGCTTGCCACGGTCAGAGCTTCGTTGACCAGGCGGTTGCAGTACCACCGTTCTTCATCGGAGTGAGGTTCGGGCAGCGTCACACGCTTTGCCACCAACGTCGACAACGCATCCGGCTGCGGCAGTGTTTGTCCGTCAAGTTGCCCTATCCACTGAGCAGGTCTGTCGGCAGAAATCACGATAAGCCCCTGATGCTGCAAGTTGGCCTCAGCCACAGCCGGAGCCAGATTAAGCAAGGCAGAACCTGAAGTGACACAGACAACCACCGGTTCATCCGTGGCTTGCCTGATGCCCAATGCGAAGAAACCTGCAGAGCGCTCGTCGGTCACGGCATAGCACGTGATGCCGCACTCATTCAGATTGTGCACGATGGGAGCATTGCGGTTGCCCGGACAGAGCACCGCATGGCGCACGCCATGCTTCAAGAGCAAGGCTGTCAGTATGTTTATGTTTTGTTTGTTGCTGTACATCATATCGTTCAATGATTGAAAAGAGTTTTCATGGTTTGCATCTTCGCTTCCGTTTCACGCCATTCATCCTCCTCCACACTATCACGGAGCAGTCCTCCGCCTGCATAGAAGTCGACCCGTCCGTCTGACTGCAGATGCATGCAACGGAGAGATACAAAGAGATGGGTGTCGCCTTGGGGAGCTATCGGACCAAGAAAGCCGCTGTAATAATGCCGGGGGAAAGCCTCGCTGCCGACTATAAATCTTTGCGCCGCCTCCTTGGGCATGCCGCAAACAGCCGGTGTAGGATGCAAGACAGTAAGGGCTCTGCCCAACGAAGAAGTGTCGGGCAACAGAAAATCGAAATCGGTGCGCAGGTGCATCAGCCCTGCTGCACGCATCGTATAAGGTCCGTTGGCATTGAAATCTGCGGAAAACTGTTCGATGCGCTCCGTGATATAAGAAGACACGTATTCCTGCTCCATCAGGTTCTTAGTCGACCACACCTGTTCCACAGGACGCGAGAGCAGCTCGTCGCTGTAAGCCATCGTACCCGCCAATGCCATGGTATGCCACTGGGAAGCACTGCCGGAAAGCAACACCTCAGGGGTCGCCATCAGCCACGCATCCGTATCAGACAGGCAGACAAGCGAGACAAACAGCCGGGGATAGCGCTGGCAGGCACGGATGAAGAGTTGGTGTGCGTCCACCTCCCCACAATGCATACGGCTGCAACGCGCCAAGACTATCTTGTCGTATTCTCCGGATAGCAATTGGGCATGGAAATTGGCAAAGTCAACTGCATAGTCCTCCCGCTCATGACAGGACATCGGTGAGAGTTGCCATGACACATCCGTCACGGGGTATGCGTCTTGGCAGAAAGTTTCCACGTGGTCGGGAGAGAAAAGGAATATAGGGTCATCGTGCGAAGGAACAAACGGGGCAAAGACAAAACCACATTGCCCGTTCAGTTCTTCGCATGAAAACAAACGTTTCGGTTCACCTTTGGTCTGCGTCAATGCCACGCACTGCCGCTCACCGGGCAACCGATACATCACTGTGGGTGTTTTCATTGCTTTCGTGGCGTAATCACATAGTTGGTCACCTGCACTGTAGAGACAAGATTGCCGGCGGAATCCTTGATGTCGATGTGCCACACATGGAGCACACGCCCTTTTTGGACGAGTTTGCCATAGGCAGTCACGGTGTCGCCTTCGAGCACCGCCTTGACATGATTACCGCTCACGTTGATGCCCACACTGATCTTTCCCGGACAGATGGCGAGCGACCCGACACCTGCCAAGTTCTCGGCAAGTGCCAATGTGGCGCCACCACTGAGGAAGCCGAAAGGTTGTTTGTTGCGCTCGTCAACAGTCATGCGTGCCATGCACGTGTCGTCCTCCGGTGTGGAGACAAACTCCATGCCCAGCGTAGTGGACAGTCCTGGTTGCTTTTGGAGCATTTCATTGATACGTTCTACATTCATATCTACTAATCATCTTTCTCTTTAAACGAAACAGCAAGGGAACGTATTCCTCAAATCCCTTGTTTACTTACGCCATGACCCCCTTGCTGTCTTTATGCAAAGATACAGAGAAAAAAGTGAAAAAGGCGTACTTATTCGGAATAATTTAGTAAATTTGCAGCCATAACAATCACGAACAAGAGTATATATACTATAAGAAATGAACGTATTAGAGTTAAGTGAACAGGAGATAGGCAGACGCCAAAGTCTGCAAGAATTGCGTGATATGGGAATAGATCCGTATCCCGCCGCAGAGTTTCCCACCAATGCTTTTTCTACAGATATAAAAGCGCAATATCAAGAAGGCGAGAAACGTGAAGTCTGCATCGCAGGCCGCATGATGACACGCCGCGTGATGGGCAAGGCAAGCTTTGTTGAATTGCAAGACTCAAAGGGTAGAATACAGGTATATATCACCCGCGACGACATCTGCCCAGGAGAAGACAAAGACTTATATAATAAGGTATTCAAACGCTTGATGGATATCGGTGACTTCATCGGTATCAAAGGTTTCGTGTTTGAGACCCAGACTGGCGAGATCTCCGTACATGCACAAGAACTCACACTGCTGTCAAAGAGTCTGAAGCCGCTCCCTATTGTGAAATACAAGGACGGTGTGGCTTACGACAAGTTTGACGACCCCGAACTGCGCTATCGTCAGCGCTATGTAGACCTCATTGTGAACGACGGTGTGAAAGACACCTTCCTGCAGCGTGCCACCGTGTTGCGCACCCTCCGCAAGGTGCTCGACGAAGCTGGCTATACCGAGGTGGAGACCCCTACCCTGCAAAGTATTGCCGGCGGTGCCAGTGCACGCCCCTTCATCACCCACTTCAATGCGCTGAACATAGACATGTATATGCGTATCGCCACAGAGCTTTATCTGAAGCGCCTCATCGTGGGCGGTTTCGAAGGTGTGTACGAGATCGGAAAGAACTTCCGCAACGAGGGTATGGACCGCAACCACAACCCCGAGTTCACCTGTATGGAGCTCTACGTGCAATACAAGGACTATAACTGGATGATGTCATTCACCGAGAAGTTGCTCGAAACCATCTGTATCGCTGTCAACGGTTCACCCGAGCGCAAAGTGGGTGACAACGTGATCAGCTTCAAGGCTCCCTATCGCCGTCTGCCTATCCTTGACGCCATCAAGGAGAAAACAGGTTTCGACTGCGACGGAAAGAGCGAGGAAGAGATACGCGCCTTCTGCAAGGAGAAAGGCATGGAGGTAGACGAGACGATGGGCAAAGGCAAGCTGATCGACGAACTCTTCGGCGAGTTCTGCGAGGGCACCTTCATCCAGCCTACTTTCATCACAGACTATCCGGTGGAGATGTCTCCTCTTACCAAGATGCACCGTTCAAAGCCAGGACTGACAGAACGTTTCGAGCTGATGGTAAACGGAAAGGAATTGGCAAACGCCTATTCTGAGCTCAATGACCCCATTGACCAAGAAGAGCGCTTCATCGACCAGATGAAACTGGCAGACAAGGGTGACGACGAAGCCATGGTAATCGACCGCGACTTCCTCCGTGCACTGCAATACGGTATGCCTCCTACATCGGGTATCGGCATCGGTATCGACCGTCTGACCATGCTCATGACAGGAAAGCCATACATACAGGAAGTGCTGCTCTTCCCACAGATGCGTCCGGAGAAGACGATGCCCAAAAGCACCGTCGCAGAATGGGCTGCCATCGGTGTGAGTGAGGAATGGGTGCCCGTGTTCAACAAAGCTGGCTATAACCTCATCTCCGACATCAAGAATGTGAAAGCACAGAAGTTGCAGATGGACGTGTGCGGAGTAAACAAGAAGTATAAGCTCGGCTACGAGAACCCCAAAGTAGACCAGTTTGAAGCTTGGATAGAGAACGCCAACAAGTAAGAATCCGAACAATATGTTTAACGTAGGCAAGGTTGCAATCATAGGCGGCGGCAGTTGGGCCACAGCTATAGCCAAGATTGTGGTGGGACATACCCACCACATCGGTTGGTATATGCGACGGGATGACCGCATTGAGGAATTTCGCCGCATGAGCCACAACCCCGCCTATCTCACCAGCGTACACTTCAACTGCGACGAGATATTCTTCTCAAGCGACATCAACAGAATCGTGGAGGATTACGACACCTTGGTGTTCGTAACTCCTTCGCCCTATCTGAAGAACCACCTCAAGAAACTGAAGGCGCGCATACGCGACAAGTTTATCGTGACCGCCATCAAAGGCATCGTCCCTGACGAGAATCTGGTATGCTCGGAATATTTCCACGAGGTGTATGACGTGCCCTATGACAACCTGGCATGTATCGGAGGTCCCTCGCATGCTGAAGAGGTGGCTCTGGAACGACTGAGTTATCTCACCGTGGGATGCGCCGACCGGGAGAAAGCCCAGGCATTTACAGAAGTGCTCGCCAGCGACTACATCAAGACGAAGACCAGCAGCGATGTGATCGGCATCGAATATGCCTCTGTGCTCAAAAACGTCTATGCCATTGCATCAGGCATCTGCAGCGGTCTGAAATATGGCGACAACTTCCAAGCCGTGCTGATGGCAAATGCACTGCAGGAGATGGCACGCTTCGTGAAGAGCGTAAATCCGATGGACCGGAGCATCGAAGATAGCGTGTATCTGGGCGACTTGCTGGTGACAAGCTACAGCAACTTCTCGCGCAACCGCACCTTCGGCACCATGATTGGAAAGGGCTACAGCATCAAAAGTGCGCAGATAGAAATGGAAATGATTGCCGAAGGATTCTTCGGGACAAAGTGTATGAAAGAGATCAACCGACACATGCACGTCAACATGCCCATCCTCGATGCAGTCTATAATATCCTATACGAACGTATCAGTCCGCAGATTGAAATCAAACTGCTCACCGATTCATTCAGATAAAAGCAATCAACATCAAACCATACTAAAAATTGACGACAATGAAAAACATCTGCTTAGACATCACAAAGGCCGTGCAGTTTCTCAACGAGGATGCTGTAAAGGCTTACGAACCACAAGTGAAAGCCGCTCAAGAGGCTTTGGAAAACGGGACATGTCCCGGTAACGACTTCCTCGGATGGCTTCATCTGCCATCGAGCATCACACCCGAATTTCTTGCCGAAATCAAGGCTTGCGCCGATACTTTGCGTGCCAAGTGCGAAGTAGTGGTAGTGGCTGGTATCGGTGGAAGCTATCTCGGTGCACGCGCCGTCATCGAGGCCCTTGGCAATGCATTTGCCTGGCTCACCAATGACGACCAGAAGAGTCCGACCATCGTCTTCGCCGGAAACAACATCGGAGAAGATTACCTGGCAGAACTGACAGACTATCTGAAGAACAAGAAGTTTGGAGTCATCAACATATCCAAGAGTGGCACTACCACTGAGACTGCCCTTACCTTCCGCCTGCTCAAGAAGCAGTGTGAAACCCAACGAGGCAAAGAAGAGGCTAAAGACGTGATTGTGGCAGTGACAGACGCTCACAAGGGTGCTGCACGTGCTGCCGCAGACAAAGAAGGCTACAAGACATTTGTCATTCCCGACAACGTGGGCGGACGCTTCTCCGTACTTACGCCAGTAGGACTTCTCCCCATTGCCTGTGCAGGATTCGACATTACCAAACTCGTAGAAGGAGCTCGCGCCATGGAAGTGGCATGCGGCAAGGATGTGCCCTATGCAGAGAACATCGCCGCACAGTATGCCGCTGTGCGCAATGCGCTTTATGCCGAGGCAAAGAAGAAGATTGAAATTATGGTCAACTTCCAGCCCAAGCTCCACTATTTCAGCGAGTGGTGGAAACAGCTCTACGGAGAAAGCGAAGGCAAGGACGGCAAGGGCATCTTCCCTGCCAGCTGCGACTTCACCACAGACTTGCACTCTATGGGACAATGGATACAACAAGGCGAGCGCACCATCTATGAGACGGTGATCAGTATCGAGCAGCCCAACAGCAAGCTGCTGTTCCCACACGATGAGGAGAACCTCGACGGACTGAACTTCCTCGCAGGAAAGCGTGTGGACGAAGTGAACAAGATGGCAGAGCTGGGCACACGCCTGGCACACGTAGACGGTGGTGTTCCCAACATCCGCGTCAGCATTCCAGAACTCAACGAATACTACATCGGACAGCTCATCTACTTCTTCGAGATGGCTTGCGGCATCAGCGGCAACCTGCTCGGGGTCAACCCGTTCAACCAGCCTGGTGTGGAAGCCTACAAGAAGAATATGTTTGCACTGCTCGACAAGCCGGGCTATGAAGCCGACAGCAAGGCTATCAAGGAGCGCCTTGCTGCTGAATAACCGACGCTAAACCAATTTCCATTTACATACAGACTCCCCGAAGGCATCTCTTTCGGGGAGTTTTTCATTTCATCTTATACGCGATATGAACTTAGAAGACTTCCTTGCGGAATGGCACAACGATAATGATACGATACTGGTGCATACCAGCGGCTCTACGGGAAAGCCCAAGCCCATGTGGGTAGAGAAGCGCAGGATGATTGCTTCAGCACGCATCACCTGCAACTTTCTCGGTCTGCAACCAGGTGACACCGCCTTGCTCTGCATGCCACTCGACTATATTGCGGGGAAAATGATGGTTGTGAGAAGCATTGTCAACGACCTGCGTCTCATCTCGGTAAAGCCCAGCAGCCATCCACTGCGCAGCATGACAGAAGCTCCCACGTTCGCAGCTATGGTGCCGATGCAGGTCTATGGCTCCCTACAAGTGCCGGAAGAGCGAAACCTGCTGCGCCAAATCAAGCATCTCATCATTGGCGGCGGTGCTATCGATGACGCCATGGCAGAAGCACTCAAGGACTTTCCTCATGCCGTGTGGAGCACTTACGGCATGACCGAGACATTGTCCCACATAGCACTGCGCCGGATGAACGGCAATCATGCATCCGCATGGTATACTCCTTTTCCTTCGGTTCACATACACCTGAACGACGAACAATGTCTTGTCATCGATGCTCCTGAGGTGTGCGGACAAGCAATCACGACCAACGACATCGCCGAACTCTCTGCCGACGGAAAGCAGTTTCGTATTCTCGGAAGAAAGGACAACGTGATAGACAGTGGCGGCATTAAGATACAAGCCGAAGAGGTGGAGCGGTTGCTTCACGCCCACTTGCCTTTCCCCTATATGATTACCAAGACTCCCGACCCGCAATTCGGTGAAGCCGTGGTGTTGCTCTATGAATCGGCAACCCTCCAACAAAGCAAGATACAACAAATCTGCAAGCAAGTGCTCCCCCACTACTGGTGTCCCAAGCACTATATACAGGTGACCTCCCTACCGATCACCGAGACGGGAAAGCCTGCACGCCGACAAGCTGAAGAACTGGCGGCAAGCTATCTGGAAAGCGAGCACTGACATATGTATATATAAAAAGGTAAGCGGGTCTTGAAACTGTTTGGTTTCAAGACCCGCTTACCTTTTATATTGTGTGGAGAGCGATTACATGCGGAAGCCACCGCCTGGTCTACCGCCTCCGCCACCGAAGCCTCCTGGTGGAGGTCCCATGGGGCGGTCACCACGTCCGCCACGGTCATTAAACTCACGGTCACCACCCCTTCCTTGTCTTCCAGACTTGCCGCCAAAGGCGTTGAAACGATAGCTTACGTGAAGCATGGCGTATGAGTTGATGCTGTTGTACTGCACATCACTGCGTGACATTGCCGAGATGCTGCGTGAGAAGTTGCTCTGATTCTGCAAGATGTCATAGAACTGAAGCATCACAGTGAGAGGCTTGCCCTTGAGGAAGCTCTGGCTAATCTGGGCATTCCATATCAGCTCGTTGGTGTTCATCGACTTGTCATTATAACCACGGCGGCTGTTCTCATGAATGTCTACATTAAGACCCGTACCCCACGGCAATGTAAAACCTACGTTGGCACCATAGTTGAAGCTCCATGTGTCAAGATTGTTCTGGCTCTGCAGCAAGTTGCGCGTATGGTCATACTGGAGCGATCCGTTGAGTTCGAATTCAAACCATGAGTTTCTGTAGCTTGCAGCCAAGCGTTCAGAGACAGTGGTGGTGCGGGTGGTGTTCGTCTGCGAGTCTTCACCGTTCAGCGAGAGGTAGCTCACACGATTCTGATAGGCCGCAGTCGTAAAGGTGTTGATGTTGAAGTAGCCTGCCGAGTCGATAGACGTGTTGAACATCAAGCCTGCGTCCACATTCCAGTTGCCGTTGATATTCTCAGGACGTGTGGTACGTCCGCCAGTCTGCGCATCATAAGTCACCTTGTTACTGATGCTGTTGCGGGTGTTGCTATAGCCCAGATAGGACATGATGGAACGCTGGTGGTTCTGAATGTAGGTGTTGTAAAAACCGCGAAGGTTGTTGGTAAACGAAGGTTTCAATCCTGGATTACCCTTCGTGATATTCAGCGGGTCGCTGTCATCGGTAATGTCAAGCAAGTCGGTCATGCTGGGCTGCGAAGTCTCGCCACGATAAGTCAGACGCAGGTTACTGACCTTGCTGAACTTGTACTTGAAGTCGAGCGTCGGAGAGAAATTGGTCACAGTGCGCGTGGTGTCTACATACTTGTTCTGGTAGTCCTGCACGAACTTTGTCTTCTGCGGTTGTATCATGGCACCCACGTTGAGTTGAAACTTCTGGCGGATGACACGCAGGGTGAGGTCACCCTGATGCGTATAGGTGCTATATTCCGAATAACGGCTCAACGCATCGTCCTTGTAGGCGTCAAGCGGGGTGTCTCCCAATAATGAAAGGTAGCTTCCCCAATTACGGTAGAGCGAATTGACGCCCCAGAACTGGCTGCCCATGTCCTTGAAGTCGAAAGTAGACCGGTCGCTCTTGCTGTAGCTGTACTTATACTGATAGCTGAACTGCAAGAAGACGCCCTTGGCTATCGGCTCGCTGTAGGTGGCACGAAGGTCATAGTTCCACTTCTTGGTCGGAGTAAGATTGTAACGATTGGTCTGATAAGTGGAGTCTACGTCGGGATTAAGTTTCGACTTGACCATATAGAGATGCACGTCCTGCATGGAAAGACTCTTGGAGTCGCTGTCGCTATAGCCCACATTGGCACGCAACGTGACATTACGGCCCTTGGTATTCAGTTTGCGGTTCACCTGAACAGTAGCCGACGCGCTCTTCGAATCACTGTAGCTCACGCTGCGGTTTTTGTTCTGGTTGACGATAAGATCATTCTCAGCCATCGTGCTGATGCCCTCGTCAGAGAGCGGATTTGTGACATAGCTGTAGGGATCTTCGTTGAAAGATGCAGACTGACTTGAACTGTTGCCGTCACTTGATGAGGAAGAGAACGAAGGACGGAACATGATGTTCGTCATCGAGTCGGGTTTCCACTCCAAACGGAAACGGGCATTCCAAGAGTTGCTCCGCGTATAACGCTGGCTGACACTGTTGGAGAACGAACCGACTTGACTCACGAAGTTTTCCGATGAGGTGACACTGTGGTTGTCGCCATTGCTATGGTTCCAGCGCACAGAACCGTCGAGTTGAAACTTCTTGCCATCATCATAGTTGATGTTGGCACCGAGCATCTTTGAAGCATTGAGACCCTGACGGCCGCCGCCAAATCTGCCACCGCCGCCACCACCGGGGAAGCCAGCATCGTTCACATTGTTGGCATTGCCGAATATCATGGTCTTCATCGTGCCCGTGAAATAGCCGCCCATCAGCTTCTCGGCATAACGGTTGTGCGTGCCGATGCCCAAGTCGATATTGGAAAGGAAACCTTTGTTCATGCCTTTCTTCACACCGAAGTCGAGCACGGTTTCTTCCTCGCCGTCATCAATGCCCGTCACACGAGCCAGATCACTCTTCTGGTCGTAGGCCTTCACCTTTTCTATAATAGAGGTGGGCAGGTTCTTCATAGCGGTCTGCGTGTCGCCCGTCATAAACTCCTTGCCATCCACAAGAATCTTCTTCACTTCCTTGCCGTTGATGGTAATCTTGCCATCGTCACTGACTGTAGCACCGGGAAGGCGCTTCACCAGTTCCTCAATGGCGGAACCCTCCGGCACACGATAGGCTGCGGCATTATACTGGAAGGTGTCTTCCTTGACCACCACCTTGGCGGCATGACCGTCGACCGTTGCCCCTTTGAGCATGATGGCACTTTCAGACAGGGAGACATGCCCCAAGTCTACATTTTTCGAGTTTGCCACGGTCACTTTCTTGGCATAGCTCTTATAGCCGACACTGGTCATCTTGATGATGTAGTTGCCGTCGGCAGGAGCCTTGAGTGAGAACCGTCCGTTGTCATCGGTGGTAGTACCTTTTATGTAGGTACTGTCCGCCTTGAGCAACTGCACGGTGACCAACCCGAGTTTCTCTTTGGTCTGGCTGTCGGAAACCACTCCGCCAATCAGCCTTCCCTGTGCCATCGCCGTCACCGCAGTGAGGAACAACAGCAACAGGAGTGAAATAGTCTTCTTCATCTCTGCTTGTTTATTTTTCTTTTTGTTATTTCGTTATTTATGCCACGCTATCTATGACGCTATGGAGCATAAAAGGTTTAACAGAACCGAAAGGATGTGTCAACGCCTTGTTTTTCTTGACCAACGGCACTATTCTGTTGACATAACGCCGTTTTTCTCCGTCTGCGCCACCACAGAAACATGTCATATTTAACATAGTTTTGCATGGTTTGCGCCTTAAATTCTTTGAATTGGCTTAACTTTGTGCTGATTTATTAAGGAAGAAAGCATATTATGAAGCAGAAAGTCATCATCTCACGGCAATTGGAAAACGAAATCGCCGTTGCACTGACAGAGTGCGAACACGACAAATTGTTTATCCTTACCGATGAGACCACGTATGAGAAATGCCTGCCGGTCATATCGGAATTCCGTTGTCTGAAGGATGCCAAGACCATCACCATCGGTGCCACAGACCAGCACAAGACCCTGGAAACACTTGCCCACGTATGGACTTCGTTGGGCAACGGCGGAGGTACAAGACACTCGTGTCTCATCAATCTGGGCGGTGGCATGGTGACAGACTTGGGCGGATTTGCTGCTTCCACTTTCAAACGCGGCATCAACTTCATCAATATCCCCACCACACTGCTCGCCATGGTCGACGCTTCTGTAGGGGGAAAGACCGGTATCAACTTCAACGGACTGAAGAATGAGATCGGCGTGTTTAGCGATGCGCGCTTCGTGCTCCTTGACACTGAGTTTCTCAAAACGCTCGACCACGAGAACCTGGTGTCGGGCTACGCCGAAATGCTCAAGCACAGCCTCATCAGCGACAACCGCATGTGGGCTGAGCATGTTTCGTTCGACCTCAACGCGCCCGACTTCTCACAACTGCTCCGCATGGTGGAAGACAGCGTGAAGGTGAAAGAACGCATCGTCGAGGAAGACCCGCACGAGAAGGGCATACGCAAAGCACTCAACCTGGGACACACCGTAGGACATGCCTTCGAAGCATGGGCACTGCACACCAACCGCCCCGTGCTCCACGGCTATGCTGTGGCATACGGCATGGTTGCCGAACTTTATCTCTGCACCAAGAAGACTGGCTTCCCCGTGGAAAAGATGCGCCAGACGGTCAGCTATATCAAAGACAACTACGGACAACTGCCCATCATGTGTGACGACTATCCCGTATTGCTCGACCTGATGCGCCACGACAAGAAGAACACGGCTGGTGTCATCAATTTCACCTTACTCTCAGACGTGGGCGAAATCGTCATCAACCAGACAGCCACTGACGAAGAGATTATGGAAGCACTCGACTTCTACCGCGAAGGTGTTTAACCCTATTTCACACAGACAAACAAACGACAAGCATCTAAAATATGGACATCACAGAAAGATTTTTAAATTATACCCAATTTGACACGCAGTCAAGCGAGGACTCCGAGTCCGTGCCAAGTACGTCGAAACAGCTTCTGTTCGCCAAGTATCTGAAAGAGGAGCTAGAGCACGAAGGACTCGATGATGTGGAAATGGACGACAAGGGCTATATCTACGCCACACTCAAGGCCAACACCAAGAAAGAGGTGCCCACCATCGGATTTATCTCACACTATGACACAAGCCCAGACTGCAGCGGTGCCAACATCAAGCCGCGCATCGTGAAGGGGTATGACGGAGGAGACATCACACTCTCTGAAGGTATCGTTTCATCACCGGCAAAGTTTCCTGAGCTGAAGGCACACGTGGGTGAAGACCTCATCGTGACCGACGGACATACGCTGCTTGGAGCAGACGACAAGGCAGGCATCGCCGAAATCGTGCAAGCCATGTGCTACCTGCGCGACCATGATGAAATCAAGCACGGAGACATCCGCGTAGGATTTAATCCTGACGAGGAAATTGGCATGGGCGCACACCACTTCGACGTGGAGAAATTCGGTTGCCAATGGGCATATACCATGGACGGCGGCGACCTGGGCGATTTGGAATATGAAAACTTCAATGCGGCTTCTGCCAAGATACATATCAAAGGCGTGAGCGTACACCCGGGATATGCCAAAGGAAAAATGGTGAACGCCAACCGGTTGGCAGCAGAGTTTGTCGGACTGTTGCCTGAGTCGGAAACACCGGAGCAGACAGAAGGTTACCAAGGCTTCTATCACCTGTTGGGCATACAGTCGGGTATCGAGAACGCCACCTTGTCGTATATCATCCGCGACCACGACCGCGACAAGTTTGAAGACCGCAAGGACTTCATCGAGGCTTGTGCGGAAAAGATGAACGAGAAGTATGGCGAAGGCGTCTGCGTGGCAGAGGTGAAAGACCAATACTACAACATGAAGGAGAAGATTGATCCCAACATGCACGTGATAGACCTCGTATTGAAAGCCATGCAAGAGTGCGGTGTGCCACCCAAGGTGGCTCCTATCCGTGGAGGTACGGACGGCGCACAACTCTCATTCAAAGGTCTGCCCTGCCCCAACATTTTTGCAGGCGGCGTGAACTTCCACGGTCCCTATGAGTTTGTTTCCATCCAGGTGATGGAGAAAGCCATGCAGGTGGTCGTGAAGATCTGCGAACTGACTGCCGAATACAACGACTAAACGAAAGACATACTGAACAGAAGCCCAATCACACCCTATATTGCGATTGGGCTTCTTCCTTAAAAAACAAACACAAACAAAAGATATGGCAGAATTACCTACCCTCATCAAAGACCTCGCCCTGATACTCATCGTGGCGGGGTTCGTGACGCTCATCTTCAAGCGTCTCAAACAACCGCTCGTGCTGGGCTATGTCGTGGCAGGCTTTCTGGTCTCCCCCCACATGCCCTATATCATGTCGGTCATCGACAACCACGACATCCATACCTGGGCAGACATCGGCGTGATGTTCCTTCTCTTCTCATTGGGTCTCGACTTCTCGTTCAAGAAAATCATCAAGATGGGAGCATCGCCCATCATTGCCACGTGCACGATCATCTTTGCGATGATGACCACAGGAGTCGTCGTGGGACATGCGTTCGGCTGGAGCAAGATGGACTGCATCTTCCTCGGCGGCATGCTCGCCATGAGTTCCACCACCATTATATATAAGGCATTCTCCGACATGGGGCTGCGCCAACAGCAGTTCACGCAGATGGTGATGAGCGTGCTCATCCTCGAAGACATCCTTGCCATCGTGATGATGGTGATGCTCTCTGCACTGGCGAGCGGATCGGGTGCAGACAGCGGGGCATTGCTGGGTTCGGTGGCAAAGATAGGCTTCTTCCTCGTCTTGTGGTTTGTGGTGGGCATCTTCGCCATTCCACTGTTGCTGCGCACCGTGCGCCCGCTCATCAACGACGAGACCTTGCTCATCGTTTCGCTCGGTCTGTGCTGTCTGATGGCTGTGCTGTCTACACAAGTGGGCTTCAGTTCGGCATTCGGAGCCTTCGTGATGGGAAGTATTCTCGCCGAGACCATCGAAGCGAAAAAGATCATCAAACTGGTCGAGCCGGTCAAGAATCTCTTTGGCGCCATCTTCTTCGTGTCGGTGGGCATGCTCGTAGACCCTGCCGTGCTCGTGAACTACGCCCTTCCCATCTTGGCACTGGTGCTCACCATCCTCGTAGGTCAGGCTGTGTTCGGCACCTTCGGATTTATGCTTTCAGGTCAGTCGCTCAAGTCAGCGATGCGTTGCGGTTTCTCCATGGCACAGATTGGAGAATTCTCATTCATCATCGCTTCTCTCGGTCTTTCACTTGGTGTGATTGGCGACTTCCTCTATCCTGTAGTCGTGGCTGTATCGGTGATCACCACGTTCCTCACACCTTATATGATTCGCCTTGCCACACCTGCCTATGATATGCTTGAACGCCATCTGCCCCGACTGTGGGTGAGAAGGCTCAACCATGCCACAGTAAGCCATCCCTATAGTCATGTGGAGGCTCAGCTTTGGCCCAAACTGCTCAAGGCTGTCGCTGTCAACACACTTATCTACTCGATTCTTTCAGCAGCCGTCATCGTACTGATGTTCACGTTCTTCCTGCCTTTCATCCGCGAAGTGATGGGCAGCAATCTGCATTGGTGGGCAAACGGCATCTGCGGTGCACTCACACTGCTGATGATTTCACCGTTCCTGCGTGCCATGGTGATGAAGAAGAACCACAGCGAGGAGTTCAAGGGACTGTGGACCCAGAACCGGCTGAACCGTTTCCCGCTGCTGTCCACCATCCTCGCCCGCGTCATCATTGCCACAGGGTTCATCTTCTATGTGTGCAACTACCTGTCGAGATTTACCGATGCGCTGCTCATCAGCATTGCAGTGGCACTGCTCATGGTGATGATTCTGTCGCGCTCACTCAAGCGTAGCAGCATCCGGTTGGAGCGTATGTTCATTCAGAACCTCCGCTCACGTGACATCGAGGCACAGGTGCTCGGACAGAAGCGTCCGCTCTATGAAGGCAGACTTCTCGACCGCAACGTGCACATCGCCGACTTTGAAGTGCCCGAAGACTCTCTTTGGGCAGGCATGACACTACGACAACTGAAGCTGCGCAACCGCTTCGGCATTCTCGTGAGCAGCATCCTCCGTGGACACCAACGCATCAACATACCCGACGGTGAGAGCATCGTATTCCCCGGTGACAAGATACAGGTGATTGGTGCCGATGACCAGTTGACTGCCTTCGGAAGCGCGATTGGCACCGAACTGATACAAGAAGACCACGACATAGAAAAGCGCGAGATGCGACTCCACCACATCGTCATCACCGGAACGAGCCATTTCCTCGGAAAGACACTGCAGGAGAGCGGTATTAGAGACAAGTACAACTGCATGGCGGTGGGACTGGAAGAAGGACGGGAGCACCTGTCGCAAGTGGACCCTGCACATAGGTTTGAAAAGGGTGACGTGCTGTGGGTGGTAGGCGAAGACGCCGACTTGAAGAAGCTCGACTGAGAGGAGAAGTCCGCAAGCCGGTAGGAAAGTTTCCTGGAAACAGATGCACACTTTCGGCAAAAATGTGTACCTTTGCAGCCGAAACATTCATAACAAGACAAAACAAGAAAGAAATGAGCAAGTTAGTAATAAGCAACTATGATGAGTTTGCCGCATATCTCGGCAAGAACCTTGGCATCTCTGACTATGTGGAACTCTCGCAAGAGCGCATCTGCCAGTTTGCCGACGCTACCCTCGACCACCAATGGATTCACGTGGATCCCGAGCGTGCAGCAGTAGAAAGTCCGTTCAAGACGACTATCGCACACGGCTACCTCACCCTCTCCATGCTTCCCTACCTGTGGAACCAGATCATTGAGGTGAAAAACCTGAAGATGATGGTCAACTACGGCATGGACAAGATGAAGTTCGGACAGGCTGTAAAATCTGGCGAAAGCATCCGCCTCGTGGCAGACCTGCAGTCTATCGAGAACTTGCGCGGCGTGACAAAGGCACAGATCAAGTTCTCTATCGAGATCAAAGACTCGCCCAAGAAAGCTCTCACAGGTGTGGCTACGTTCCTTTATTACTTTGAATAAAGCCAGCGCACCACACATCCATATTACATGAAAAAGGCAAGAATACGACATTGTATTCTTGCCTTTTTCTATGTAATATACGAACGAAATCCATCATTCATCAATACCACTGCACAGCGTTGCTGTAACCGCTTCGCTTGTCATACTTGAGCGCATCGGTGAGCGTAGACGCATTGCATCGGAAGGTGAAGTTATAGCTGGTATAGGGTGCGAGCACCACCGAGCAACTCATGTTGAAGCAGTGCAGATCGCGCGAAAGCGATGCGGTGGTCATAGACATCTTGTGATAATCAAAGTCATAACCCGACGAGAAACTGATGTTCCATCCCTCACTGATACGCACATTGCCGCTGATGTTGAGCGTCTGGGTGAACTTGTAGGGATAGCGCATGGTCTTCTTGTTGAACTTGGAGACATCCGTGTTCTCGCGCATCGAGATGCCATAACCGAAAGTGATGGACCACGGCATGGAGAACGCCAGATAGCCATCGGCATCGGTCTTCGCCTTGGAAGCCGACTTCTTGGCTCCCGTCTGTCCCTTCACCATATCGTCATCCACATTGGACTCGCGTTCTGTGTCCAATCCTTCGTCATCGTCGTCCTTCTTTTTCTTGTCATCCTTGTCGCCACCGCCACCAAACCACTTGCGCAGTTGCTCGGGGCTAAGGGTGAACGAGAAGTTTTGCGAAGCTCCCTGAAAACGTCCAAACTTGCCCATGCCCCACATGGTATGGTTGCCCACGTAAGGACGACCATTGGCATCCAGTTCATAGGCATAGGACGCAAACACCGCCGTCATGTTGAATGTATAGTGTTTCCACCATTTCAAGCGGATGCGCATCGACAGGTCGCTCCACTGTTTTTCCTTCGCTGCCATGTTGTACGACATGGAGAGTCCGAGTTCGTCTATCAGACTGATTTTCTTTGTACCCGTAGAGTCCTTGTCAGAGCGTACCTTCATCTCCAGGTTGTTGGACAGATCGAACGAGAAACTGCCCGTGCGTCCCTTGCCCGGCACGCCATAAAGTCCTGAGGAATAAGGTGAATATTCCACGAGCGACACGTTGCCTTGGGCATCGGTCTTCTGATAGGTGGTATAGTATCCGTAGCGCGAAGAGCCGAAATCGGGAGCGTAGCTGAAGCTGACACTTGGCGTAACCACATGGCGAATGGCGATAATCTTGTCGCCAAAGAGTTTACGGCTCGGGATGAACATACCATAGAGTTTCGTGGAGAGTCCCATCGAGAAGTTCCAGTTATAGACATTGTGGAAACCATAGGTGGTGTCACACACCTCCACCTGGCGAGTTTCGTCCCACGAACGCATCACCTTGTTGGAATACATTCGGTCTGTGAAATTGAACGACGGACTGAGGTTCAAGTAGTTGAACAACGTGAAATTGCCGCTGATCGGAATGCTGTGGTTAAAGGCGTTGCGCCAATCCTTGATCAGATTGGAATGGAAGAGCTTTTCTTCCTTGGTGCTGATCTCGTTTCTCACCTGACCAGTATAGCTCATCGATATCTTCTCATACCAGCGCTCATTGCCCACCATGTGCTTGCGGCGGAATGGATAGAAGCGGGAGATGGAGATGTTCAGGTCGGGCAACGTCATTGATATCGTAGAGTCGCGCATGTTCTGCGCCAAGTTGGCCGTGCTGCTGATGGTCATGCCGATGCTTGAGAACGTGGTGCTCCAGCTCACGGATGACGTACGGGTGCTTTGAGACAGCGAGTAGGGATTGTAGAGCGAGTTGAGGTTGTTGCGCTCATAACTGGTAGACGCGAAGTTGACACTCGCCGAAAGCGAGCTATAGGGATTGGCCTTGGAGTCCTGCCGGTGGCTCCACTGTATCTTGAAACTCTTCTGGCGGGTGAAGTCGGGAAGACCCTTGTCGCCCGTCTTCGTGTCTTGGTAGCTGAAATAAAACGAGCCGGAATACTTGTAGCGCGTGCGATAGTTGCTCGCTGCAGAAAAGCCCCACGACCCCTTGGTATAGATCTCACCCAACAGCTTGAGGTCCCAACGGTCGCTCATCGCGAAGTAGTAACCACCATCGCGCAGATAGAAGCCGCGGTCGTTCTCGTCACCATAGGTAGGCATGATGAAACCCGAAGAATAGCTCTTGGAGAAGGGGAAGAAGCCATAGGGGATGGCGAGAGGCAGAGGAACATCTGCCACCACCAGATAGGCAGGACCGAAAACCACGTCTTTGCCCGGACGCAACTTGCCTCTGGATATGGCGATATAGAAGTCGGGATGCTCTGCATCACACGTCGTATAGCGACCGTGCTGCAAATAGATGATACCCGAAGAGTCGCGCTTGGAGATCTCGCTCGACAGGAATCCGTCCTGCTGCTCCGTATAGACATTGCTGATCAGGCCTCGCTTGCTCTTGAAATTGAACGCCATCGTATCACTCTCATACTTGTCCTGCCCCATCGTGAAGACGGGAGTGCCCTTCACGCCCTTCTTTTCTGTCGAGTCGGGAGAGCCGGTAGCATGCACCATGCTGGAGTCAAGACTCATGTCGATGCGGTCGCTCTGCAAGTCCATGTCCTGATACTTCACATTGGCATCGCCATAGAGATAGGCTCGGTTGGTGCTGGCGAGATAGACGATGGAGTCTTGTGCCGAATAATGGACTGGTGAGTCGATGCCGTTGGCACGTTTGCGGTTGAGCGAATCAAGGCGGATAGAGTCGTCTATCGCCTTGTTGTGATGATAGATGGCGAGCTGGAGGGAGTCCATCTTTGTGGTATCGACAACATTTCCCGTTACCATAGAATCCCGGCGCAAAGTGTCTGCCAACTGGACAGAATCACGCTCCACCACCTTGCGCTTTTTCTGGAATAAGGGTATGTTGGTATCAGCCATCACAAGAATGAAGGCAAACAACACAAAAAATATGACGGACTTTGTTCTCATTTAGGGTGCAAAGTTACTGATTTTAATCCATAAATCATCCAACATCATTCTTTATTAACTTTTCACGACATTATTTCCGCACGCACGGGAAACGTCATCGGAATGAATGGTCATTGGAAGTGGTTTTCACTCAAACAGTTTCTCCCACTCAACGAAACGCAGCAAGCCGTCTTCGCCATGCCGCGCAATGCTCTTTTCTGTCTGTTCCAGCGTGCGCACACGGTCGAGATGCGACTTGGAATAAAACTTGTCGGCATAGCATACCACCTTTTCTTCCAATGTTTCGGGCAAGAAGTCCTGATGAGGGAGCGGCAGATGCTGTGCTTCTATTTCCTTTATGGTAATTCCTGCCCCTGTGTGGCGTTCACACACACGGGCATGACGTGGATATCCCTCGCTGCGCATCAACTCTGCCCCCAGTCTTCCATGAAGGATATAGGGTTCCACACCATGACATTCTATCCCGGGAGCATCGGTCAGAAAGATGCCTATGTCGTGGAGCATCGCCGCCTCTTCTACAAACTGGCGGTCCATCTCCAACTCTGGATGGCGGTCTACAATCTGCAGCGCACGGTCTGCCACTTGCCTGCTGTGTATCATCAAGATGCGGCGGAGTGCCGTACCCTCGGGGTAATATTTGTCTATAATCCGCTGATAGTCCATCATAAAGGTTCTAAACGAAAAGAGAAAGGGAAAACTCTTGCAAGCTCCCCCCTTCTCTATGGATGACATTTAAATATGCTAATCTTTGTTTTCACGCTCGATGTAAGCGATCACGGTGCCCTTGCTTACCTTCGATCCACGCTTGGCGTTGATTTCCACAAGCTTGCCGCCGAGAGCTGCGGGCACTTCCTCGATCTCGCCCCATGGGGTCTGGATGTAGCAGAGCACATCGCCCTCCTTATACTCCTTGCCGATATAGGGCTCCACTGTGGGTGCACACTCGCCATCGCCATTGAACTCCCAATAGATTTCTCCCTTGACAGGAGCGACAACGGCATCAGCCTTGGCATGCTTGTAGGCACTGAGCTGCTCCGGTGTGAGGTTGCTGCCGAGTTTGGCATCCTTGAGTTTCTGCAAGTCAGCAAGGAAGTTCTTCTTCGCCTGACCGCTCTTGTAGTTGCGGTACTGCTCGGGGTGCATGGCCAGTTCGAAGAGCTCCTCGTCGTCCTGTCCGTACTCCCAACCGTTCTCGTCCATCTCCTTGCGGAAATCGTCAAGAGCGTTGCTGAGCAATGTATGGGCGTCAACATCCGTGAACTCACGGCCTTGCTTCTTGGCGAGGTCTACAAGTTCCTGGTCGATGGTGCCTGGAATCTTTCCCGACTTGCCCAGGATCATACCCCACATGGAATCGTCCATCATCACGAAGCGTCCCTTGCCCTGCTCGATGGTGAGAAGGTTCATCAGGGCGATATTCTTCACATACTGTGAGAACGGAGTCACCAATGGAGGATAACCTACACGTGGCCATACGTATTCCACCTCGTTGAAGAGCTTGATGAGCAAGTCGTCCATAGACAGTTCTTCCTCGCCCTTCTTCTTGCGCACATTGTTGATTGTCGTACGCATGCCGCCAAGGTCAGCCATCATAGAGCCCATCATACCGCCAGGAAGACCGCATCCGAGCAAGAGCGAACTCATGATCTTGTTGCCCGGGTTGATGAAATAGCCCAACCAGTCGTCGATGAACTCCTGTGTGAGAGCACGCGCTTTCATATAGGCGCTCATATTGATTTCAGGCACCTCGAAGCCTTCATTCTTCAGCATGCTGATCACAGAAATGATGTCTGGATGCACCTTACCCCAAGACAAGGGTTCGATCGCGGTGTCGATGATGTCTGCACCGTTGTTGCACACTTCAAGGATAGAAGCCATCGACAGACCAGGACCGGAGTGTCCGTGATACTGGATGATGATTTGAGGATACTTCTCCTTGATCATCTTGGTGAGTTTGCCGAGGAAGGCAGGCTGACCGATACCGGCCATGTCCTTCAAGCAGATTTCTTCTGCACCGGCTGCGATGAGCTGGTCGGCAATATTCATATAATACTCCAGCGTATGGACAGGAGAGTTGGTGATGCAGAGTGCACACTGCGGTGTCATGCCGCCTTCCTTTGCCCATTTGATGCTCGGGATGATATTACGAACGTCGTTCAGTCCGTCGAAGATACGGGTGATATTTGTTCCCTGCTTGGCCTTCACCTTATACATAAGGGCACGCACATCGTCAGGAACAGGATACATACGCAACGCATTCAGACCACGGTCGAGCATGTGGGTCTTGATGCCTGCCTCGTTGAAAGGTTTGCAGAATGCACGCACGGCATCGTTAGGATTCTCACCGGCAAGCAAGTTCACCTGTTCGAAAGCACCTCCGTTAGTTTCCACACGGGCAAAACAACCCATATCGATAATCACGGGAGCGATACGTTCCAACTGGTCTTTGCGTGGCTGGAATTTGCCTGACGACTGCCACATATCTCGATAAACGAGACTGAATTGAATTTTCTTTTTCATTTCTATTTTATATTCTTTCTTCTTTCAATGGTTTACATTATACTTTTAGACATGCAAAATTAGGGAAAAAATATCACACAGATATCTTTTCCCTTCCATTTTTTTGATATTTTATCAATAGGCTTCCTTATCTCCGATAATGGCGTTCCACACCGTCTTGAAGATAATATAGATGTCTAACCAGAAACTCCAATGCTCAATATACCATATATCACCGCGCACTCGGCCTTCCATCTGCTCGATGTCTTTGGTTTCTCCACGGAACCCTGTCACTTGGCTCCAACCTGTGATGCCGGGTTTCACGAAATGGCGCACCATATACATATTGATAAGCTTCGAATACTTCTCGGTGTGGAGCACCATGTGCGGACGTGGACCGACGATGCTCATGTCGCCCATCAGCACATTGATAAACTGCGGCAGTTCATCGATATTGGTCTTGCGCATGATGTTTCCCCACTTGGTCTTGCGGGGATCGTCCTTGGTGGCCTGCACCTTGTCGGCATCTGCATTGACGCGCATGCTGCGGAACTTCAGACAGTAAAATTCCTTGTCGTTAAGTCCATTGCGCTTCTGACGGAAGAAGATCGGACCAGGCATGGTGATCTTGGTGATCACCGCCACAATCACAAAGATGAATGGGAACAGCGTGCAAAGGAACGTGAGCGAGAACACGATGTCAAACGTGCGCTTTATCCATCTGTTCTCCACTCGGGTGAGCGGATCACGGAAGAAACTGAAATAAGGCACACTGCCCAGCATGTTGAAATACATGCGATGGTGCATATAGTTGGTCACATTGGGCAAACTGTTGAAGTGAACAAGATTGTTCAGACAATAATGGATCAGTTTCAAGATGATTTCCTCATGCTTCGATGGCAGACAGCAATACAACTGATGGATGTTACGGTGTTCCTGCAGATAGGGAATCACATCGTCTGGAGTGCCCAGATAGGGGCAATCCGAGGGGAATGACGAATTGGGTTGGAAATCGAAATAGCCCATCGCTTCATACCCGTAAGACCTTACAGCCTTGAACTCTCGGTATAAAGAAACGATGTTTTCCGTTCCTCCTACCAACACCACTTGATGGATGTGGTTCTTGCGCGAGCGATAAAACTTGACAAAATTGCGTAAGGACAATCTGTAGATGACCGACGCAACAAAGAATATCAGCAAGAAAAACAGGAACGTGAAGAACGGCAAGGTGGGGAAATCTATCAGCTCGTGCAAGATGACATACACGAGGAAGAAATACGCCACATTGCGCAGTTCCAGCAAGAGAATCTGAAAATCGCGTGTATTACGCCTGTAGAGGATTACACCGCCACTATACGATATCATGATGAAGATTAGTGCGTGTATCAACACAGACTGATTCTTCACCATCTCTTCACAGATACTCTTCTCGCTCATGAAGAACGAGAACAGAATAACGAACAGGAAAAGTTCCCCGACCAACACGGCGATGGTCACCAAAATACTCTTGTGATTATTCATATAGATGCATTTTTTTTTTACCCAAAATTCTTTACAAAAGAACTTAACGGGCACAAAAAGCGACTATAACTAATTTGATAATATTCATTACCCTCCGCTTGCTTTAGCAGCGCTTTTTCACAGGTCTTCTCCTGTCGGAACCTATTTCCCGACAGGACATCATTATCCTCTTTACTTTTTGCTAACGGCGATAACAATGGCCGTTACAGAGCTTACCAGAGCTGTTATCGACGATGCGGCACCCCAGAATGTAAGGAACGGTGAGCTCTTCACGTTCTGCGCCTTGTTGGGCTGGATCACCACAAGGTCGTTCTGCTGCAAGTAGAACGCGGGACTATTGAACACACTGTCTTGTGTCAAGTCGAGTGTGTACATGCTGCGCTTGCCTCCCACTTCGCGAAATACCTTGACATTTGTCTTCAAGCCCATATCGCTGACATCGCCTGCTTGGGCGATAACATCCAAGATAGAATTGCGCTGCGAACTGAGCAGGAACTGTCCGGGACGGTTCACGGCTCCAAGCACACTGACACGTGCGTTTGTGAACTTCACGATCACCTGTGGGTCCTTGATATAGCCCGAATTGATAATGGCGTTCTGAATTTCATTCGCCAAGGTCTCCTCCGTAAAGCCAGCTGCACGGATGCGTCCGATGACCGGCAATTTGATGTAGCCTTCGTTGTCTACCGTATAACCTACGTAAGCATCCTGTGTGCTGCCGTAGGTGCTGATCTGTCCACCTTTCTGCACTGAAGTAGATCCCAACACCACATTCTGTCCGAAGGGAACCAGAAGTTCGGGGTCTGAACAAGACAGCGTAACAGAGATGCGGTCTGCCGGCTTGATGCGCAAGTCATACTGTTGGCTGATTTGCTGCGCCGTCTTGAATGTTTCGTCACTGCCCTGCAGATATGTAATCTTCTTGCTCGACACACAGGAGGTCAACGCCACGAGGGCGATTCCTCCTATGAACATATTTATCTTTTTCATGCTATTTCTTATTAAATATTTTCTCCAAGAAACTCTTTTTTTTGTTCTTCGATGACATGCCCGTATGCTCATAGCCGGCTCCATAGTCACGACCATAACCATAACCATAGCGGTTATACTTGCCATAGTTGCCGTAACCATAATAATAACCACTGCTTCGGCTGTTCATGTCAATACCGTTGATTACAATACCGATGTTCGGCAACTTCTTCTGGTCGCGTGCATCATTGATGAGTGCAAACGATGCCTTGCGGGTGTAGTTCTCGCGGCAAACATATACCGTTGCGTCTGCCACACGGGCAATCAACTGCGTATCAGACATCATACCCCATGGTGTGGTATCGATGATAACGATCTCGTAATGCTGCTTCAGAATGTCGATAGCCTTGTCAAGCGACGGACGTGCCACAAGCTCGGTCGGGTTCGGCGGGATGATACCACCCACCAGCACATCGAGGTTTTTGCTCACACCTGAAGGCTGGATGAGCGACAACAGGTCGGTGTTGTCGGGATCGCTCAAATAAGAAGTGATACCCTTGGTATGGTGGATCGGCAAGTGGAACACCTTGTTCAGACCCGGCTTACGCACATCGAGTCCGACGATGATCACCTTCTTGCCCAAGAATGCCAAACTGGTGGCAAGGTTTCCAGACGTGGTAGACTTTCCTTCTCCAGAAGTGGTGGAGGTAAAGAGAATAACACGCTTGTCGGCTCCTCCCATATGGAACTGGAGATTGGTACGGAAATTACGGAACACTTCCTCCATCAATCCGTTCTTGTTCTCCTTAATCAGGATGTCGCGGTCGCCTACCACAGACTTATCGAACGGTATTTCACCGATAATCGGCAGGTTGGTAATGTCAATGACATCTGCACGGCTTTCAATCTTGAAGGCGAGCAAGCGCTTCAGATAAATGATACCGCATGGGAAGGCGATGCCAAGCACAAGTGCTATCAACATGAAGATAGAACCTTTGGGCGACACCTTTGCCGACACCATCGGCGACTCGATGAGTTTACCGTTGTTGGCGGTAGCAGCCAGACGGATGGCGTTTTCCTCGCGCTTCTGCAAGAGGATGAGATAGAGTTGTGACTGGAAGTCGCGCTGGCGGGAGATGTTGAGGAACTGCTTTTCGTCCTCGGGCACAGCACTCACCTGTCCGGCATAACGGGCAGCCTCAGCATCCAGCTTTGCCTGGGTGATATGTGCAGAACGCTCTACAGAAGCCATCGTCGAATTGATGGTGTTGCGCATACCCTTGATCTGCACGTCCATATCACGAATCACCGTATTGTTCTCGCTCGAATTGCGGATCAAGCGTGCACGATTGAGAATCAAGTCGTTATACTTCGAGATGATGGAACTCAGTCCGCCGTCATCCTGTCCTGGCACTGCTGTATTGAGAGGTATCACCTCGTTCTGGTTGCCAGCCTGGTTGATGAACGACTTTACATATTGTATCAGACGGAGCTGTGTGTCGTTGTCGCTTCTGCGCTTTTCATAGGCGCTGCGGTTCTCCAATGTGATCTTTGCATCCGACTGGAGGTCGGTCAATCCGGCACGCTTCTTGAAGCCTGCCATCTGTCCTTCGGTCTTGCCCAATTCCTGTGAGATGAGCAGGATGCGGTTGTTGATAAACTCTGAGGTCTTCTCTGCTGCCACGTTCTTGTCGGCATTCGCCTCATAGTTATACTGTTGAACCAGTCGGTTGATGAATGCGATGGAACGCTCCGGTGACGGATCGTTGAAAGAGATAGAAGCGACATAGGTCTTCTTGTCCACCGGCTCCACGGTCAACCGTGCAGAATATTCCTTTGCCCTCAGTTCCGGATCCATAATGGTGGTGCGTATCTGGCAATCACGCATACGCACGGAGTCGATACGAGAGATGCTGATGACACCGTAACGGGTGGAAAGAAGGGCGGGCAACTTGGTGAAACTCTTTTTATATTCCAGCTTATTGTCCTTCAACCCCACTTCGGCTTTTACGTCAAACGATCCGTTGGCATGCAGGTCTATATCCAAAACTGCATACTGCATCTTTGCCGCTTCCTGTGGAGTAGTCCATACACGAACCGGCGACTTGCCATAAATATCCTTATAGCGGAGCGGTGTTTTCATGCGTTGCTCCACATAGAGGTCGAGAGACTCGATCACGTGCTGCAGAAGATTGCGCGAAGAAAGCACCTTGATTTCTGTGTCGAAGTCGCTTGCCATAGAGAACATGCCCATATCCTGCGCACTGATGGCTCCCGCAAGCGTCGACGAGCGGAACGTGTTTTGGTTGTCGTTGGTCTTGATGAGCATGGACGCGTCCGTCTTATAAATAGGTGTGGCACGCTTGAGCATGAAAAAAGCCACGATTAGAGACACGACCAAGCAGGCCAATATCCATGGCCAGTACATGAGATATCTCATGAACAAGTCTACATAGTTGATCTGCTTCTCGTCATCTTGCTGTTGTACACCAGCATTGAAATCTTCATTCGTCATGATTCCAGTAAGAATTAATATTTAAAAAGCCTTTAAATTGTCTACCGAGTAGTAGCGTGCAAAATTAAACAAAAAAAACTATCCCCGCAAATTTTCACTATAATAAAATGATGCGGCATATGATAGTCAAGAAGCAACGCAATCAGTACCACCTTCAGTACCACTTAAACGAAACTCCAGTACCGGTTAGCCGGTACTGGAGTTTCAGTTAGCTGGTACTGCAGTGATACTTAGCTGGTACTGGGAGGGGATACTAACCTCATGTTTTCGGGCAGTTAGTTGTGTTACCCAAAGCACTTGTATGTAGTTTATAACGCGGTCTTTCTTTGTGCTATTGATGAGAGGCAAAGCGTTGCTCTGCCAGTCGTTCATATTTGGTTCCGGGTTTTCCGTAGTTGGCATAGGGATAGATGCTGATGCCGCCACGGGGCGTGAAGAGTCCTGTCACCTCTATATATTTAGGGTCCATCAGTTTCACCAGATCCTTCATGATCACATTCACGCAGTCTTCATGAAAGTCGCCATGGTTGCGGAAACTGAACAGATAGAGTTTGAGACTCTTGCTTTCCACCATTTTCACGTCGGGTACATACATGATGCGTATCTCTGCAAAGTCGGGCTGTCCTGTGATCGGACACAGCGAGGTGAACTCGGGACAGTTGAAGCGCACCCAGTAATCGTTTTCGGGATGCTTGTTGACGAACGTTTCAAGCACTTCAGGTGCATAGTCTGTTGCATATTTCGTCTTGGCTCCCAAGGCTTTCAAGCCTTCATCCTTTCTATTTTCTTGATTCATCACACGTAGATTTAAATATTGAATATCTTCAGAACATTGTAGTCCACACCTTTGTCGTAGGCATCTTCTCCCTCATAACGTTTCACGGCTTTCACCACCCTGATGGTCAACGGCAACGCAATCACCTCATAAACCGTCTTGAGCACCACCTGCCACAGCATCAGTTTGGGAAGCTCTTCGGTCGGCACCACTCCATAGAGTGCCAACGGAAAGAAGATGAGCGAGTCGGCACCTTCGCCCCACACGGTGCTCAGAATGGCACGCCAAGAGAAATGACGCCCACCGGAACTGATTTTCATGCGGCTCATTACATAGGCGTTGACAAACGAACCGACCAGGAAAGCCACAAACGACGCCAAGGCGATGCGCGGAGCCAAACCGAAGACAGCATGAAAACCGGCATCATTGTGCCAATAGGCAGCGCCGGGTATGGCATCACACAAGGCGCCGAGTAGCACGAAGAAGAAGTTCATTACGAACCCAAGCCAGATGAGCAGGCGGGTTTTGCGGAAGCCCCACACTTCGCACACACAGTCGTTGATGATATAAGACACAGGGAAGACAATGAGACCGCCGGTCAGGCTGATCCCGAACACATCAATCTGTTTCGTTTCCAACACGTTGGCGGAAATCAAACAGACACAGAACAATACGCTGAAAAGCATGAACGTCACACTGACGTTCTTTCTTTCTTTTTTCATTTCTTGTTTTTTAAGAGGTTAGACAAGCACTCTGTACAGTCAAGAAAACAGCCTCGCCGACCATATCAGCGGGGCTGTTTCTTTATCTTTTTATTTGTTGTCGAAACTTATTCCGCAGCTTCCTGACGGTCGTCCACGTTGTCGCCTTCCGTCGGGCGCATGATTTCCTCGAAGTTCGTCACGCCAGCCTTTGCCAGGATGTTGTACCACTGCAACAGTTTCTTGATGTCGCTGTCATGCACGCGGTCACGGTCGTAGGCGGGAAGCACGGCTGCGAAATACTCGTGCAGTTCGTCTGCCGAGCACTTCTTGTAGTTGAGCGAACATTCCTTGCCCTGCTCCTTGTCGCGTACGCTTGCCAGCACGGTCATCAAGGGCACGTCCTCAGCGTCTGTATACATGGCGATGTCGCCCAGGCTTGTCACACGGTCGGTGGCAAAAGCAGGGATACGCTTGTGGGTTTCATCAATAGCTTCCACGATAAGATTCATCTTGCCGCGCGAGACTAACTTGTAGAGTCCCGGTTTTCCGGCGATAGAGAGTATTGTTTCCATTCTTATAAATGATGTTTATTTGTTTTTATTCTGTTTTTCTCGATATTCTATTTCAGTTTCAGCAGCAATTCATCCAGTTGCTTGTCCACATTATGTATGCGGTCGTTCACGATTTCATAGTCCGAGCGTCTCAACATCTCCTCCTGCGAAATCTGCTGGTGTATCCAGTCGAGCGTCTTCTCGCACGAGATGCCGTCGCGTGCCATCACCCTGGAGATGCGCATTTCAAGCGGAGCAGTCACGCAGACCACCTTATCTATATGCACGCGGCGATAGAAGCCACTGCCCCAAAAGATGGCGCTTTCCATCCAGTCGAGCCCCGAGTGGTCGAAATCTTCCGCCACCGCAGGGTGCACGATGTCGTTCACGGCATAGGTGTTGTCTTTGGATGCAAGCAAGAACTTTGCCATGACAGGCTTCACGAGCTTGCCGTCACGATACACTTCTTCGCCCACAAGCATAGACAAGCGGGTCTTGATGTCATCGGATTCGTTCATCAGGCGTTTCGCTGCGGCATCGCAGTCGTACACTCCGATGCCCCTTTCCTTGAGCATCTTGCACACATACGACTTGCCGCTACCTATTCCTCCTGTTATTGCTATCTTCATCGTCATATTGCTGTTCAATCAGATAGTCCACCTGCGGGGTGACCAGACGCGCTTTCCTCACGCCATACGGCACGCTGCGGATAATCAGGTTGCACTTGTCCGACGGGTGTTCCACCAGTTCGTTGTAGTCTGCCACGACATAAAACTTCGACGTATTGATCATGCGGAACATGCTGGCGCCGACCACAAACTTGACGGTCACGCGTGCCGGGAACGTACGGAGCACTTTCCCTTCCGGCATGTTGACTGCCACAATGGGCACTTCCGCCGACTCTTCCGTAAGCACATCGGGGAATACAGACATGCGGATAGACGACGGCACACACTTGGCGCCCTTGATGGGACGCAGTCCCACCTTCCGGTGAATGGTGTCGGTCACGTTTTTAATGTCCTGCCATTCCGTATATACGCACTTGATGGTGTCGAGCGCTTCATGCGACGCATAGACATCCACACTGTCCGGGCGGAATACGGTGCGTGCCAGATAATAGCTCTGTCCGGGCAAGATCCGGCCCGCCAACCTGACGGGCACTCTCCGCTTCTGTCCGTTGTTGTAGTAGAAGTCGAGTCTGTCGGGCTTCACCTGTACGATCTTGGTGGATCCGTAGAGTTCCTGCCGCACAAGTTTCTGGATGTCTGCCTGCGGTACCACCCCCGAGCCGTTGGATTTGGCATAGTCGGAGAAAGACACCTCGATGGGCGACAGCTTACTTGTCCAGAAGTAGGTGCCCACGGTATACCCCTTGTCGCGCAAGGTTACACGAACCGTATCCTGCAAGTCGGATGTGATGATCACGTTCTTCGGCACATTGACCAGCCGGACAGGCACACAGACTTCCCGCTCTATGGTTTCGTTAAGCGCCAAGAGCAACCAGTAGCTTCCGCTGACTATGAGGAAGAACAAAAAAATCAGGAACTCCTTATTCAGTAGCCCGAACAAGAATTTCCTGACGTGTGTCTTTGTTTCGTGCAACAATTTCGGATCGTTTAATTATTTCTGCATACTCTGCTGAGCGGTTGTATCGGCAAATACGGCACCCTTGTCCACACGGACAACCACGCCCTTTGCGATTTCCACCTCTACGATATTCGCAGCGAGATCGATATGTTTCACTGTGCCGTAAACGCCATATCCCACAACGACCGGCGTGCCTTCCTGCAGTGAGTTCTGGAACTTGCGCACTTCTTTCTGCTTCTTCTGTTGCGGACGGATCATGAAGAACCACATGATCACGAAGATGGCCACCATCATGATAAGGAAGCCATAGCCTCCGCCCTGTTGCTGCTGGGCAGCGAGATACATTGATGTAAACATTGCTGTAAGTTTCTTAGATATTAATTATATTTACTTTTCTTCCTTTTTCTCTTCGGGCTCTGCTCCGTCTGCCTTGCCCGACTGCGTCAACGGACCCGTCTTCTTCGAGCGCGGTTCGCTCATGGATTTCACCATCAGCTTATTATATATAAGGTTACGCGCGATAGAGTCGAGCATGCCGTTCACGTAACTGCCGCTCTTCGCCGTGCTGTAAAGCTTCGCCAACTCCACGTATTCGTTGATGGTCACGCTGACCGGGATATTGGGGAAGGTGAGCATTTCGGCAATGGCAATCTGCATGATCACCACATCCATATAGGCAAGACGGGAGAAGTCCCAGTTGCGCGACATGGTGCTCATATAGTGCTGGTAGGTGTCTGCGTTGAGGATGGTAGCCCGGAAAAGCTTGCGGGCAAAGTCTTTGTCCTCCTCATCCTTGTATTCGGGGAGCAAAGGCTGCTTTGCCTTCAACTTCGGATCGAAGCGCTTGATGGTCTTCACCACGAAGGTGTCCACGATTTCGCGGTCATCGTTCCAGTAGAGACTCTTGTCCTCAAGCAGGGTATCGAGGTCTTCGTTATTCTGGATAAACAGTTTGTAAAGCTTGCGCCACAACTCACGGTCTGCCTCATAGGAGTCTTCGTCGGATGCCATATACTCCTGGTAAGCTTCGCTCTGCTCGATGACATCGCTCAGCTTGCGCACGAATTCAATGTCTTCCTGCCATCCCTGCTTCTGCGATTCCACATAGTCGAGAAGCTGCTTGTTCTCCTCCAACTGTACGGCAAACTTATTATAAGCAAATTTCGTTGACGGCACCTCTGTGCCTTCTCTCTGTGCGCGGGCTGTGTTCACCTCTACGCGGTGGCGTTCTTCCTGTGTCACGGCGACTATCAAGAGCAGAAGCTGGTTGTACAAATCGTAAGCCTTGGAGAGCGAGAACAACAGTTCTTTCTCTGCATTATCCATGTTACGGTTACCGTTCTGATAGTACGCGTAGGTCAGCTGAACCACCTTAATACGTATTAATTCCCTGTTTATCATCGATATGATATAATGTTACGTTTACTAAAATCGATTGCAAAAATAGATAAAAAACCTTGTACATGCAAGAAAACACGTGTTTTTTAATGTTTTTCATCCCATCTCTTGTGTATATCGACAGAAAGTGCTACCTTTGCAGCCGCTTTTTGAAGCACATCGAGTGAGATGTAGTATCTCGTGTGATGGCGAATTAAGCATATTTGAAAACAACTTAATTTAGAGTAACACATTATGAAAGAGATTAATGTATCAGGCCAGAAGAGAAGCGGCCTTGGCAAGAAGGCTTCCAAATTGTTGAGAAAAGAGGGTCTCGTTCCCTGCAACCTCTATGGTGAGAAGAAAGGCGAGAACGGTGCTCCCGAGGCATTCTCATTCGCAGCTCCCATGAGCGAGCTCCGCAAGATTGTCTATACTCCCCACATCTATGTAATCAAGCTCGTTATCGACGGTGAAGAGCACACAGCTGTGCTGAAAGAACTCCAGTTCCACCCGACAACAGACGCACTGCTCCACGTTGACTTCTACGAGGTGAACGACCAGAAGCCTATCACTATCGGTATCCCCGTGAAGCTCTGCGGTCTTGCTCAGGGTGTGCGTGACGGTGGTCGTATGAACCTCTCTATCCGCAAGATCAATGTGACTGCTCCTTATCAGCAGATTCCCGAGCACCTCGATATCGACGTTACAAGCTTGAAGCTCGGCAAGAGCATCAAGGTTGGCGAGCTGAGCTTCGAAGGTCTTGAGATCGCTACTGGCAAGGAAGTTGTGGTTTGCTCTATCAAGAGCACACGTAACTCTCGTTCTGCCGCTGCTGCTGCAGACGCTGAAGCAAACGCTTAATCGCACAGAAGCAACAACATACAAGAGAGGTCATCGCTCCCCTTCATGGAGAACGGTGACTTCTCTTTCGTTTAAAACAACCGTTACAGAAGACCACCATTATGGACAAATACTTGATAGTAGGCTTGGGAAATCCAGGCGACGAATATGAAGGCACACGCCACAACACCGGTTTCATGGTCGTGGACGCTCTTGCCAAGGCTCAGGGAGCAGCCTTCGACGACAGACGATACGGCTTCGTGGCGGAAACATCCATCAAGGGACGCAAACTCTTCCTGCTCAAGCCCACCACCTTCATGAACCTCAGCGGCAATGCCGTGCGCTATTGGCTGCAAAAGGAGAATATACCCGAAGAGCGGTTGCTCGTGGTGGTAGACGACTTGTCTCTGCCGCTGGGAGCCTTGCGACTGAAGGGTAGCGGCAGCAACGGAGGACACAACGGACTGGGCAACATACAGCAACTCATCGGACAGAAATACGCCAGACTGCGCGTAGGCATCGGCAACGACTTTCCGAGAGGTGGACAAATAGACTGGGTGCTCGGACGCTATTCGGCAGAAGACATGCAGACGCTGCAGCCAGCCATAGACACATCGGTAGAGATCGTCAAGAGCTTTGTGCTCGCTGGCCTCGACGTGACCATGAACCAGTTTAACCACAAGAAACAAGCATAACACATGCCTATGGACTCTGCACGTATAGACAAGTGGCTTTGGGCGGCACGCATCTTCAAGACCCGCTCCATCGCAGCCGACGCCTGCAAGAACGGACGCGTTACCAAGGGCGGCATGAACATGAAGCCCAGCCATATGGTAAAGGTGGGCGAAATAGTGAACGTGAAAAAGCCACCCGTGGTCTACTCGTTCCGTATCCTCAAGGCGATAGAACAGCGCGTAGGTGCCAAACTCATCCCTGAAGTTTACGAGAACGTGACCGACCCTAAACAATATGAACTGCTTGAGATGAGCCGCATCAGCGGATTTGTCGACAGGGCAAGAGGCACGGGACGTCCCACCAAGAAAGACCGCCGTGCCATCGATGCCTTCGTAGACCCTGCCATGTTCGGCTTTGACGAAGACGACGACTGGGGCGAAGATGAATAACCCATGCTGACAGAAGCATGCCCGACAACACTTTCCACCGTATATACCCCTTATAAGTTATAAACAGTAAGAAAACACACGGACAAATCTATCCTTTTACTACAATACCAGATAAAAAAGATAAAAAAGCGAGGCTACTGCACCTCTTTTCAGACATAAATAACTATATTTGCAACCGCAAACGACAAAACAACAAACCAATAAAAGAATAATGAAAAAGATTAGAGCCGCAGTAGTGGGATATGGAAATATCGGCCGCTACACTGTTCAAGCTCTCGAAGCCGCTCCCGACTTCGAGATTGCCGGTATCGTACGCCGCAACGGTGCGGAGAACAAACCCTCAGAACTTTCTTCCTACGACGTTGTAAAAGACATCCGTGAACTGAAAGACGTGGATGTAGCCATCCTCGCCACACCGACACGTTCATGTCCGGAGTACGCCAAGCAAATCCTGCCACTGGGCATCAACACGGTCGACAGCTTCGACATCCACACTTCCATCCTCGACTACCGTGCAGAGCTGATGCCTGTCTGCAAGGAAAACAATGCCGTTTCGGTGATTGCAGCCGGTTGGGATCCAGGATCAGACTCCATTGTACGCACCCTGATGCAGAGTCTTGCACCCAAGGGACTTACCTATACCAACTTCGGTCCGGGCATGAGTATGGGCCACAGCGTATGCGTGCGCTCCAAGAAAGGCGTGAAAAACGCACTCTCTATGACCATTCCTTTGGGCGAAGGCATCCATCGCCGCATGGTGTATGTGGAACTTGAAGACGGTGCCAAACTGGAAGATGTGGCTAAGGACATCAAGGCTGACCCCTATTTCGCCAGCGACGAGACACACGTATTCGCCGTTCCTTCAGTAGACGACGTGCGCGATATGGGACATGGTGTAAACCTCGTACGCAAGGGCGTAAGCGGAGACACACAGAACCAGCGTCTCGAATTCAACATGAGCATCAACAACCCTGCCCTCACAGGTCAGGTACTGGTCAATGTGGCTCGTGCTTCCATGCGCCAGCAGCCTGGTTGCTACACCATGATTGAACTTCCTGTCATCGACATGCTCCCCGGCGAACGTGAGGAGTTGATCGGTCATCTGGTATAAGAAAACGACATCTTGCTTTCCCGCAAGATACCCATAAAGACCGCGCAGCAGACCGGTTGCGCACAGACAAAAGCCACAACGCTTGCAGACAGCACGTCACAAGCGTTGTGGCTTTTGTCATTTCCGCCTCACCCCTCTCACGGCTTCAGCCTCCAAAGGATGCTCGGGCCAGTCGTGTTTCGGATAGCGGCGGCGCAGTTCCTTGCGCACTTCAAAATAGGTGGTCTGCCAGAAGCTCGCCAAATCGCGGGTGAGCTGCACAGGCTTAAAGCCGGGCGAAAGCAGTTCCATCAGCACAGGACAGCGACCATCATCCACACAGGGGGTGCTCTGCAAGCCGAAGCACTCCTGCAGACGCACACTCAGCACTGGTATGTCAGTCCCCTGTCGGTAGTCCACCCTGATGCGAGAACCTGTCGGCACCACCATATGGGTAGGTGCAAGGCGTTCTATCTCCACCTGCAAATCGTAGGGGATGATGTTCCACAAGATATCGGCAAGGTGCAACTTGCGCAGTTCTGCGATGGTAGACTTCACGCGCCCGCCCTCTTCCAGATAGAACGGGAGCCATTCGGCAGCTGTTTCCATCAAGTGTTCCGTAGAGAGATTGGGTATCTCAAGTTCGGGATGCCACAAAGCCACCTGCCCTACCCTGCGTTGCAAGCGCACCACATCGTCGACATTCCAGTCTAACATGCTCAGTCCGTCTTTCTTCATTGCCTCGCACACGATGCGCACGACGTCTTCTTGACGGGCATGATGAATGGGACTGCTGTCCACCACGAGTTTCCCAATCCGGCGTTCCCGCTGCATCACCACGCATCCTTGCCGGCTGTCCCACGACACGTTGTCACGCTCCTGCACCAACGTATTGTCAAGGTCTTCCACATCTAAAGGAGCTGCCAGGAACACGCGTCCGGCAGTTCCTGGTCGGCTATAAAGGGACGCGACGGCAAGCCACTCATGGGAAGACAGCATATCGGCAGCATCCAAGCGCACGTTCACGCCACTCGCCAAGCGATAGCCGCCGATGTCATCCACGCTCCGTGCCACACGTTCGGGATAGGCACAAGCGACAAGCAAGCCCACCTCTGCAGGAGCCACATCACGATTGTCCTCTGCAACATGTGCCATGCGGCGATATTCAGAAGCCACCTGTGCCACACGCTGCCAGCGTCCCAACAGCCTTCCGCGGCGTGCCGAACGCAAGGCTGAAACACGCAACGGCAAGTCGGTTCCGCCACTTTCACCCATCGGGTCTTTCTCTTCCAGCAATGCGGCAAGGTCGCATGCCAACGCCTTCTGTTCCGAAGTTTCTCCGTTCAGTATCATTCGTGCGATGCGGGGGTGGCAGGGCAAGCAAGCCATACGCCTTCCCCGTGGTGTGATGTTTCCATGGCTATCGACAGCACCGAGCGAGACAAGAAGTTCCTGCGCCCGTGCCACATTTCCGCAGGGCGGCATGGTGAGCCATGGCAACGCTTCTACATCATGCTCGCCGAAGGCGGCAATATCCAGCAAGAGGGAAGCAAGGTCCGCTTCCTCTATCTCCGGCTTGCGTTGTGCTTGCATCTGATGCTCCGATGCAAGCGTCCACAGCCTGTAGCAGGTGCCCGCCGCCACACGCCCGGCACGTCCGGCACGTTGCGTAGCCATATCCATACTGATGCGTACCGTCTCCAGATGACTGAGTCCGGTACGTGTGTCAAAGACCAATGAACGGCACAGTCCTGAATCGATGACCGTGCGCACACCTTCGATGGTGACGGATGTTTCAGCAATAGGAGTGGCAAGCACTACCTTTCGCTCGCCCTCACGAGACGGTGCGATGGCACGCCGCTGATGCTCGGGCGACAGATTGCCATAGAGCGGCAACACTTCTGTAGGCATGAGTGATGAACCGAGCTTTTCCATACACCGGTCGATGTCTCCCTGCCCGGGTAGGAACACGAGGATGTCACCAGTCTGTTCACGGTGGGCTTTCACCACGGCCTGTGCTGCCGTCTGTGCCACGTCACAGAGGTCGACATCGGTCTGAGCATGGTGTATGTCTACAGGGAACATGCGCCCTTCACTCTCCACGAGCGGTGCCTGCAGTGCCTTGCAGATATAGTCGGCATCGATGGTTGCCGACATGACCACGAGTTTCAAGTCGGGACGCACAATCTGCTGAGCTTGTCGGGTCAGGGCGAGCGCCAAGTCGGAATTGAGGCTACGCTCATGAAACTCGTCGAAGATGACCACATCCACACCGTCAAGCGTGGCATCGTCTATGAGCATACGGGTCAGGATGCCCTCTGTGAGCACCTCTATCCGAGTCCGCGCAGACACCTTCTGCTCGAAACGCACGCGGTAGCCCACCGTCTCGCCTACGGCCTCTCCCAACAGGTGTGCCATGCGTTCGGCAATCTGTCGGGCGGCAAGGCGGCGCGGTTCGAGCATCAGTATCTTTCCGGCATTGCCCATACGTTCTTTCAACCCCATGAATATGGTCAGGGGAAGAAGTGTGGACTTTCCTGCACCGGGCGGTGCGGTGACGACAAGCGAGGGGTGAACGGCAAGGCTGGCGTTTACCTGGTCGGCAATCCGCGACACAGGCAAGACACCGTTGCACGCTATCAAATCCTGTAACGACATCTGTTATATATATAATAAGGAGAGAACCCGCATGAGCTCTCTCCCCTTGTATGCTTTTTCTACTCGTCTACACCGAAGAGCGGGTCTTCCGGCATCACCAGCGTAGGCTTCTGATTGAACTCTTGAAGCAGTTTGTCACTCACGAACTGTTTGTCGACCACCAGGCGGAACATGTATTCCTCAAACCATTTGTTGGTCATAATCAGGCAGCCCTGTTGTCCCCAAGTGGCTCCCCAGCTGTTCTCCACCTTCCATTTCAATGGTTTGCCGTTGGCATCGAGGTCTACAGCCGTAAGGGTCATGGCATGCGTACTGCCGCTGTCGTATGTGGAGATACGTTGTGCCTTGGTCATCGGGAAATCGGTAGCGAAGAGCGAGCCATAGTCGAAGTTGTTGAGGTCACAATATCCCGTGGTGCGGTCAAGGAACTTGGCGACATCGTAAGAGCTGTACATCTTCTTGCCAGCTTTCAGCGCCGTGATGGCGAGCTGCTCGATGTCTTCCATCGGGAGGTTGAGATACTTCCAGTTGGTGCCGTCGTAGGTATGGCGGTCGTATTCCACCTCATAGGTCTTGTGATAGGGACGGCGCGGGTCGTTCATCACCATGATAAACGTGCCGGGCAACGGTTCGCCCACCACTTCCTTGTAAAAACTTTGCGGTGTATAGGTCTTGGCAGGAGCCACGTCACGACCTCTCGCGTTTTTGAAGGCATATGAGAATTCCGTAGGCGGTTCGCCGATGGTCAGTGCAAGCATGTGATAGATGGTGCCGAGCATCTTCTCCTTGGCATTGCGCACATCTGCCGCTTTCTTTCCTCCGTTCACCATGTCGCGCAACTGCAAGCCGTATTCACGGAGCTTCGACGAGATGAGCGATGCCATGCGTTTCGTGTTGTCCGACGAGTAGGTCTCGGGCATCACGCTCTTGGGCACGATACCATACTTGGCAGTGAGGTCTGCCACTCCGCAGAAGGTACCGCCGTCGTTGATGGGGTCTTTGAAGAAGAACTGCACACGCTGGTCGTCCATCGGTTTCTTGGCAGTATCGATGACGCCCTGCAGGAAGAGATTGGCTTTCTCCAACTGGTCGTAGAAGAAAAGGTATGCCTGCGAGAACTCCACGGTGAGCGAGTCGCTCTTTTGGGCAAAGTTGCTACGCAGCACGTTCAAGCCGCTGAACATCCAGCAACGTCCACTTTGCTTCTGGTCGGTGATGCTCTGCTTAGGCGTTTCCACACTGAAATAGGTGTCGAGCGTGCCTTTGTTCTTATAGTTCTGCGCCAAGTTGTCAATACTGTTGGCAGCGATGGCGTTGAAGAGTGCACGGTCTGCCGTGGTCTGCTTCTGCGACTGACGTATCTGCTGCATCATTTGTGGCGAGATGCCGCCGTCTTTGGTCTGGGCGTTTGCCGATGCCGCCAAAGCGAGCGTCACGGCGATTGCAAGAGTTTTTCTGTTCATATTGTTTCGTTATAGTTTTTCTTTCATGACTGGTGTCTGAGGGTGATGACATTGACTTCGGGCCATGCACCGAACCGGAAGGGCACCGTGCCGCCGATGCCCAGCGACACATAGAGGTGTCTGCCCTGCTCTTCATACATGCCTCCCCATTCGTTGTAAGCCCACCGTGAGGGTGAGAACCTGCCTATCTTGAACTGCCCCGCATGGGTATGACCACTGAGGGTGAGCTGGATATCTGTGTTCTGCAGCACCCCCAAACGCCAATGTGTGGGGTCGTGGCTGAGCAAGATCTTGAACATTCCGTCGGGTAGTCCATCGACCGCCTTGCCGAGATGACCGTGACTCTTGAACGGGGGCTTGCCGATGTTTTCCACGCCCACGAGTGCCATCTGTCCGTTGCCACGGCTTATCGTCACGTGTTCGTTCATCAGCATGTGCCAACCCATCTTTTCTTCCATGTAGACGAGAGCATGCTGGTTGCGCTGCATCCTGCGGATCGAGTGATCGTTGCCGTATTCACAATAGTCATGGTTGCCCATGACGGAATAAACGCCATCGGGGGCTTTAATGCCGTCGAGCACGGACATAAACGGCAGAAGCTCGGTGGCACTCACATTGACAAGGTCGCCCGTGAAGACGACAAGGTCTGCACGCTGTGCATTGACGACGCGCACCAACTTGTTGACGAACGATTTGTTTTGCAGGAATGTGCCGATATGGATGTCTGAGAGTTGAAGCACGCGATAGCCGTCGAACGATTCAGGGATGGCGGCATCGCTGCACACGGCACTCTTGACCACGATGCGGCGCCAACCGAAGAAGAAGCCATAGAGCAAGAACAGCTCTGTCACCGCCACTACGCCTACGGCAGTCTGCCACCCCACCAGCAGGTGAAGGATCACAAACAGCAGTTTGGGCAACACGAAGCACAACACCAAGGCGAAGAACACCCGCAAGCAGGTGTTGTGAAACCATCCCCTGTTGGCACAGACAAATGCCGCGAGCGTAGCCACAGTGGGTGTCCACCACGCAATTCGGAGCGCCAACGGGCACGCTGCAGCAATGTGCATCCGGTAGATACACCCGTCCGGTATCAGCAACACCAGCAGGAATAGCAGGAAATAGAATATGGTCTTCATGCTCCCTTTCATTGTTCACGGTTCGGGAACGCCTCGTCCCCGGTATCGAAAAATGTCCCAATCATCATGCTACGAAGACGATTGAGACATTTCACCTTATATTATATATTCACATTCTTACTTTGTCACCCAATAACCGCCATCCTTTTTGCTTCCGAATGACTTGGTGACAGTAGCCGACTCACCTGGATGATGATAGCCCACCAACGTGAGGTCGAAGATCAGCGTGCTTCCTCCAGGGATGGAAGATGACGAACTGCTGGTCTGATAGTCGCTTTCGCCATAGCCCAGGCTATAGGGTATGTAGATCTCCCAACGGTCGCCGATGTGCATATACTGCAATGCGGTGGTAAAACCAGTTACGGTAGCCGACACGGCAAACTTGCTGGGCGACATCAGATCGACATTGTAATTGCCCGTGAAGCTTTGGTCGAACACCCAACCCTCTGGATAGCTCGGCGAAGGAATCAACCGTCCGCGATAGTGCACCTGCACAGAGTCTGTGTAGATGGGGCAACTTGACCCGGTGCCACTCTTGATGATATGTGCCACCACATTGTTGGTCGGCGACAATGCGGCGATGCTGTCATTCACCGTCCACGATGGCAAGATGAGCCAATTACCGTCTGCGTTCGCCGTTGCCTTGGCATATACGGAAGCGAAATACTCGTCGTTCTGTTGCTGCCAGTTGGCGAACTCTTGCTCGGCATTGTCGTCCTCGCTGCACGACGACAGTCCGCAGACTGTCGCCAGAAGCAGCATGGCGATATACATTGTTCTCTTGATTGTCATTTACTGGAGTTTCTTAAGCAAACTTGCAATACTTACCTTGTCCTCGATGATGGCATCAAGCTGGTCAATGCTCACACGTTCCTGCTCCATGGTGTCGCGGAAACGGAGGGTTACGGTGTTGTCCTTCAGTGTGTCATAGTCCACAGTGACGCAATAAGGTGTGCCGATGGCATCCTGACGGCGATAGCGCTTGCCGATGGTGTCCTTCTCGTCGTAGTGCGTGTTGAACTTGAACTTGAGGGCGTTCACGATCTCGCGTGCCTTGTCGGGCAGTCCGTCTTTCTTGACGAGCGGCAGCACTGCCAACTTCACGGGTGCGAGTGCCGGTGGCAACAGGAGCACCACGCGTGTCTCACCATTCTCAAGCTGTTCCTCACGATAGGAGTGACACATCACGCTCAAGAACATGCGGTCTACACCGATAGAGGTCTCAATGTCATACGGAGTGTAGCTTTCGTTGGTCTGCGGATCGAAGTATTTGATGGAACGGCCGCTGAACTTCTCGTGCTGCGAGAGGTCGTAGTTGGTGCGGCTGTGTATGCCTTCCACCTCCTTGAAGCCAAACGGCATCTTGAACTCGATGTCTGTGGCAGCGTTGGCATAGAAGGCGAGCTTCTCATGGTCGTGGAAACGATAGTTTTCAGCACCGAAGCCCAGTGCCTGATGCCACTTCATACGTGTTTCCTTCCACTTCTTGAACCACTCCATCTCGGTGCCAGGCTTCACGAAGAACTGCATCTCCATCTGCTCGAACTCACGCATGCGGAAGATGAACTGGCGGGCTACAATCTCGTTGCGGAAGGCCTTGCCGATCTGCGCAATACCGAACGGTATCTTCATACGGCCTGTCTTCTGCACGTTGAGATAGTTCACGAAGATGCCCTGGGCAGTCTCAGGACGGAGATACACCTTGTTGGTAGCATCGCTTGCCGAACCCATCTCGGTAGAGAACATCAGGTTGAACTGGCGCACATCGGTCCAGTTCTTGGTGCCGCTGATCGGATCCACGATACCTTCATCGAGGATGATCTGCTTCAGCTCTTCGAGATTGGGCCCCTGCATGGCAACGGTATAGCGCTCGTGGAGTGCGTCACGCTTCTTCAGATGTTCGAGCACGCGGGGATTGGTCTCACGGAACTTGGCTTCATCGAAGGCGTCGCCAAACTTCTTCTGAGCCTTTGCCACTTCCTTGGCAACCTTCTCTTCATATTTGGCTATCTGGTCTTCGATGAGCACATCGGCACGATAGCGCTTCTTGGAATCACGGTTGTCAATAAGAGGGTCGTTGAAAGCGTCCACATGACCGCTGGCCTTCCAGATTGTGGGGTGCATAAAGATGGCAGAGTCGATGCCCACAATGTTCTCATGGAGCAACACCATGCTCTTCCACCAATACTCTTTGATATTGTTTTTCAGTTCGACGCCGTTCTGTCCGTAGTCGTATACGGCTGCCAAACCATCGTAAATTTCACTGCTCGGGAAGACAAATCCGTACTCTTTACAGTGCGAAACTATCTTCTTGAATACATCTTCTTGTGCCATTTCTTTATGTCTTTGAATGTTTATTATCAATTATATGGATGCAAAGTTACACTTTTTCCACCTATTAACTGACTTTCGCCACGTTAAAATAGGGTAAAAGCTTCAAAACTGTTGGCGGGCATACTCGATGATGGTATCCTTTCCGTTTCTCATATCCGCCTCGGTCATGTCTACCCGATGGTCGGGCTGTATGCCGAATTCGGTCACATTGCCTTCCTTGTCATACATCGGACAGGCAGAGAAACGTACGCTCCAGCCATTGGGCAGTTCGCTGGAGAAGGGCAATCCTGCCCCTCCTCCGGTCTGGTCGCCCACCACGGTCACGCGGGGAAAGCACTTCATGTATTTCACAAATTCGTTGGCTGCGCTGTACACCGAACGGTTGGTCAGCACGACAACCTGCTTCTGCCAACGGATGCCGTCGGACGGTTTGATGCGTTGCTCCACTTTGGCGGAGAAGTCACTATGTCCCTTCCCGGTCTTATGGCACTGGTAGCCCACCAACGTCTCGCTGTTGGTGAAGCGTGCCGCCAGCTTCTGGGCATTGGTCAGGTCACCGCCTCCATTGTCCCGGATGTCGAGAATGAGACCGCGACAAGTGGAGAGGCGCATCAGCACCTCGTCGAGATTGCCCGACCCGATACTCGAACTGAAACTCGAGTAGCGCACATAGCCCACATTGTCATCAAGCACGCGATACTTCAAGCCCGAGGCTATCATATAGTCTGTGCCCAGGTATTTGCGCTCGAGGGAGTCGCTGAAGTTCTGTGGGTAGTTCTCGTGCCACGACCAATTGCGCGCCACGTCGAACGACGCATACATGTTCACATGACCGTCCTGCAACTCAGCGAGCATTTTGCCGAGCACCTCAAAGAGTTGGGCGCGGGTCATTCCGTCACTGACCTGACGGGCATAGCGGGTGTGCACCTCATCCCAATCGACACCCAAAGCCTGCCGCTTTTCCTCGAAAAAGCAGTAATGCTCATCAAACATCTTCCACAGCGCCTCGAAGTTGCCACGGGGATTGTCGGGAAACTCGTCCTCGTCGACGCACGAACTGAACGCCAGCAGGATGACGGATAAGGGGAGCAATATGAAGAGGAGAAGTTTTTTCATGTGCTGTCTGCGTTTACATTTTCACGATGGAGAAGCGTTTCACCACGCCCACAACGAGGGCATGCGTGTAGGTGTGATACTTCAATGAGTTGACGTGCGCCTGCCAATAGTCGCCCAGGTAGCCCACACGCCATGTGGTATGGAGCAGCGTGAAGTCGAGGGTGAGCATCTGGCGCAGCGAGGGCGTGCTACCAATGGTGGTCGGCACCACGTTGCGGTCGTAGTTTCCTTCCGAGAAGATCTCGTAGTACGATTGTCCGTAGTTGGGCGAAAACATCACGCCGATGAGCGGAACCGATGCTTCATAGTTCACCGTCAACGGTTTTCCGCACAAACGGAAGCTGTAGCAGGCGCCCACCGAAGGCGACAAATTGAGCGCAAGTCGTGCCTGGGCAGGATTGTTGCCGTTGCGCGTGTTGTATAGAAAACCTATACCGGCATCGAGCAGTGCACCAGCCTTCAGCCGCAAGCGCCCTTCCAGGAGTTGCCAGTTGCGGTGCACACCATAGTCAAACGTGAGCATGCCAGCCATCTCACTGCCTTCATAGGCTCGGTTGTCTGCCATCGCCACATTGCCTTGCCACACGATTTGGCGCGACCAAACGCAGCCCTTCCGCTGGCGCACAACATGCGAGATGAAGCGAAAGTCCTCACCGCTATACTTCTCGGGCGAGAGATAGGTGTCGAGCATTTGTGTTGCGCCGACACCCACCATCTTGGCACTGGTCACCGTCTTGGTGCCATCGGGCACACTATCGGGCGAGGAAACAAAAAATCCTTGCGCCGACACCGTCAAGGATGTCGGCACAAGGAGTATGAGGGAGAGAAGCTTACGCTTCAGGTTTGTCATCATTCGGGTCATCGGCACTGCTAAATAGGTTCAACTGTCCGGTTATTTCGTCTATCACGTCCTGCTCGCTCTTGTCTTTGTCGGGATCGAGGTTCTCCACTTCCTCATCGGTATCTGCCGACGGAAGTGTCTCTTCCTCTGAAGGCTCGGGATAGCGCAGGGGTTCCAGTTCCTCGATATTTGCCACCTGCCACGTAGACAGGCGCTTGCCCTTCGCCTTGAATCCCTTGACGGTGATGAAGCTTTCCACATCGATGACCTGTTGGTCGCGGAAGGCGTCTGCACCGCCGAAGGTGACGCAGATGCGCGGATAGACCTGGTCGGTGAGCAACACAAGTTTGTTGTTGGGGTTCTCGCCGAGATAGTTCTGGTGGCGCTTGGTAGCTTCCATGAGAAAACGCTTCACATAGGGGTATCCTTGGTTGTCGGCATCATAGAGCACGGCAGTCCACACCTTGTCCTTGTCCCACTTCTCGATGCGCAGGATGTTGTCTTCATAGTGGTTGTTGGCATCGAAATTGGAGATATAGAACTCTCCGTTGTCGAGCACCACAAGGATGCTGTCGCCCTCGTTAAACTCACCGAGCAGCCGTCCGTGGTCGTCATAATTGAGGCGGTTCACATCGGGGTCAAACCACACCTTGCGTCCGCCGAGCGTGCTGTGACCATGACTTTTCAGTCCGATGCGGTGCACGGAGTTGCGGGTGAGCAGGTTGCCCTTGCTGGCACGTCCCTTAATCAATACTTCGGAGAAGTCCTTGTCGATAAAGATGGTGCGCAGTCCGGGCTTGGGGTCGAGCGTCACCTTGATGACTTCCGCCTCACCGTTGGGATTGGCAGTGAAGTAGCACACACGTGAGCCGGGTGTGCCCTGGGTGACGTCATACTCCTTGTCGCGGTTGATGCTGGTCACATTGAAGCGTTTCACATAGTAAGCGCCCTGTTTTCCGTCGCGGTACACCACATTATATATGGTACGTTTGTCGTTCTTCTTGAACACCTGGACGTGGATAACGTTCTTGCCCACGAATATCTTGTCGGCAATCTTGATGACCTTATACTTGCCGTCTTTGTAGAATATGATGATGTCGTCGATGTCGGAGCAGTTGCAGACGAATTCGTCTTTCTTCAGTGCCATGCCGACGAAACCTTCCTGACGGTTGATATAGAGTTTCTCGTTCGCCTCTACGACCTTCGCAGCAACGATGGTGTCGAAGTTCTTCAGCTCGGTACGGCGCGGATGATCCTTGCCGTATTTGTCCTTGATAAACTGGAACCAGCGCACTGTCACGTCAACCATGTGGGCGAGGTCGTGGTCTATGCGGTCTATCTCCTCCTTCATCCGGGCAATCAGCTCGTCTGCCTTGTCCTTGTTAAACTTGAGGATGCGCTGCATCTTGATCTCCATCAGCCTGAGAATGTCCTCCTTGCGCACCTCGCGGATAAACTGCGGATAGAACGGGGTGAGCCGTTCGTCGATGTATTCACAGGCGGCATCCATATTCTTCGCCTGCTCGAAAGGTTTGCCTTTATAGATGCGCTCCTCGATGAAGATCTTCTCAAACGATGCGAAAAAGAGTTGTTCGAGCAATTCGTTCTTGCGTATTTCAAGTTCGCGGCGCAAGAGTGCCTGGGTGCGGTCTACCGAGTGGCGAAGCACTTCGGTCACCGTCAGGAACACGGGTTTGTTGTCTTCGATGACGCAGCAGTTGGGGCAGATGTTCACCTCGCAGTCGCTGAAGGCATAGAGGGCGTCGATGGTCTTGTCCGACGACACGCCCGGTGCCAGATGAACTTGTATCTCCACCTCGGCGGCAGTATTGTCATCGACCTTGCGCACCTTGATTTTTCCTTTCTCTATCGCCTTCAGGATAGACTCTATGAGCGTAGTGGTGGTCTTGCTGTAGGGTATTTCCCGGATGACAAGCGTCTTGCTGTCGAGCTTTTCTATCTTTGCCCTCACCTTTAGCGAGCCGCCGCGCTGCCCTTCGTTATACTTGCTCACATCGATGGAACCGCCCGTAGGGAAGTCGGGATAGAGCACAAAATCTTCGCCATGCAGGTAGTGGATGGCGGCATCACATATTTCGTTGAGGTTGTGGGGCAAAATCTTGGACGACAAACCCACAGCGATGCCCTCCGCACCCTGCGCCAGCAGGAGCGGGAACTTCACGGGAAGCGTGACCGGTTCCTTGTTGCGACCATCGTAGCTGAACTGCCACTCAGTGGTCTTGGGATTGAATACGGTGTCGAGCGCAAACTTGGAAAGGCGCGCTTCTATGTATCGGGGAGCGGCTGCACGGTCGCCCGTGAGGATGTTACCCCAGTTTCCCTGCGTGTCCACAAGCAGGTCTTTCTGTCCCATCTGCACGAGTGCATCGCCGATGGAGGCGTCACCGTGAGGGTGAAACTGCATGGTGTGTCCCACGATATTCGCCACCTTGTTGTAGCGTCCGTCATCCATGCGCTTCATCGAATGTAGGATACGGCGTTGCACAGGTTTGAGTCCGTCCTCGATATGGGGCACGGCACGTTCCAATATCACATAGGAGGCATAGTCCAAGAACCAGTTCTGGTACATGCCACTCAAGTGGTGCACAGCCGAAGCGTCGAACCTGTTGACAGGCTTATAGTCCGAATGGCTTTCCGTCTGCGGCTCCTCCGCTGCCTCGTTCAAGTTGTCTTCTTTGATTTCGTCGTCCATAAATAACTTTAAAGATTGCGACAAAGATACGAATAATTCACCTTATATAAAAGTTTTTCGCCTCACTTTTTGACTTTCACACAGGGCTTTCGCCTTTTCTCATCCCCATATCGCCCAAAGGAAAAATGCCCATCAGCCAACGAAGGCATACCTCATCCGCCAACGAGGTACTACCTCATTGCCCAACGAGGTAGTACTTCATTGCCCAACGAGGTAGTACTTCATTGCCCATCGAAGTAGT
>CAVJZZ010000009.1:0-57248 GCA_963654295.1 Lachnospiraceae bacterium | reverse complement strand
GGATGGGCACCCCTTTTCATTCCCTTTGGCGAAAGCCATTCATGTACGTTTCATATCTTTATAAATTATATTATGTTGAAATATAAATTATATTAGGTGAAATGGAGAAATTCATATCAAGCGAAGGACTTTATTGGCCTGGAGTTTTAAAAGGAATAAAAAAGGCTTCCAACCCATTACAGCCAATTTTCGAGGTTATTACAAATAGCTTCGAAGCTATAGATATGCGTTCTAAATTAAATGTCCCTTTTGAACCTTTTATTAATATAGAACTGTTTTACAACGAAACAACAGACAATCAACCTGATGGATTGGCTGAAGTACATGTTACAGACAACGGTATCGGTTTTGACGATTCCAACTTCAAGAGACTAAACACTTTTAAAGATGACACAAAAGGCTATTCAAATCGAGGATCAGGACGAATACAACTTGTTCAGTCCTTTAGCCAAGTTATATATCATAGCGTATATTGTCAAGCTGGAGAAAAATTTGTTAGGGATTTTTTGGTAGTCTATGCGTCCCCGCGTCGACCCTGTGAATGTTGAAGTGCAAAGACTGATATATGCAGACAAGCGCAAGGAGACGCGGCGGGGGCGTCGCGCCTCCTACATATGCTATTCCGCAATATGCGTCTCGAACAAGCTCAAGGGATGCAGCGGGGACGCTGCATCTACTACGGCAAGTGCTTCTGATGCGCCAATGTAGTAGTCGACGCGTCCCCGCGTCAACCTTAGCGCAAATGATATGCATAGACAAATATATCCAAGCATCAGGGACGACTATGGTTAAGATACAAGAAAGGCTACCAGGGAGCGTTGTGCTCTTGCTTGGTAGCCTTTCTTGCGTCTAATCGAATATCTTGAATTCGTAGCCTTGTTCCTTTAGCCATTCTATTGAGGCTGGCAAGGCGTAATGAAGTTTGTCTATACTCTTCAGTGAGTCGTGAAATGTGATGATAGAACCGTTGCGGGCATATCTCTTGACATTGTTTAGCACGTCTTCACCCGTCATCCACTTGGAATAGTCGCGTGTGACCAAATCCCACATGACAATTCTGTATTTGCGTCCAAGCCATGCATACTGATCTAGTCTCATCCACCCGTGCGGAGGGCGGAACAGATTGGAATGAATGTAGGCGTTGGCTTTCTCTGCATTGTCGCTGTAGGTCTTGATAGTGTGCTTGAACCCTCCCATGTGGTTGAATGTGTGGTTGCCAACCCGATGACCTTCCCGAACAATCTGCTGATACAACTCGGGATACTTCCTCACGTTGTCGCCAACCATAAAGAATGTTGCCTTGATGTTGTATCGTCTTAGTGTGTCGAGTATGAACGGGGTCGATTCGGGTATCGGACCGTCATCGAAGGTCAGATACACCGAATGATCCTGTTTGTTCATTCTCCATGTGGCCCGAGGATAAAGCCAGCGCAGCCACATGGCAGGTTGTTCTATAATCATATGTTACGATTACTGTTGAGGGTCTAAACCGCCCATGTTATGATAGCGTGAGTAATATTGCTCAAACTGAACATTGTGCTTCTGAGCCCACGACTGGTTGTACTGTTCTGCCACTTGCAGCATACTGTACATCATCTGGAAGTTCAGGTTGCAGTCATACATGCTTTGTCTGAATCGGTTGTAGTCCAGTGACATGTACCAGTTCAGGTACTGTACGGAGTTGTTCCACATCTTGTCGAGCATCTTGAAGCCCTTGTCTTTCTGTCCGAGTCTGATATAAGCCTTGGCGATGTCGAAGCTTCCGCTCATATAGTTCAACGGAACATTGTACTCGGGTATCTCCTTGTTGGCTTTTGCCAGCACGTTGCGTGCTTTCTCTACCTTGCGCTCGTCTATCAGTGCGTTCGCCAGTTGTGCCAACAGGCGACGGTGTGTATAGCACATGCGCATCAATGTTTCGTCGATATAGAGACCCGGTGTGCTCAGTCCGCCGAACTTGAAGCGGTCCATCACGTTGTGATACATCTTCTCTGTGTCGATGTTCTTCACACCCGGTTTGGTTGTCGTGAACGGCGTGATGCGGTTGGCAAGACCTTCCAGGATGAAGTTGTCGCCCAGGTTCATGTAGTTGTCCTGTCCCACGGTGGTGGCTACATAGAGCGGACGTGTCCAGTTGCTCTCGGCAATCATCTCAAGCATCATCAGGTCGTTCTTGTAGAGCGCGTCTTTGCCTGCCAACGAGATGACCATCTTGTCGGGGATGGTGTCGGCGATGAGCATGCCGCTCTTCTTCACAGCTTCCTTGTCGATGGTCACATACACTGTGTCGGTCGGAATGACGTGCATGTCGGCATTCTTGCTGTTGCCGCGCACCCAATATTTCATGATGTTCTTCAGCTCGAAAGGTTCGTCGCCGAACTGCTTCTTCGCTTCTTCGGGGTTCTCCTTGTAGAACTCAAGTATCTGACTCTTGAGGCTCGGCTGCACCTGAACAATCTCGTTCGTGCCCGAGCAGAAGTCGATACGAGGCCAAGAGATCGGTACAGAAGGCGAGTCGTAAGCCGGACGACGCATCTGGTCGATATACCAGTCTGTCTGCAGGTAGCTCAGGTTGCAGACGCGTGCATCCGTGCGCACGCCTTCCACTTCTTGGTTATACCACAATGGGAAGGTGTCGTTGTCACCGTTGGTGAAGATGATCGGGTTTCCCTTCTCTTGCAGCGACATCAGATAGTTCTGTCCGAAGTCACGGCAGGTGTAACGACCGCTTCTGTCGTGGTCATCCCATGTCTGTGAAACCATCTGGATAGGCACGAGCAGGCAGAGCAGCGAAACGACTGCGGCAAGCACATTGTCGTTCACCTTCATGCGCTTCTTGATCAATTCATAGATAGCTGCGACACCCATACCGCACCAAATGGCGAAGGCATAGAACGAACCGGCATATGCATAGTCGCGTTCACGTGGCTGCATAGGCGTCTGGTTCAGATAGATGACGATGGCGAGACCTGTCATGAAGAACAGGAAGAACACCACCCAGAACTGCTTGATGCCTTTGTCGCCGCGGTATGCCTGCCAGAACAAGCCGATGATGCCGAGCAACAGTGGCAAGCAATAGAACACATTGTGTCCCTTGTTGTCCTGCAAGTCTTGTGGCAGTTTGCTCTGGTCGCCGAGACGCCAGTTGTCAAGTACGGGTATACCCGAGATCCAGTTGCCTTTCTCCAGCTCTCCGTTGCCCTGCAAGTCGTTCTGACGGCCGCAGAAGTTCCAGAAGAAGTAGCGCATGTACATGTAGTTGCACTGGTAGGAGATGAAGAAAGCGAGGTTTTCGAGTGTCGTCGGTATCTTCACCGTATTTTCCGGATTATAGGTAGACGTCACTTCCTTGCCTTTTACGCCGCCCATCCAGTCTTCGTATGCCTGTGCATGACCGCGGTCGTGCATTCTCGGGAAGAACATACACTGTCCTGTCACATACTTAGGCTTGTCTTTGGTGCTGACGATATAGTAAGAGTCCTTCTCGTCTTTCGACGTCTTTTCCTTGCGCTCGTACACGGGAGCACCTTTCTTCATGGCGACACGTCCGTTCTCGTCTGCCTGGTATTCCGAGTTGTAAGTCTGTCCGAAGAAGAGAGGACTGTCGCCGTATTGGTCGCGGCTCAAGTAGCTGCCCAAGGTGAAGATGTCCTCGGGAGAGTTCTGGTCCATCGGCGGATTGGCAGATGAACGGATCACGATCAAGGCATAGCTGGAGTATCCGATCATCAGCATCAGCATGCAGAGCAGTGTCGTATTGAGCATGCGGGCGTTGATGATGGGCTTGTTCTCCTTCTTCAGTCTCAGGATGAAGAAAGCTACAACCAGGATGACGACACCTGTGAAGAATGCCATCCATCCGTAGCCGTAGAAAGGAATGCCGATGAGTCCGAAAGCACAGAGGAAAGAGATGACCTGCAATTTGCGGCTGCGGTTGGTGTAGCTCTCATAGATACCCCAAATCACGGCAGCGACCAGCAGGATGATATAGATGATCTCACCGGTGTTGAACGGACAGCCGAGCGTGTTGACAAAGAACAGCTCGAACCAGCCGCCTACGGTGATGATGCCCGGCACTACGCCATAGAGCACGGCAGCCACAATCACAAAGCCGACCACCAAAGCCAGGAGCGAGCCCTTGACATTGGCACTGGGATGCTTGCGATAGTAGTAGACCAATACGATGGCGGGGATGCAGAGCAAGTTCAGCAAGTGAACGCCGATTGACAGACCGGTCATGTAGGAGATGAGCACGAGCCAGCGGTCGCTGTGAGGTTCGTCTGCATGGTCCTCCCATTTGAGGATCAACCAGAATACGACCGCGGTGAATGCCGATGAATAGGCATACACTTCGCCCTCGACAGCAGAGAACCAGAAAGTGTCACTCCATGTATATATCAGTGCACCCACTACACCGGCAGCCTCGATGATGATGGTCTTGGCAGTGGTGAGCTCGTCCCAATCCTTGAGAATCAGTTTCCGTGTGAGGTGGGTGATTGACCAGAAGAGGAACAAGATACAGGTGGCGCTCAGCAAGGCGCTCATCGTGTTGACCATGCGTGCCACCTGCGACGGGTCACTGGCAAAGTGGCTGAACAGGTTTGCCGTAAGCATGAAGAAAGGTGCACCAGGCGGGTGACCGATTTCCAGTTTGTAACCAGTGGTGATAAATTCCGGGCAATCCCAGAAACTGGCTGTGGGTTCAATCGTGGAGCAATAGGTGAAGGCGGCAATGGCAAATACCAGCCACCCCATGATGTTGTCCACTAACTTGTACTGTTTCATTATTATTGTTGATAAATTATGATTAATCAATGTGCAAAGATACATTAATTAGAAGACAATACCCAAATAACCACAATGATAAATGGCGATAGGCTATTGTTTTAATATTTTTTATTGCAGAATGTTGCCTGTATGCGCTTTTTCAGCGTGGCTTTATCCGTATGGGCAAGGTCGAAGTGCTCCACGCTTTTGTTCACGCATACCACTTGGCGTGCCCGTTCCAGCAGTGAGTCGATGTCATGGCTCACCAGCACCACGGCACATTCCCGGTTGAGCGTGTCGAGCATTTCATACATCTGACTTTGGTATTGTTCGTCGATATAGGTGTTGGGCTCGTCGAGCACGAGTATGTCGGGATGTGATACGAGGGCGCGTGCCAACAGGATGCGCTGCATCTGTCCGCCGCTCAGGGCACAGATTGGGCGATGCTCCAGTCCGGTTAGTTCCATCCGTTCTATTATGTGGTCCACTTGCTGGCGCTGTTCTTCCGAATATCGTCCGAAGAGGTTCTTCTTGTCGCCCAGTCCCGTGCGTATGACATCGTAGACCGAGATGGGGAATGCCTTGTCTATCTTGTTATATTGCGGCAGGTAGCCCATCGTGATGCGCGGCACTTCTTTCCCGTCCTTATAATAGCTGATGGAGCCGTGAGAAGGGGTTGTCATGCCGAGTAGCACCTTCATCAACGTGGTTTTTCCTCCTCCGTTGGGTCCCAATATGCCCACATAGTCGCGTTCGTGGATGTCGAACGTAGCTCCGGTCAGCACGGTCTTCCCGTCGTATGCCGCTTCTATGTTGTCTATATGAACGATTCTTTCCATGCTTGCCTGTTATTTCAGTTTCTTAGCCACGCTCACCATCTCCTTGCACCAGTTGTAGTTCAGTGGGTTGATCTCCACGGGCTTCGCACCTACTGACTCGGCTACGGCACGCGTGTTTCTCACGTTGAACTGCTTTTGTACCAGCAGCACCTTTACACGGTTTTCCTTTGCTTTCTTGATCACTTCGGTGATCTGTGCAGAACTGGGTTCCCTGCCTTCTTCTTCGATGGGAATCTGGGTCAGCTGATAGTCCCGGGCATAGTAGGTGAGGGTGGGGTGATAGATGAGAAAAGACTTGGATGTGTCTTTCGTGATATACTTTCGCACCTCTAAATCCGTACTTTGTATCTTCTCATACAGCTTGTCGAGGCGTTGGCGGAAATAGGTGCTGTCTTGTTGGTCGATGGCAATGAGCGCATCGCAAATGTTCTTGGCGATGATCATGGCGTTGGCTGCGCTCATCCAGGTGTGTGGGTCGTCGGTGCCGTTGATGGTCTTCACCGTCTCAATGCCCTCCGATGAGTCGATGACCAGTGTATGGGGCGCATTGGCTTCCATGCGTTTCATCCATGCCACCTCGAACCCGATGGCTCCCACTTTGACAAACATGTCGCTGTGGGCAAGCTGTATCATCTGTTGGGCGGTAGGCTCGTAGGTCTCCGGACTCATTCCCTCGGGCACCATCGTGCTTACTTTGAATTTGTTTCCCGCGATTTCTTCCGTGAAGAATCTCAGGGGCTCTATGCTTACCGTGATGGTTCTTTTATTGTTTTGCGTGTCGTTGCATCCTGTGAGAGCCAGCACGGCGAACAGGATAAGGATATATTTGTTCATTCTTTTCTTTTTAGATAATGAGCGATGCCCCATACACCAGGATGATGTATCTGAGGAGTTTCCCGATGGTGATGCTGGTGATGGATATCGGTATGTTGGCGCGTGTCAGTCCCAGTACGATGGTGATTGCACTGCCCAGCAGGGGCAGGAAGGCAAAGAAGCCCATCCATGCGCCATGTCCCGCCATAAACCGTTGTGCCTTTTCTATGCTTTCTGGTTTCACGTGTAGGTATTTCTCCACCCAGTCCAGGCGTCCCAAGCGTCCTACGCAATAGTTGAATACCGACCCTGCCACGTTGCCAATCGTCCCGAACACGACCAACTTCAAGGGGTCAAGCCCTGCAGCCTGCAGTCCAACCATGACCACTTCGCTGCTGAACGGGAATACGCTTCCTGCGAGGAATGCTGCCACCAGCATGCCCCAATATCCCCAGTCGATTAAAAGAGAAATGAAGGCATCCATAGGTTGAGGGCAGTTAAAAGCACGGTAGCGATGATGATCACGTGGAAAGAGATGTTGGTCAGCCACGTCTTGGTCAGTGCAATATAGTGGGCGATGAGTGGGCTCACGTTGACGATAGCCACGGCGAGCCATTCGTTGAAATGCTTTGGGAAGACCACCATTAGGGCGATACTTGCCATCGCCATGGTGATAAACACTTCGTAAACCATCCGTGTGCGTATCTTGTCGTTATAGCTTGTGCGCAGGAAGTGGATGATGCCGGTCGCTGCCATCACGGCTATAAAGGCGAAGGTGGCAATATGGGGAATGTCGATGCCGACATAGTCAAACACCGACGAATAGTCTGCGATGTCGCAGATGTGGTTGATGAATTGGTCGGTCGAGCCTATATATATATAATAGGTGGCGGAGAACCAATAGGGTGTGAGCAGACCAAGGATGCTTGCCATGAAGTTCTTCAGGCTGAAAGCCATTAGGTTGGTCGCCAAGATGATCCATAACAGAGGAACGAGATAGAGCAGTTGGACGAAGGCGATGCTCCCGATGCCGAGGCAAAGGAAGGCATAGAACACCAGTCCATGCGCTCTCTTCTCTTGATAGGCATGGAAACAGATCAGGTAGGTAGCCACGACAGAAAGCATCACGATGGCACTTTGCATGGAGATGAACCGTGGGCTTGCCATGAGGCAAAGCGCGAGAAACGAGCACGACACCATGCGGCTGTATATACGGATCAGCGCATTGGTGTTGTTCAGCTCTACCATCAGATAGGTGGATACCACCACAAACAGAAACTGCGGACTGACCACGTTCATGGTGCCAGTCAACGTTGCTCCTGCCCATACTGCCAATGTCACGAATGCCGTGAACGGAAGTGCGAATCGGCTTTCGGCTATCCTGTTTTGAAATCTCTTTACAGACATTTTCCTCTATTCCTGTGCTTGAAATACATGCGAGTGAGGACCTGCTGCCACAGCCTGTCCCCACCCGTTTGCCGTTATGGTTTTGTCTGTTACAGGTCGCTGCCTATATCAGAACGGAAATACTTTCCTTCAAACTTGATTTTCTGTGCTTCCTTGAAACTCTTTTCCAAGGCTTCCTCCTTGTCGTTGCCATAGCTGCTCACGGCGATGACGCGTCCGCCGTTGGTCACGAGTTTGCCGTCTTTCATGGCTGTGCCGCTGTGGAAAACGATAGAACCTTCCACGTCATCGCATCCTGTAATCTCGTAGCCTTTCTTGTAGGCTTGCGGATAACCGCCGCTGACCATCATCACGCAGACAGCCGAGCGCGTGTCAAACTCCACTTGGCGCTTGTCGAGATCGCCTGCAGCCACACCCTCGAAGAGGTCTACGATGTCGCTCTTCAGGCGGAGCATCACGCTTTCAGTCTCGGGGTCACCCATGCGGCAGTTGTATTCGATGACCATTGGCTCGCCCTCTACGTTGATCAGTCCGAAGAAGATGAAGCCCTTGTAGTCGATGCCTTCCTCTGCAAGTCCTTCAACGGTGGGGCGGATAATGCGGTCTTCCACCTTTTTCATCCATTCCTTGGTGGCAAAAGGCACTGGTGTCACGCTACCCATGCCGCCCGTGTTCAGACCCGTGTCGTGCTCACCGATGCGCTTGTAGTCTTTGGCTTCAGGCAACAACTGGTAGTGCTTGCCGTCGGTCAGCACGAATACCGAGCACTCGATGCCGCTGAGGAATTCCTCGATGACCACCTGTGCGGAAGCGTTTCCGAACATGCCGCCGAGCATCTCCTTGAACTCTTTCTTCGCCTCTTCCAGCGTGGGCAGAATGAGCACGCCTTTGCCGGCACACAGACCGTCAGCCTTCAGCACATAGGGTGCTTCGAGCGTTTCCAGGAATTTGAGACCCTCTTCAACCGAGGTGCCGTCAAAGGTCTTGTATTTTGCGGTGGGAATGTTGTGGCGCTGCATGAACGCCTTGGCGAAATCTTTGCTGCCTTCAAGTACGGCTCCTTGCTTCGACGGACCGATGACAGGGATGTCTTTCGTACGTGGATCGTTCTTGAACTCATCATAGATGCCGTTTACGAGCGGGTCTTCCGGACCTACCACCACCATGTCTACGTGATTGTCGATGGCAAAGTTCTTGAGCTTGTCAAACTCGTTCACACCGATGTTCACGTTTTCTCCGCAAGCGGAAGTGCCTGCGTTGCCTGGTGCAATATAGAGTTTGTCCACTTTGTCGCTTTGTGCTATTTTCCATGCGAGGGCGTGCTCGCGGCCGCCGCTTCCCAACAATAATAGTTTCATCTTTGAATATTGTGATTAGTGTTTATTTGCTGATTGGTTTGAGATAATCCTCGAAATACTGCGTGATGCGTTCGTGCAGGTGTACGCTCTGGTGTCCGCGCATGTTGTGCGGCTCACCCGGGTAGACGAAGAAGTCGGGCTGGGTGCCGTTGGCGATACATTCCTTGAGGAACGACAACGCATGTTGCGGCACCACGACAGGGTCGTTCATGCCGATGATGACCTGCAGTTTGCCCTTCAGGTTTTTCGCCTTGGGCAGCAGGCTGGATTGGGTGTATCCCTCTGCATTGTCCTGTGGTTTTCCCATGTAGCGTTCGCCATACATCACTTCATACCATTTCCAGTCGATGACAGGACCGCCTGCCACGCCTACCTTGAACACGTCGGGATAGGTGGTCATCAGAGAGGTCGTCATGAAACCGCCGAAGCTCCATCCGTGCACACCCATCCGGTCGGTGTCCACATAGGGGAGCGACTTCAGATACTCCACGCCCTTCATCTGGTCTTTCATTTCCTCCACACCGAGGTGATGCCATGTGGCTTGTTCGAAGTCACGTCCACGGTCGCTTGATCCGCGGTTGTCGAGGATGAACAGCACGTAGCCTTTCTGCGCCATGTAGGTCTCCCAGCTGCGTGAGGCAAAATGCCAGCGTGCTTCCACGTTGCGCACGCCCGGCCCTCCGTAGACATATACCACGGTGGGGTATTTCTTTTTAGGGTCGAAGTCCTGGGGTTTCACCATTCTATAATATAAATCGGTGGTGCCGTCGGCTGCCTTGATGGTGCCGCAAGAGAACCGTGGCTGGTAATAGCCCGCCCATGGATTCTTTGCCATGAAGAGGTTCACGTTCTTGCCGTTGCCGGTGTTCACGAGGTTGATGTTGCGTGGTACCACAGGCTCCGTGTATTTGTCATAGAGATAGGCACCCGATGCGCTCAGTGCCGGACTGCGGTGCTTGCCGCTGGCATCCGTGGTGTTCAGGTGGCACCCCTTTCCGTTGTCGAGCAGTGTGCGTGTTCCGTTGTCGATGTTCACGGCATAGATGTTGTTCTGGATGGGGCTGCTCTCTGTGGAGAGGATGATGGCGCTGTGTGTTTCCTTGTTGTAGCCCACCAAGTCGAGCACCACCCACTTGCCGCTGGTCACTTGCTTCAGTTCTTTTCCGTCCACGCTGAAGAGATAGAGATGGTTATAGCCGTCCTTCTCGCTCTGTAGGATAAACTTCCCGTTGTCCCATGGCAGGAACGAGATGACATTCATCGGATGCACATATTTGTTGTGGTGCTCGGTGTAGAGTGTCTTGATCTTCTCGCCGGTAGCGGGATTGTAGGCGTCGAGCTTGTAGTCTGTCTGCGCCCGGTTGATTTCGATCAGATAGATAGTCTTGTTGTCGGGAGCCCAGGTGATGTTGGTGAAATAGCGGTCGGTGGGGTCTCCTGTGTTCAGATAGACTGTCTTCTTGCTCTTCAGATCGTAGATGCCCACCTGCACCTTGTGGCTGGTCATGCCTGCCATCGGATATTTCTCGGGCGTTTCGGTGGCTTCCCGCGTGTCGATGTCTACCAACGGATAGTCTGTCACCATGCTTTGGTCCATGCGGTAGAAGGCGAGCTTCTGTCCGTCGTTGCTCCAGAAGGTGCCCTTGTAGATGCCGAACTCGTCGCGGTGTACGCTTTGTGCATACACAATCTCGCGTGAGCCGTCTGTGGTGAGCTGGCGGGTTTGGTCTTGGGCATCGGTCATGTAGAGGTTATGGTCTTTCACGTATGCCACGGCACGCGATGCGGCACACCACTCTTCGTTAGACTCCCCGTCGCGTGTCTGCACCCATTCTACCTTGTTGTTCTTGATATTGTAGAGGAAACGCTTATGGTCGTTCGCGAGCAACACGAGCGGCTTGTCTGCATAAGGGAAGCTGGCTCCTCTCAACGAGGTTACATTGTAGGCGGCATCGTCGCCCACAACGTCTGTCAACTGCTTGAGCGAGATGAGTTCTTTCGCCTTGCCGCTCTTCTTGTCGACCGTGCTGAGCTTGTTTTGCTCCACCTCGACCAGTTCGTCACCCCACCAGGTGTAGTACTTGTTGGCGGGTGTGAATTGATAGTAGTTGTTGCCACCGAAGTTCAGGTCTTCGAGTGTGAACAGTTTCTGTGCCATAGTCTTAGAGGGTGCGATGAGCGCAGCCAAGGTGAATAGGCATGCCAGCAGCTTGCCCGTGGTGTTATTCATGGTTTGATCTCCTGTCTTTTTTGTTGAATCCTTTGCCGCTGCGCTTGCTGTCTCTGTCAAAGCGCTTGCCTCCGTGGTCGCTCTTCCTGTCGTTGCGGTCGAATTTATTGTTCTCGCGGCTGAAGCGGCGGCTTCCTCGCTCGTCCTTCTGACTGCCTTCGTTGCGGCGGCTCATGCTGAAGAATTTGAACGAGCGGATGTCTGCTTCCTGGTTCTCCTCATTCTCGTCCAGACGTTTCTTGAATTCACGGTTCTTCTTGAAGCGGTGTTTCTCCGCCATGGCTTTCTTCTCTTCTTCCGTCTTCACCACGCCGCCTTCGCTGCGGAAGTCCTTCAGTTTGCCGTCGAAGATGGCATACTTGCGGAACTCACATTCCAGTGAACCATTGAATACGGGAATCTTGATTGATGGCTTGAGCCCGATCTGGTCGAAACACTCTTCACGGTAGCTGAGCACCCAAGCCTCGTTGCCCATGAACTCATGCTTCAGCCGTTCGCCGATCATCTTGTATGTGCCGAGCAAGTCGGGTGTGGAGATGCGCTCGCCGTAGGGCGGGTTCATCACGATGATGCTCTTGTTCTCGGGCTTTTTGAAGTCCTTGAAATCGGCTTGCTCGATGGTAATCTCTTTCGACAAGCCTGCCGCCTTCACGTTGAGGATGGCGGTGTTCACTGCCTTCATGTCCACGTCATAGGCATAGATGTGGTGCTCGAATTCCTTTTCTTCCGAGTCGTCGTTGTATATCTTGTCGAACAGATCAGAGTCGTAGTCGGGCCATTTCTCGAAGGCATACTCCTTGCGGAACACGCCCGGATTGATGTTGCGGGCGATGAGGGCAGCCTCGATGGCGATGGTGCCGCTGCCGCACATCGGGTCGATGAAGTCGGTGTCGCCCTTCCATCCTGTCATCAGAATCATGCCAGCTGCCAACACTTCGTTCAGAGGCGCTTCTACCGACTCCTGGCGATAGCCTCTGCGGTGCAGACTCTCGCCGCTTGAGTCAAGCGAGAGCGTACATTTGTCTTCGGCGATATGCATGTTCAGGCGGATGTCGGGGTTAGCCACCGAGATGTTGGGGCGTGAGCCTGTCTTCTCTCTGAACTGGTCGACGATGGCGTCTTTCACCTTGTAGGAAACAAACTTGGAGTGGCGGAATTCTTCCGAGAAGACCACTGAGTCTACGGCAAAGGTCTTTCCGTTGTCGAGGTATTGGCTCCAGTCCACCTTTTTCACCTCTTCATATACGTCGTCGGCAGACTCGGCCTTGAAGTGGCTGATTGGCTTGAGGATGCGGATTGCCGTGTGCAACTGGAAGTTGGCACGGTACATCATCTCCTTGTCACCGGTAAACGACACCATTCGTCTGCCTATTTGTACGTTGTTAGCTCCCAGGCGGGTGAGCTCTTCAGCCAGCACAGGTTCCAATCCCATGAACGTTTTGGCTATAAGTTCGAATTCTTTTTCCATTGTTTGTGGTTCCTTTAACCGTATGTTATATTGTTGTTTTATGATTCCTTTGTCTTTTTGCTTCCTGCCTCCATGTCTTCCGTGATCCACACGTTGGCTCCGATGATGCTGCCCTTGCCGATGGTGACACGTCCTAAGATGGTGGCGTTGGAATAGACCACCACGTCGTCTTCCAGAATGGGGTGGCGCGGGATGCCCTTGATGGGGTTGCCGTTGTCATCGAGCGGGAAGCTCTTGGCTCCGAGCGTCACACCTTGGTAGAGTTTCACGCGGTCGCCGATGATACAGGTGGCTCCGATCACCAAACCGGTGCCGTGGTCTATGGTGAAATACGACCCGATTGTGGCTGCCGGGTGTATGTCGATACCTGTCTCGGAGTGTGCCATCTCTGTCAGCATCCTCGGAATGAGCGGCACGCCGAGCAGGTGCAGTTCATGTGCAATGCGGTAGTTGATGAGTGCTTTGATGACGGGATAGCATGAAATGATCTCGCCGTAGCTTTCAGCTGCCGGGTCACCATTGTAGGCAGCCGCTACGTCGGTCGACAGTTTGCGGCGTATGCTTGGCATGCGCGCCACCAGTTCGGTGGCTATTTCTTCGGCCTGCGCCCGGTCTTTGGTGAAGCGCGCGGCACAGTTGTCGCAGGAACTCTCGTCGCTTCCGGCAAAACACAGGCCTGCCAATATCTGGTCGCTGAGCAACTTGTGGAGTTGTTCAAGGTTTACGCCGATGTGGTATCTGATGGTCTTGAGGTTGACAGACGACTTCCCGTAATACCCGGGAAACAGAATACATCGTGCCAGCTCGATAATCTCACGTAGAACTTTGCCCGAGGGTAGGGGCATGCCGTTACGGTGCTGGTGGAAAATGCCACGCAGTGATTCTGATTCAGACAGTGCATCAACTGCTTCTGCAAGAATACGGGATAAGTAGTCTTTGCTCATGGAAGTCGCTATAAAATATTATCGCGTACAAAATTAATAATAAAAATCGTAACAGAAAAGCCGAGCGTGCAAAAATACGAAAATAAGGTGTGTCCATCCTCCTAAATAGGGTCGGGAACGTCCAAGGTTAGCCTACTTTTCGAGGTAAGCCAGTACCGATTTCAGTAACAGCTAAGTGAAACTCCAGTACCAGATAGCCGGTACTGGAGTTTCATATAGCCGGTACTGCAGTGATACTTAGCTGGTACTGGGCGGGAGACTAACCTCATATTTTCAGGCAGTTAGTCAAACCGGAAAAAACATGTGTTTGCGCCTGGTAACGAGGCTTTTCTTATGCATTGCCGATTCTGCAGTGGCGCCTCCTCCCGTATCGTCTTTCCTGCGTCAAAAATCAAGCATTTTGAGCTTGTAACAGAAATGTAATATGTGTTTAACTGCCTTGTAATTTTCGCCCCGTACCTTTGCGGCATAAAATCAAAGATTGTTTTTATATGAGTACGATTTATCTGTGTATTGTCGTTTTCCTGCTCTGTTTGGCAGTTTTCGACTTGTTTGTGGGCGTGAGCAACGACGCGGTGAATTTCTTGAATTCCGCCGTGGGTGCCAAGGTGGCAAAGTTCCGCACGATTATTATCATTGCTTCGATAGGTGTGCTGCTGGGCGCAGTGATGTCTTCGGGCATGATGGATGTGGCGCGTCACGGCATCATGAATCCCGAACACTATTCATTCAATGAGGTGATGACCGTCTACCTGGCGGTGATGGTGACCGATGTGGTGGTGCTTGATGTGTTCAACACGATGGGCATGCCTACCTCGACCACGGTGTCGCTGGTGTTTGAGCTGTTGGGAGGAACGTTTATTCTCGCTCTGCTCAAGGTGATTGGCGACGACTCTCTTACCTATGGCGACTTGCTCAATTCCGACAAGGCATTGAGCGTGATTATTGCCATTTTCGTGTCTGTGGCAATTGCCTTCGTGTTCGGTATCCTCGTACAGTGGATTTCACGTCTGGTGTTCACGTTCAACTATACGAAACACCTTCGCTATACGATAGCTGTCTTCGGCGGTATTGCCTTCACGGCTTTGGCCTATTTTATCTTTATTAAGGGCGTGGGCGCATCTCCGTATATCAGCAGCGATACGCGTGCATGGATTGAAGCCAACACAGCGATGCTGATGGTGGGTATCTTCCTGCTGTCTACGGTGATAGCCGAGATCCTCCATCTGTTGCATGTCAACGTGTTCAAGGTGGTAGTCTTGATGGGTACGTTTGCCTTGGCAATGGCGTTTGCAGGCAACGACCTGGTCAACTTTATCGGTGTTCCCCTCGCCGGTCTCGACTCCTTCAGCGACTATTTGGCAAACGGTAGTGGCAATCCCGACTCGTTCATGATGACCTCATTGATGGAGAGTGCCAAGACACCACCGCTTTATCTCATCGGTGCCGGTATCGTCATGATTGTGGCAATGACCACTTCCAAGAAGGCTTTGAACGTGATCAAGACCAGTGTCGACCTGAGCCGTCAGGACGAGGGCGACCAGATGTTCGGTTCCTCCAAGGCTGCCCGCAGCATTGTGCGCGTAGCACAGGATTTTGGTGACAACCTGGCTAACGTGATCCCTGTGAATACCCAGCGCTGGATAGACAGCCGCTTCAACAAGAAGGAAGTCATCCTGGCAGACGACGCCGCATTCGACATGATACGCGCTGCCATCAACCTCGTGCTTTCCGCCGTGCTGATTATCATCGGTACCAACTATAAGTTGCCGCTCTCTACTACCTATGTTACCTTCATGGTGGCGATGGGTTCGTCGCTGGCAGACCGTGCCTGGACGCGTGAGAGTGCTGTGTTCCGCATCACTGGTGTGCTGAGCGTCATCGGTGGTTGGTTCCTGACGGGTGCTGTGGCATTCTGTGCCTGTGCCATCGTCTGCCTCGCCATGTACTTCGGCGGATTCGTAGTGATGTTCGCCTTCATGCTGCTCGACATCTTCCTGCTCATCCGCAGCAGCCGTCAGTATAAGAAGAAGTCGAAGGAAAGCAAGACCGATGTCTTCCGCGTGATGATGCGCACCCGCGATCCGGAAATCGTGTGGGATCTGCTTTCCAAGCGCGTGAGCCGCACCCAGAGCTTCGTTTGCCGCTTTGCCGTGAAACAGTTCTGTGGCATTCTCGATGCGTTCGCTGCACAAAGCATGAAAGACCTGCGCCGTGCCGACCGCGATTTGCGCGAAGAACAGATGCTGCTCAAGAAGTTCCGCAAACAGGAGATGCTTGCCCTCAAGCGTATTCCTCAGGAGATGGCCATTGAGCGCAACACCTGGTTCCACCTCGGTGCCAACTCCGACCAGCAGTTCGTCTACTGTCTGCGTCGTATGCTCGAACCGATTAAAGAACACGTGGACAACAATTTCAACCCGCTTCCCGAACAATTCTCTGATGAATTCGAGCCTATCCGCAAGTCGGTTGTCGACTTGATGTCGCAGGCAGAAGGCATGATCAGCACCGGCCGCTACGACAACTATGACACGGTGCAGGCTGAGGGCGACCGTTGCAAGAACGAGTTGAGCGTGGTCCGCAAGAAGCACATCGACCGGATGTCGCAAGAGAAAGACAACACCAACTTCCAGGTTTCACTGGTCTATCTCAACGTGTTGCAGGAAACCCAGGAATTCCTCAGCTTGATGCGCCACCAGTTGCGTGCCGCCAAGAAGTTCACCGAGGCATAATCGGTGGACAGGCTTGCAGGCGTAGATGATGATTTGCGCTTGTGGCAGATACAAAGAAAAAAGTCCTTTATTTTTGATGTTGCGATGCCTTTCGCGTTTGGAATGTCTGTTCCGGCGCAAAGGCATCGTTTGTGTTAAAAGGCGGTCGGTGAACGTGAAAAAGCCTTATTTGCAGTCCTACATGTCGGAAAACTTTGCATATATTTCGCGTTTTATTCGTGTTTTTCAGGTTTATGCATTAATTTTGCAGTTTGATTAGACGGCGTGTTGTCTGTTGGCAGTTGCTTGCGAATGGTCGGCACGCCGTTCGAATGGCATGCATATAACTTTGTAACTAAATAAGAACCGAAAATGAAACAGACAAACGTGAAGCCGGCAGACGGCAAATTGGGCATCCTCGTCGTGGGTTGTGGCGCAGTGTCGACAACCTTTATGGCAGGTGTGCTGAGTGTGAGAAAAGGGCTTTCAAAGCCCGTAGGCTCAATGACTCAGTATGACAAGATCAGAGTAGGACGTGGAGCTGACAAGAAATATCTGCACTATGCAGACATCGTTCCATTGACCAAGCTCGACGACATCGTGTTCGGCACATGGGACGTATATCCACAGAACGCTTATCAGGCTACGGTGTATGCCGAAGTGCTGAAGGAAAAAGACATAGAACCCGTGAGAGACGAGCTTGAGAAGATTGTCCCGATGAAGGCGGCTTTCGACAAGAACTATGCCAAGCGTCTTGATGGCGACAACGTGAAAGACTGCAAGACCCGTTGGGAGATGGCTGAGGCACTGCGCCAAGACATCCGCGACTTCAAGGAGAAAAACGGTTGTGCACGTGTTGTGGTAATCTGGGCAGCATCTACGGAAATCTATGTTCCCGTCTATGAACCCGTCCATGGCACACTTGCTGCACTTGAGCAGGCCATGAAGGACGACGACCGCGAGCACATCGCACCGTCTATGTGCTATGCCTATGCCGCCTTGACAGAGGGTGCACCTTTCATCATGGGCGCCCCCAACACAACGGTCGACATTCCTGCCATGTGGGAACTCGCAGAGAAGACCAAGATGCCTATCGCAGGCAAAGACTTCAAGACAGGACAGACCCTCGTGAAGAGCGGTTTTGCTCCTATCCTCGGCACCCGTTGCCTCGGACTGAGCGGCTGGTTCTCTACCAACATCCTCGGCAACCGCGACGGACTGGTGCTCGACGAGCCCGCCAACTTCCATACCAAGGAGGTGAGCAAGCTCTCTACACTCGAAACCATCCTGGAGGCAGACAAGCAGCCTGACCTCTACAAGGACTATTATCATAAGGTACGCATTAACTATTATCCTCCTCGCAACGACAACAAGGAAGGATGGGACAACATCGACATCTTCGGATGGATGGGCTATCCGATGCAGATCAAGATCAACTTCTTGTGCCGCGACTCTATCCTCGCCGCACCGCTGTTGCTCGACCTCTGTTTGCTTTCCGACCTTGCAGCACGTGCAGGCCGTTATGGCATCCAGCGATTCTTGAGCTTCTATCTGAAGAGTCCTATGCACGACTATACCCAAGGCGAGCAGGCTGTGAACAACCTCTACCAGCAGTATACCATGCTGAAGAACGCAATCCGCGAAATGGGCGGTTATGAAGCAGATGAAGAAATTGACTAATATAAAATTCTATTTGATTATCCTTTTATCGGCACTGACCCTCTCGGTCAGTGCCCAGATAAAGGGTTTTGTCGTTGATGATGCGACAGGCGACAGCATCGCATTCGCGAGTGTCGCTTATAAAGACTTGAAGATTGCCAAGTCGAGTAATGTGTCCGGCGTGTTCTCTATCGAGAGGAAGGCGGGGCACTATCTCACTGTATCTGCGATAGGCTACAAGTCGCAGCGCATACTGATTAAGGATAACACGCCGAGTGAGCTTCATATATGTCTGACGCCAGACTCGAAGATGCTCGGCAACGTCGTAGTGAAAGCGAAACGCAAGAAATACAAGCGCAAGGACAATCCTGCCGTTGAGCTGATGAAGAGGGTCATTGCCGCCAAGAAGCGCACTGACCTTGACAACCATGACTATTATCAATACACGAAATACCAGAAGATTACCCTCGCTGAGAACGAAGTCAATGCGTCGCGGCTTGAAGAGAAGAAAAACAAGCAGTGGCTCATCGACCAGATCGAGATGAATCCCTGGACAAACAAGCTGATTCTTCCTTTGTCGGTCGACGAGACCGTGACACAGAAGCTCTATCGACGTGATCCGAAGACCACTCGTGATATCATCATGGGACAGAACTCTACGGGTGTGAACCAGTTGATCGAGACTGGCGATATCCTCAATACAGCCCTGAAAGACTGTTTCACCGATGTCGACATCTATGACGATCAGGTGCGATTGCTGCAGTATCCGTTTACCAGCCCTATCGGAAAGGATGCCATCTCGTTCTACCGCTTTTATATCGTAGACACCGTATATATCGACCGCGACCAGTGCTACCATCTTCAGTTCCTGCCCAACAACCAGCAGGACTTCGGTTTCCGTGGAGAGATATGGGTGCTCACCGACTCTACGCTGCATGTGAAGAAGTGTAACCTCACCATTCCGAAACGCTCCGACGTCAACTTTGTCGACAACCTGCAGATACAACAGGAATATACCCAGCTCCCCGACGGTGAGTGGGTGCTCAGCCGTGACGACATGATGGTGGAGATGAAACTTGCCAAGTTCTTGAGCAAGTTTGTGGTGATGCGCACCACGCGCATGAGCGACTACGTGTTCGAGCCGCTGCCCAACAAACTTTTCAAGGGAAAGGCGAAGGAGAAGCATGAGGCAGATGCGATGATGAAGGATGAGGCTTTCTGGAACAAATACCGTGCGGTGAGCCTGACGAAGGGCGAAAGCTCCATGGACAAGTTTATCCACAACCTGGAACAGATCAAGGGCTTCAAGTATATCATGTTCTGTGCCAAGGCATTCATCGAAAACTTCGTCGAGACCGGCACCGAGAAGCACCCGAGCAAGGTGGATATCGGTCCGATCAACACCATGATATCCAAGAACTTCATCGACGGACTCCGCACACGTGTGAGCGCACAGACCACAGCCAACCTGAGCAAACACTGGTTTGCCGAGGGGTACTATGCCCACGGCTGGAACACCCACAAGAACTATTACCGTGGAGCGCTTACCTATTCGTTCAACAAGAAGAACTATCTGCCCCGCGAGTTCCCCAAGCGCACGCTGACCTTGGAGTCGACCTATGATATAGAATATCCTTCAGACAAGTATATCCACACCGACAAGGACAATGTGTTCACAGCCTTCAAGTGGACAGACTCGAAGAACATGCAGTTCTACAACCGTCAGAAACTGAGCTTCGACTGGGAAGAAGTGTGGGGACTGCGTGTGCAGGCAAGCTTGAAGACAGAAGAGAACCAGTCGGCAGGCACGATGGTATTCCGTCCGCTCACCACTTTGGAGGATTCAAAGTTCCGCACCACCGAGGCGTCAGTAGGGTTGACGTTCTCTCCAGGTCGCACCTATATCAACACCAAGCAGCGCCGCTTGCCTATCAATCTCGATGCCCCCATCTTCAGCGTGAGCCATACGATGGGCTTCAAGGACTTCCTTGGTGGCGACTACAAGTCGAATTTCACGGAGGCAAGCATCTACAAGCGCTTTTGGATGAAGAGCTGGGGTAAGATCGACATCTACCTGAAGGGTGGCGCCCAGTGGAACAAGGTGCCGTTCCCGTTGCTCATCATGCCGGCAGCCAACATGTCTTACATCCTTGAGGACGAGACTTTCAACCTGTTGAACAACATGGAATTCCTCAACGACCGCTATGCAAGTCTTGACATGTCGTGGGATTTGAACGGCAAGATCTTCAACCGCATCCCGCTGCTCAAGAAACTGAAGTGGCGCGAGTTTATCGGTGTGAAGTGCCTCTGGGGCAAGTTGACCGACAAGAACAATCCATATCTGCATCTGGGCGACCCCATCTTGATGGAATTCCCCGAAGGTTGCAACATCATGGATCCCCACCGTCCTTACGTGGAGATGCTCGTCGGTGTTCACAACATCTTCAAGATCCTGCACGTGGAATATGTGCGCCGACTCAACTATCTCGACTTGCCCACAGCGCAGAAGCAGGGCATCCGATTTATGTTCCGCATCTCTTTCTAAGGGGGATGTGAAACGAGAAATTAAGCTACGGTGTCTTCAGTGGAGACACCTCGTCATCAGCCGAATGTCTTTTGTGGTTTGCATCATGAAAGCGTTCGGCTTTTGTCTCTCGAACGAATACTAACAAGACGAAAAAATAAGTGTGCTTATGAGAAAGATTAAGAATCCTTGGGTGCATAAAGAGGGCTACAACTGTTTCGGTTGCTCTCCCGACAATCCGTTCGGACTCCATATGGAGTTCTTCGAAGATGGTGACGACATCGTCTCATTCTGGAAACCTAACGCCAACTATCAGGGATGGATCAACACGATGCACGGCGGCGTGATCAGTACGCTGATAGACGAGACGGCAGGGTGGGTGATATTCCGCAAGTTGCAGACCTGCGGCGTGACCAGCAAACTGGAGGTGCGCTACAAGAAGCCGCTTCTTTCCACCGACAGTGTGATCACCTTGCGTGCCCACATCATCCGACAAGTGCGCAACCTCGTGACTGTTCATGTCACCGTGGAGAACAGCAAAGGTGAGATCTGCGATGAGGCAGATGCCGTCTACTTCACGTTCGGCCCTGATCGTGCCAGGGAGATGGGCTTCACAGCTTGTGAATTGGAGAACGAAGAGTGGTTGCCCATGTGATATTGCACGGGCTTGAAAAGTAGAATAAAGAGTAGAGGAGAGAAGAGAGATGAATGTGATATTGGCAGACAGACAGGATATCACCCGTGCGGGACTGATGTTCGTCATCAGGGAACTGGAAGGCTGGACGTATGAATGTGCCGAAGACAAGGCAGGCTTGTTGGAGCAGCTCAAGGCGCATCCCGACAGTCTGGTGGTGCTTGACTATACGTTGTTTGACATCAACGATGTGGATGAACTGCTGATTATCGGTCAGCGGTTTCCCAAGGCATCGCTGTTGCTGTTCTGCGAAGACCTGAGCATCGATTTCCTGCGCACGATGATAGCGGCAAGCCGGTTGGTGAGCGTGGTGCTTAAGGAGTCGCCTTTAACAGAGATCAAGACAGCCATCCAATATGCATCCCACGGACAACGCTTCATCTGCCAGCGCATAACAGAACTGCTCCTCACGCCCCGGCAGGAACAAAAAGAACCCGTGAACCTGACCAAGACCGAGCGCGAGATATTGATAGACATCGCCCTCGGCATGACCACCAAGGAGATAGCCGAGAAGCGCATCTCCAGTTTCCATACCGTCAACACCCACCGAAAGAACATCTTCCGCAAACTCGGCGTGAACAATGTGCACGAAGCCACCAAATATGCCCTTAGGGCAGGACTTGTGGATTCGGCTGAATATTATATCTAATCAAAGCGATTGTTCCTTCGCCTGTCGTTACAGGTAATCCTTGAGTTCGGAGATATGTGAGATGATGCCATCGGGCAACGTCTCGTCGTATGACTTCTCTTCCCACTGGAGTCCCTTGATCCAGACGATGTGGCAACCGAGGCTGTGGGCTGGGGCAATGTCCTTGTCAAACGTGTCGCCGACCACCACCACTTGTGAGGCGGGCAAGTCGAGAGCGCACACGCCGAGGGCAAAGATGGCAGGGTTGGGCTTGCGCACACCCACCACAGCCGACTCGATGACACGCTTGAAATAACCGTCTATGCCTGCATCGGCGAGGATAGTTTGTATGTTGCCGTAGAAGTTGGACACGAGCACCATCGGATACTTGTCTTTTAGGTATTCAAGCATCGAGCGGCTTTCTTCCAGCACCTCGTTGGTCAGGCTGTCTTCATACTGCGCCATGCGCATTGCCAAGTCTACCTTTCCCATCTCTGTGAGGTTGAGCAGCCCGTTGTCGGTGAGGTAGTCGAGCTGTATTCTGTTCTTCGCTTTCAGCACGTCGACGAAGTGGAAGTCGGGCATGATGATGGGGTTGGTGGCAAGCGTACGCTCCCCATGCACATAAGCCTTGCGGAAGTCTGCCTTTTCTACGGGCACATTGAAGTGCTCATAACCTTTCCACAACACCTCTGACCAGTGGTCGCCGCGCGTGTCGAGCGTACCGCCGAAGTCGAAGATTACGCCTTTTACATCAAGCTTGTTCATTGTTTTCCGTTGTTTGGTTGTTTTTGTTTCCTATCTTGATGAGCAAGATGCCGATGGCAATCCATACCAGTTCGCGCAGACGTGTGATGAGTCCCGTGTAGACACCGAGAGCACCCGAGAGGTGCAGTCCGTCTACAGCCAAAGCCAATCCGCCCTCGCGCGATCCCAACTGCATCGGGGTGAAGAAGATAAGGTTGCTGAACAACGATGAGAAAGCCATAATCAGAATGGAGTCTACGATGCTTATGTCGGCAGAGAAAGCCTTGAGGATGAGATAGATCTCAAGACTCTGGATGATGCGCGACGACAGTTCCAGCAACAGCGCACTGTAGAATGTCGACTTGTGCTGGCGGTGGAGCATGGCAATTTGTTCGTCTATCTGTTCGAGTGTCTCCTGCTTTGACGCAACGAAATGGCGTGCCCAACCCTTCACGAACGGCACATGCGTGAGCAGCTTGATGGACTTCTGTGCCATGCCGGTGCGGTAGCCGTGAGAGAAGAAGTAGAAAGCCAGGAGGCAGAAAGCACCGATAATGGTCAGCAATACCGCCATCGAAGCACTCACGGGGTGCACAGCGATGAAGAGGAAGATGCTGAGAAACCAGAACCAGAAGTGCGAGAAGATGTGCATCATCACATAGAGAATTACACTCGATGTGGCTTTGCTCGTGCCGATATACGGCTTCAGCTCCATGATGCGGTAAGGCTCTCCACCCATCAAGCCGCATGGCGTGGTGTAGTTGAGGGCGAATCCGCTGACCGACAACTTGTAGACACGCCAGAATGAGAGGTTCTTGTAGCGCTTCTCGTCGTTGATGATGAGAAACCACGACAGGGTGTTGAGTGCATAGACACCCGCCCACAACAGAAGGATCGCCGGGAAATACATGCCCAGCTTCTTGATGTATCTCCAGATGTCCTCGTAGTCCATGTCCATCGTGCAGAGCATGATGATGATGGCGATGATGCCGAACGCGAGGAAGAAATTGCGCATCTTATTTTTCATAGCTGTCGAGTTTTTCGAGTATGCGCATGCACAACTGTTCGTGCTTGTGGTGCATATACAGATAGATGGCAGTGAACACCACGATTTCTACGGTAAAGTATATCCACGGCATCCCGATGATGATTGATACGAAGAGTGTGATGCTGCGCCAGTTGAATGTGAGGATGTTGGTGTATTTCATCAGTGGCAGGCTGCCCTTGCGGAAGTCAGCACGAAGCTGTTCTGGCATTTCCTGCGGATAGCGGCGGCGTATCTCGTGCTTGAGCAGTTGGAATTTCGGCGTGCTTTTCTCCTGTCCCTTCACATAGCGCACGTAGAACCACTGGAACAGTTTCTGTATGAAGTCGTTGCTCCAACTCAAGTTTTCGTATTTCTCCACCTGCTTGTCGGCATCGTCCACCTCACTACCCTCCTTGCCTTTCAGAAAATACAGGTGAATGTTGCGGTAGTAGTCGGCGAGCCGGCTCTGGTTGGCATGACACAGAAATCCGCTCACCGTAGCCATCAGCCATATCCACACACCCCACACCGGAGTAAGGCGCAAGGCGATGGAAACATAGATAGAGATAAACCAAAAGTCGCCGGCAGCACCGTCGAGGATGCGGCCGAGTGCAGATTTCTTGCTGGTCATGCGTGCCAACTGTCCGTCGCAACTGTCGTAGGTGTTCGCCCAGATGAGTAGCAGGATGCCTATGGCGTTCAGTTTCAGGTCGTCGAAGCCGAACAGAATGCCGGCACCTACGCCCAGGAAGATGGATATGATGGTCACCGTGTTGGGTGCTACGCCGAGTTTTTGGAACAGTAAAGCCCACGCATATCCCATGGGGCGGTAGAACCAGATGTCTATATGCTCTTCCGTGTCGGAAGATTTCAGTGTTGAACGATAGCCGTTTGCCATGATCTTGATTGCTTGTCTTTTTATCGTTGTTGTCTTTTTGTCTTCTCGATGATGCACTGGGCGATGCTGTCGGCAGCCTCTTTCCGGCACGGTCCGAAGCTCGGCCAGTCGTTGAAGTCGATGATGGTGGCTTCGCCTTCGGGCGAGATAACACAGTCGCCACCATAAACATCCACGCCGAGTATGTCGCCTGCCTTGTCGGCTTCGGCTTTCACGGCATTGGCGTCAAAGGCGTAACCTTGTGCCTTGCCGTTGATTACCTCAAGTCCGAACTTCGATTTACCCACCCGGTCGGGATAGAACCAATAGAAGAAATCAGTGCCTCGCACTCCGTAGAACTTCATCAAGTCACCCTTCAAGTGCTCGTTCATCACCACTGAAGTCACGCCCCGCTGCCAGAATTGTGCCAGGCAAGCGTCCGCTTCCTCCTGTGTCTGCACGTAGCAAGTGTCCTCCTTCTGTTGTGCGCATCCGTCGCCACGTTTCAGCCAACAGGGGTATACCGTATCTGCTGGCATTGTTCCACCCGGCATGATGAACTCGCTCCGTGGGTAGGCAATGCCGTTGTCGATGAGCAGATGCGACATGGCAGTGCGGATGCAGTTGCGGATGCTGCTTGAAGGATTGATCACTGCTTTGCCTTTGCTCTCCTGCTTGTCTAGCGTTTCCAGTGCCTTGTGGCTGCGTGCCATGTTGAAGAAACCGTCGGCTTCCTCCACGGCTGCATTGTCTTCGAGCACATCTTCGCTGCACAGTCTCACCTCGCAACCCATGCCACGCAAACGGGAAGCCACGGCGTGCATGATGGCTGCATCGCTGTCTACACAGTTGGGCGAATAGACATTGCTGCGGCATACGCCTACCAGACGGGTAGCTTCCTCGCTGCGCAAGAATGTTTCCGCCTTGTCGATGTCTCCCTTGTGGTCTACGTCGAGTATCTTCTCGATGGGGTAGGCTTCCAGGTTCAGACCCTCGGCAACCAGTTGCCGTTGGAAATTGCGCATGCGGTGCAGTCCCTTTTCCATGCAGTGGTCGAGCACGTCGAGTGCACGGTCCTTCAGACAGTAGATGCCGCCTGATATGAGATGGTCATCGCCTTCCTGTGCATCGTGGAACCCCGTGATGTGCAACCGACTGTCGGTGCCTACCCACAGCGGCTTCTCATCATCCACATATGGAGTGACTGCCATGCAGCCGTCCAGTTCCTCATGGTCGAGGAAGTGACGGATGTAACGCTTGAAGTCGTCTTCGTGGAAGATGGTGTCTACGGTGGTCAGGCAGAAAGGCTCGCCGCGCAGATAGTCGGAGATGGCATGCAGCGAGTGCATGCTGCTTGGGGTGGTCTTGACAATGATGCGCAGTGGAGCCGTCTTCTGCAGGCAAGCCAACGCTTGCTGCACTTCTGTAAACTGCTCATTGGTGATGACTACAATTTCTGTAGCGCCACATTCGCTGAAGATGCGTATCAGTCGTTCTATCATCGGTTCGCCGAGAAGGGGAACCAATGGCTTCGGTTGTGCCACTCCCTCGTGGGATAACCGGCTGCCTTCGCCGGCAGCTATAATTGCAAATTTCAAGTTTTAATATTTATAATGTTTCTGATAGAGATGCACAGTTACACCTCTTATATATATAATAAGTGACGTGCAAAGGTACGATATTATTTTGTAATGACAAGCGAAAATGACTGATTTCAGCCCAAAAGAGTGTCTTCTTGGTGTGTGGAAACAAAAAGGGTTGAAGCTGTTTCGCAACAACATCAACCCATTACTTTTCTAACTAACTTATTATCAACTATTCATTACTTGTTCTTATTTCCCCGCAAAATTACGTTGTTTTTGTGCATCGTGCGCTTTCTTATAGGGAAAATGTTACGTAAACGTTTGCGCTTTCGATAAAGTTTTGTATATTTGCACCATATAAAGCTAATACTGAAAAATGAAACAACGGCGCACATCACTCAAAGACTTAGCCCAGCGGTTGGGCGTGAGCATTGCCACTGTGTCGCGCGCACTCCGCAACAGCCACGAGGTGGGCGACGAGATGAAGCAACGCATACAAGCCCTTGCCAAGGAGATGAACTACCGGCCGAATCCCTTTGCGCAGAGTCTGCGCAAGGAGGCTCCGCGCATCATCGGGGTGGTTCTTCCCAATCTGGTGACCCACTATTATGCCGCCGTACTTGACGGTATCGAAGACTACGCACGCAAGGAAGGCTACTCCGTGTTCAGCAGCAATAGTCATGAAGATCACGAACGCGAGGCAGAAGCCGTAGACAGCTTCATCAGCCTCCACTGCGAGGGTATCATCGCTTGTCTGGCACAAGACACCGTGGACTATTCCCACTTCGAGGAAATCCACAAGATGGGCATCCCCCTCGTGTTCTTTGCCCGAACCTGTCTGCCCGAACTCTTTTCTTCGGTCGTTGCCGACGGCGACGTGGCAGCGCAACATGCCACCCAGCATCTCATCGATACAGGTAGTCGTCGCATTGCCTTCATTGGCGGTCCTAACCATCTCGACATGGTGCGCAGGCGCAAGCACGGATACATCGAGGCACTGCACGAAAACCGTATTCCCGTAGACCGTACCCTTGTGGTGTGCGACAAGATAGACTTCGACGTGGCACGTGAGGCGACTGTCAAGTTGCTCAGTCGTGAGGACAGGCCCGATGCCATCCTCGCTTTCAACGACATCATTACCTATGCTGCCTTCGATGCCATCAAGGCGATGAACCTCCGCATCCCTGAAGACGTGGCGATTATCGGCTTCACCGACGGCGACTCTGCCGCCTTTGTCACCCCCAAGCTCACCACCATCATGGACAAGGCTTACGAACAAGGCTACAAGGCGTGCGAACTGTTGCTCCGCAACATCAACGGCGACAAGAAAATCTACCGTGAGGTAGTGCCGATGACGCTCAAGATACGCGATAGCAGCGACAAACGATAATCCCCAGAACAATCATCTACTGAACAAACCATAACCCATGAATACCTTATTGTCAATTATCACATCTTGTCTGCTGACGGTCGCCACTGCGGCATCGGCAGACAATTCTTTTTATCAGTCAGACGGCAACTCCGTGACCGTCAGCGTGCAGCGTCCCACAGCCCAGTCGGCACGGTTGGTGCGCTTACACGTGGTCAGTCCCGACATCATCCGCGTGGAGGCTACTTGCGAGGCAGCCTTCCCGCAGAAACAAAGTCTGGTGGTCGTGCCGCAACAGCCCTGCTCCGACTTCACAGTCAGTGAAGAGCAAGGATCGGTAGTGGTGAAGACCGCCCATGTCACAGCCCGGGTGGACGGCACAACAGGGCGCGTGGTCTTCCACGACAACAACGGCAAGCAGTTGCTCAGCGAAGTGCCCGAGGGCGGAAAGACTTTTGCACGCTATACTGTGCCCGATGCCCACGTGGGAGTGGGAACACTTACCGACACCCAACGTAACGGGTGGACGTGGCGTGCCCTTTTCGACAGTCCTGATGACGAAGCCTTCTACGGACTCGGTCAGCACCAGGCAGAAGACCTCAACATGAAGGGAAAGAACGAAGAACTCTTCCAGTACAACACCAAGATATCCGTGCCGTTCGTGGTGAGCAACCGGGGCTACGGACTGTTATGGGATTCCTATTCACTCTGCCGGTGGGGCAATCCCGACGACTATCTGCAGCTCAACCGTGCTTTCACGCTCTATGACAAGGATGGAAACCGAGGTTCGCTCACAGGCACCTATATCGACAAAGACGGCAAGATCCTGCAGCGCAGCGAAGATTCCATCTATTTCGAGCATGCCCACGTGATTGGCAATCTGCCCAAAGACTTCAAACTGGGCGGAGCCAACGTCACCTATGAGGGCTACATCGAGGCTCCTGTAGAAAATATCTACCGTTTCATTCTCTATTATGCCGGCTATGTCAAGGTGTATATCGGTGGCAAGGAAGTCGTGGCAGAACGCTGGCGCACGGCATGGAATCCTAACTCCTACAAGTTCCAGGTGTCCTTGCAACCCGGCGTGCGCACCCCCATCCGCATCGAATGGCAACCCGACGGTGGCACCAGCTATTGCGGACTGCGTGTGGCGACACCACAGACCGAGCAGGAACAGGGAAGACTGAGCGTGTGGAGCGAGATGGCACGCGACATGGACTACTATTTCATCTACGGACAGACCATGGACGGCGTGATCAGCGGCTACCGCACACTCACAGGCAAGGCGCAGGTGATGCCGCGCTGGGCACTGGGCTTCTGGCAGAGCAGGGAACGCTACAAGACATCGAAAGACATCGAAAGCACCCTGGCAGAGTTCCGCAAACGTCACATTCCTGTAGACAATATTGTGCAAGACTGGAACTACTGGGCGGAAGACCAGTGGGGCAGTCATGAGTTTGAACCAGTCCGTTATCCCGACCCACAAGCCATGCTCGACAGCGTGCATGCCATGCACGGCAGGTTCATGATTAGCGTGTGGCCCAAGTTCTATTGCAACACCAAGAACTATCAGGAACTCGACAGTAGGGGATGGATGTACCGCCAGGCAGTCAACGATTCCATTCGCGACTGGGTGGGCAAAGGTTATGTAGGGTCGTTCTACGACGCCTACGACGCAGGTGCCCGCCGCATGTTCTGGCGGCAGATGGACGAGAACCTCTATACGAAATACCGTCAGGGAATCGACTCATGGTGGATGGATGCCTCGGAACCCAACGTGCGCGACTGCACGCCCGTGGGCTATCGCAAGGCACTTTGCGGTCCTACGGCACTCGGTTCGAGCACTGAATACTTCAATGCCTATTCCTTGGTTAATGCCGATGCCATCTATAACGGACAACGTTCGGTGAATCCCGACAAGCGTGTGTTCCTCTTGACGCGCAGCGGCTTTGCCGGTCTGCAGCGCTTCAGCACCGCCTCTTGGAGCGGTGACATCGCCACCCGCTGGGAAGATATGCGTGCGCAGATGACTGCCGGCATGAACTATTCGATGAGCGGCATACCGTTCTGGGGCATGGACCAAGGCGGATTCTGTGTGGAAAACCGCTACGTGAACGCACAGAAGGTGTGGAGCAAGACCAAGCGGGAGAATGAAGACATGAAGGAATGGCGCGAACTGCAGACCCGCTGGCACCAGTTCGGATGCTTTGTGCCTATCTTCCGCACCCACGGACAATGGCCACAGCGCGAAGTGTGGAACATCGCTCCCAAAGGACATCCCGCTTACGAGAGCATCGTCTGGTACGACCGTTTGCGCTATCGGCTGATGCCCTACCTGTATAGCATGGCAGGATGGGTGCACTTCCACGACTATACACCCATGCGTGCACTGGTAATGGACTTCACTGCCGATGCACGTGTGGCGGACATCAAAGACCAGTGGATGTTCGGTCCTGCCTTGATGGCATGCCCAGTGGGCTACTACAAGGCACGCCAACGCCAGGTATATCTCCCCAAGGGAAACGGTTGGTATGATTTCTATACGGGTGATTACCATGCAGGCGGACAGGAAATCGTGGCGGATGCTCCCTATGAGCGCATGCCTGTCTTTGTGCGTGAAGGGGCGATAGTGCCCTTCGGTCCTGAGATGGAGTGGAGCGACGAAAAACCTGCAGAGCTGATCAACCTTTATGTGTATGCTGGTCAGGACGGGGCTTTTGAACTCTATGAAGACGAGAACACCAACTATAACTACGAGAAAGGACGCTATGCCACCATCCCGATCAATTATGACGACAAGGCGCGCACACTGACCATCGGCACGCGCAAAGGATCTTTCGACGGCATGCTCAAGCAACGCCGTTTCAATGTGGTGCTCGTCACTAAGGAAGGGAAGCAGACACTCGACCTCGATGCACCGCAAGGCAAAACCGTGAAATATAAAGGCAAGACTGTCAAGGTGAAACTTTAACCGATACATATACATGAAAAAACAAATCCTATTGCTCTTGCTCTGCTTGTCGGTAGGGCTTGTGACAACAGCGAGAGAGCGGTCGCTCTTCGACGACGGCTGGCTCTTTGCACTCAATCCTAAAGACAAAAAACCTGAGCTCGTCGACCTTGCAGACGGCAAGTGGCGCAAACTCTCTTTGCCGCACGACTGGGCTGTGGAGGGCAGTTTCTCTACACGCAATGCTTCGGGAGCCAGTGGCGGTGCTCTTCCCGGTGGCATGGGCTGGTATCGCAAGCACTTCAGAGTGGACGAAAGGCAGTGCTACGACCACTATTTCATCGAGTTCGACGGCGTGTATATGAACTCGTCGGTCTACATCAACGGACATCTGCTCGGCACGCGTCCTTACGGCTACAGCAGTTTTGAGTACGACCTAACCCCTTATCTGAACCTTGAAGGTGACAATGTCATTGCGGTGAAGGTAGACAATACCGACCAGCCCAACAGCCGATGGTATAGCGGATGCGGCATCTATCGCCATGTGTGGCTCACGAAGACCCATCGGGTGCACGTGGACCATTGGGGAACACATGTGGACGCACGGGTGGAAGGTCGCAAGGCACAGGTAGGCGTGACGGTGACCGTAGTAGACGAACAGAAGGAAAAAGGCGTGAAGGTGACCGTGCGCAACACGCTGCTCGACGGTTTGGGCAAGCGCATCGCCTCGAAAACATCCGCGATATCATTGAAAGGAAAAGCCGATGTGGCACAGACATTGGTGGTGAACAACCCCACGTTGTGGTCTGTGGAGCACCCTTATATATATAAGGTGAAGACAGAAGTTCTCGTGGGGAGCAAGGTGGTGGACACCTATGAAACCACGACCGGCATGCGCACGTTCGCCTTTGATGCCGAAACGGGTTTCTCGCTCAACGGGAAAGCCATGAAGCTGAACGGCGTGTGCGAACATCACGACTTCGGATGTCTTGGAGCGGCACTCAACGAGGACGCCATGCACCGCAAACTCGTCATGCTGAAGCAGATGGGGTGCAATGCCTTGCGCTGTTCGCACAATCCGCCCGCACCCGAACTGCTCAACATGTGCGACACCATGGGCTTTGTCGTCATGGATGAGGCTTTTGATATGTGGCGCCGGCGCAAGACGAAGAACGACTATGCCCGCTTCTTCGACAAATGGTATGAACGCGACCTGACCGACTTGGTGGTGCGCGACCGCAACCATCCCTCGGTGATGATATGGAGCATCGGCAACGAGGTGCTTGAGCAGTGGTCGAGTGCCAGTGCGGACAACCTCACCCTCGAACAGGCAAACCTCCTGCTGAATATGGGACACGACCCTTCAACGCTTGCCAACGACAAGACGCTCAGTGTCAACTCGCTGCTTGCACGCAGGTTGGCAGAGGTGGTGCGCAACTACGACATCTCGCGTCCCATCACGGCAGGCTGCAATGAGCCGAAGCCCGCCAATCACTTGTTCAAGAGCGATGCCCTCGACATCATTGGCTTCAACTATCACGACCAGAACGTGAAGGACTTTAAAGAGAAATTCCCAGGCAAGCCTTTTCTGTTCACCGAAAGTGTGTCGGCAGTGCAGTCGCGCGGTTGGTATAAGATGCCGAGCGATTCGGTCTATCTTTCTCCTTCGCGTTGGGACCGTGAGTGGGCAGACCCTTCCTATCAGTGCAGCAGCTATGACAACCAGCATGCCCCATGGGGAACATCTCACGAGAGCTCGCTTGATGTGGTGAAGCACACACCATTCTGTAGCGGGCAGTTCCTGTGGACAGGTTTCGACTATATCGGAGAGCCCACACCCTTCGGCTATCCTGCACGCAGCAGCTATTTCGGTGTGATAGACTTGGCAGGCTTCCCCAAGGATGCCTATTATCTCTATCAGAGTGAATGGTCGGATAAACCTGTGCTCCACCTTTTCCCACACTGGAACTGGATAGACGGACAGACCATTGACCTGTGGTGCTATTACAACAATGCCGACGAAGTGGAACTCTTCGTCAACGGCAAGAGCGCAGGCGTGCGCAAGAAGGCGGACAGCCACCAGTTCCATGTGATGTGGCGTGTCGTCTATCACCCGGGACATGTGCGGGTGGTGGCACGTAAAGGGGGAAGGATTGTAGGTGAACAGACCATCCGTACTGCCGGTGCACCGCATCATCTAAGGCTTACGCCCGATAAGCGCACCATCCAGGCAGACGGCAAACGCTTGTGCTTCGTGACCGTAGAGGTGGTAGACAAGCAGGGCAATCTCTGTCCGAATGCCGAGAATCAGATTTATTTCACCATCGACGGACCGGCTGTCATTGCCGGTGTGGACAATGGAAATGCGGCTTCCATGGAACTGTTCAAGGACAACAAGCGCAAAGCCTTCTCAGGCAAGTGTCTTGTGGTGCTTCAGAGCATCGGGCAGAAGGGTACCGTGAAGCTCACTGCCAAGGGCGTAGACTTGCAGACTTCTTCAGTATCAGTAGGTGTGGATTGACCGGGTATATAGAAAACACAAATGCGGCGCTGTCGCTCTCAGTCGAGAGCAGCAGCGCCGCACGTTTTATGAAAGCTGACACTTAGTAGGTCTGCAGCTTTACATTGTTCAGTTTCACACCGCATGCCGCATCGATTTCTGATGCCTTCTTGGTATAGAAGATGGTGCTGTTCTCGATCACGATGTCGTGAACCATCCCCTCAGCACCGTGAGCAACGATGCCCTCGCTGGTGCCGTGGCACACTACGTTGGAGATGTGAATGTCGCCGAAGTCGGGAGAGAATGGAGCTGCCGTAACTTGCTGAGTTTTTCCTTTGCCGCTTTTGCCCACTGAGTAGCCCTTGTCGGCATAGGTGGTCTCAAAGACGATGGCCTGGTCTTTGATGTCGTTCATATAGATGTTGCTGATAAAGATGTTCTCCGTCTTGCCTCCACGACCTACGCTGCTCTTGAAACGAAGACCTACGTCGGTGCCGCTGAAGCGGTTGTTGCGCACTACAATGTTCTTCATGCCGCCCGACACGTCACTTCCGATAACGAAACCGCCATGGGCGTGATAAACCGTGTTGTTCTCTATGAGGATGTTCTCGCAAGGACCGTCTTCTGCTCCCGACTGTCCCACGCCGCCTTTCATGCAGATGCCGTCATCACCGGCATCAATCGTGCTGTTGACAATGAGTGTGTTCTTGCAGTTGGTCAAGTCGAGTGCGTCGCCGTTCTGTGCGTTCCACGGACAGCGGATGGTGATGCCGTCTGCCACCATATTGTTACAGCGCACGGGATGCACATGGAAACGGGGAGAGTTCTGGAAGGTAACACCTTGCAGAAGCACGTTTTCGCAGTCGGTGAAGCGCATCAGGTCGGCCCGTAACTTCTCCTCATTCTCTGGAGAAGAGGTGATGTTCTTGTAGTTCTTCAGTCCATAGGGGAACCACAGTTTTCCTTCTTCTGCTTCTGTGCCGCCCAGTGTTTTGAAGGCACTCCATTCCACATCGCTCACTTTCGAGCGTTTCACAGGACGCCACCATTTGCCGTTTCCGTCGATGATGCCTTCACCTGTGATGCTGATGTTCTTGCGCTTGGAGGCATTGAGGGCTGGTTTGCAGCGTGGCTTCATCTTTCCTGTCGTCTTGTCTATGTCGAGGAAGAGTTGTTTGTCTGCGGAAAAGAGGATGATGGCATTCTTGTCGAGATGCAAGTCTATATTGTCTTTGAATGATATGGGCCCCGTCAGCCAGATACCGGCAGGCACGTTGAGATGTCCGCCGCCCTGTTTATTGAGTGCGTTCATGGCTTTGCTGAAGGCTTCAGTGTTGAGCGTGACCCCGTCGCCACAGCCTCCGAAATCGGTGATGGAAACATTGTTGCCGGGAATGTTGGGCAACACAGGTTGCGTCATTGTGCAGGGCAGTTCACGGTAATACTTCCCGTAGTCTTCTGCCAACGCCTTCATCGGCAAGGCCAGAAGTAGGAGAGCCCACATTGCATAAGATAATTTCTTCATTTGGATAAATTTTGTTTTGGTATTAAAAGTCTGTTTTCAAATAAAAGCCCGGCCTCTTGCGAGCACCGGGCCATGAGAAAGGAGGAGGGGGACCGCCATTGGCGACAATACTCTATACTCGCTCTCAGGCGGAATGTCAGTGCAATATATCGATTGAATTGCTTTCTTTCAGTGTGCGCAAAGTTAGTTGATTTTGTCATAACTCACAAATAAAACCTGTGAATATATGGTAAAGAAGGTTTCTAAATGTCTGCTGCAAGTGCTTGAAACGTAGCACGAACGAAATCTTAACCTCTTTTTTTGCTATTTTACGGCGAAATAATTAATTTTGCACATCTATAGATAGTGTGTATGTCGAACGAAAGTATGCGAAATGCGGATGACTTGGGAAGGATGGAACTTCTGTTTGAGAAGTTTTACCACAAGTTGTATCTGTATGCGTATACCTTTGTTGATGACGAAGACGAGGCGAAAGATATTGTCGGTGATGTCTTTCAAATGGTGTGGGAAGACTGGAAGTCGGGACGAAACAAGTATCAGAACCCCACTGCGTCTTTCTTTTATACCACCGTGCGCAACCGTTGCCTCGACAGTCTTCGTCATTCTGTGGCTGTAGACCGGTATGAAGAAATGCTGAAAGCCACCGGACCACTGACCACAGACGACAGTGTGGCAGCTTTTGAACAGCGCATCACGAGATTGCATGAAGCCATTGCGGCTTTGCCGGATCCCGGACAAACGGTGTTGCAATGTGTCTATTTCAAGAACCTTTCTTATAAGCAAACGGCGGAACATCTTGGCATGAGTGTGAATATGGTACACAAACACATGGTCAAGGTGTTCCGCCTGTTGCGGGAAAACGTCGGACAAGTCGACGTCTTGCTGTTGTTTCTTATTTCAGTATCGCATCAATGTCTTTGATGAAGTCGTCGCTGCTCGGGCGGAATGCGTTGGCATTGTTGATGGTTCCGTCGGCATTGATGATGATGAAGCGCGGAATACCCGACACGCCCCACTGCTTGGCGATGGTGACATATTCCTCTTGGTCGGCATTGAACTGAGGCCAGGCGGGATTGTCCTTCTTGATCTTTTTCAACCAAGCATCGCGGTCGCGGTCTACGCTGATGCTGATAAATTGTATCTTGTCATTGTTCTTGTAGTGTTCCACCATCTTTTCCATGTATGGTATCTCCATGCAACAAGGTCCGCACCAGGTTGCCCACAGGTCGATATAGAGCACTTTGCCGAAGAAGTCAGACAAGTGATGCGTTTTGCCTTCAGCGTCCTTGAAGGCTGCATCGGGACATTTCATGCCCGTCTGCGTGTTCTTCTTCGAGTCTACGATATACTGATATTTTGCCAATGCCGACTTGTCGCACAGCTGGCAAGCACGCGTCCAGAACTTGTCCACATCGAGTTCGTCGGCATCAATCACTCTGCCTACAAAGCTCTCGATCAGTTCTTCTTTCTGTTTCTTGTCGCTCACGGTGCGGTCGATGCTGTTCAGATAGTCCATGCTGTATTCTGTAGCATCCTTGTAGTCGGAACCGTCTTTGGGCATATTGTATTCCACCAAAGCCGTCACCAATCCATAGCTTGCATAGTCGGAGTCGTTGGGCAGTATCTCTGCCATCATTGCCTTCAGCTTAGCGTCTGTCTTGACATTGAGATTATGTGCCTTTACGTAGTCTTCCTGCAGCGAGATTCTGTTCATGAGATATTTCATCAACAAAGACTTACGGCATGTTTGCTGGTCTTCTGTGTCCTTAATCTTGTTGACCATCTTGCCGAGCGCAGCATTTTCTGCGTCCAGTTTCTTGAACGCTTCTGCAAAGCTGATGGTGTCTGTCTTCTGCTGTTGCTGTTCCATGTTCCAGTCGCGGGCAGGACTGAAGTCCTCAAACTTGTTCAGAAACTCAGCCAACGGCACATTGTCACCACTGTATTTCGCCACTTTCCCGTTGCCCTTCTTGGTAATCTTCAGTGTCTGGCTCTTCCCAGGTTCCAGCACGACGCGGTAGAAACTGTAGTCCTGCAGCATCAGGGCGGCAGTGCTCTTGGTGTTCAGTTCCTTGTTGTCATACTCAAACACGCCTTTCTTGTCGAACGTGATGGGCTCAAGACCGTTTCCTACCCACAGACTGGCACCTTTCTGGAGTGTGGTGTCAGGTATTTCCACATGGAGCACTTGGGCTGTCATTGCCAGAGGCAAGCATGCCAAGACGGTTGTTATTGTCTTTTTCATGGATGATATTATTTAAAGAGTTCAGCCAGTTTGTTCTGTAGATCTTCACCGCGGAGGTTTTTGGCTACGATATTGCCGTTCTTGTCTACGAGGATGTTTGCGGGAATACCTTTGATGTTGTAGGCAGCAGAGGCTGCACATCCCCATCCCTTCAGATCGCTCATGTGGTGCCAAGGCATCTGCAGGCGTGTGATGGCTTTGGTCCATGCATCCTTGTTGTTGTCGAACGACACACCGATTACGTCGAAACCTTTCTTGTGATACGTATTGTATGCTTTCACCACATTGGGCATCTCCTTGCAGCACGGACCGCACCAACTTGCCCAGAAGTCGACGAGCACGTAGGGACACTTGCCGATATAGTCGGAGAGTTTCATGGTCTTTCCTTGCGGGTCGGGCATGGCGAGGTCGGTGTATTTCTGACCTACGGCACTCTTGGCTTCCGCTTCGCGCTCCTTCATGGTCAGTGTGTAGTAATAATAGTGGTGGCCTTCGCCCATCTTTTTCAGTACGGCTTCCTGCTCCTCCTTGCTGAACTTGTTCTCGTTATACACGAACAGCAGGTCGCTCACGGCAGAGGGGATGTGGTCTACGATCCATTTCTTGGTGAAGGCATCCTTGATCTTGTTCAGAGAATCCACCTTTATCTGGGCGGCAGCTTTCGCTTCCTTGGTGGCTGTGCTGTCCATGACAATGCTCCAGGGACCTGCCATCTCGTCGTCATAAGGCTTTGACGCTTTCTCGTATTCTTCATATTGTGCACTGGCAGGACCACCTTTCACGATGGCTTTCTTCTTGTCCTTCACGCCCTCACGGTTGTCGAACACCTGCACGTTGATGTCGGCATTCTCCAGCATGATGGCAGCCCAGTCTATGGGTTGACCTTCGTGCATGGGCAAGATATAGCGGGGGGCAATGCCGTCGAACTCACCCTTGAATTCAAATTGGTTGTTCTTGACATAGGCGGTGTCTTCCGGAACGAGGCTGAAGAATCCCTGCATCGAGCAGAGATACACGGTGTCTCCTTCTGCCACACCTTCTGAGGTTCCGGTAATGTGATACCCATTGCTTGCTACGGCAGCAGTCATCATGGACGCTCCTGCAATTACGGATAAGATGAGCTTTTTCATTTCTTGTTGTTTTATGGGTTTTATATGATGTTTATTGGTATTTCTCCATGACTTCCCTCACGGCTTCGGGATTGGAAGGGGAATTCAGCACTTTCCCGTCTGGTGTAATCAGCAGGTAGTAGGGGACGCCGTTGCCCACCTGATACTTGTGGAACAGATCTTCATAGCCTTTCTCTGTCGTGATATATTGTGGCCATGGTTCCGGATTTTTCGCCATAGCCTTGCGCCAAGCGTCTTCTTTCTTGTCGATAGACACACCGATGACGGCGAGCTTCTCGGGATAATCTTCCACGATCTTCTTTACTTCCGGCATGGCTGCAATACAGATGCCGCACCACGAAGCCCAGAAGTCTACCAACACATATTTATTCTTTGGCACCACCTTCAGCAGACTGCGCACCTTGCCCTTGGTGTCTTTCAACTCCAGATCCACCAGCTCGCCGCCCTTGGTCGTCTTCTTGGCATAGGCGATGCGCTGCTTGAATTCTTCCATTCTCAACGGATCATTGGGCTGTGCTTTCATAATCTTGTTTTCGAGCGTGCTCACCTGGTCTGCGGTGAGGTTGTATCCGCGCTTGAGCATGTTGTTGGCAAGATATACAGAAACCACGGATGAAGGATAGGAAGTGATGAATGTCCAATCGCGGTTTTCCCCTTTCATGTTCTGATAGGCGCTGAAGTCCTTTTGCACTTCGCCTCCCGTCACATTCAGATCGGCATCCACCAAGATGGTGTCGTTGGAAATGAATACTTCGGTGTAGGTCCAACGAATTGAGTCGGTTGGCCAGTTGTTCTTGTCCACCAAGTCAAGGTTGTTGGTCATCAGGGTGCCAGGGTAGGGATGGTCCACTTTCCCGGTCAGGGTGAATTGTCCGCCTTTGATGGTACCGCTTGCCACTTCCTGTGAGAAGACTGAGTCTGTATGGCACACGATGCCCACAGCATATCCGTCAGCCAGGTTCACCTGTCCTTTAACGACAAACCCTCTGTCTTGGGCGCCTGCGGTGAGGCAACCCAAGCAGAGAGTGAGAGATAAGAGTGTATTTCTCATGTCGAGAGATTTACTTCAGTTTATATACTTTCTTGCCGTTGATGATATACAAGCCGGGCTCAGATACCTTGTCGAGTTTCTGTCCCTTGATGTTGTAGATGCCTTCCTTGGCAACTGCTTTCTTTTCTGTCTTCACGTTGGCGATACCCGTTGTAGAAGTAGGATCATACCAATAGATGACAGTTGGAGCTTCTGTTACGCCTTCCAATGCTTTATAGCTCTCTATAGGAAGTGCGAAATATACGGTCTTGGGAGCAAGGATAGTGCCTGCACTAAGCAGCTTGAATTGTCTGTTTTCAATGTCTACGGAATAATACTTTCTTGTCACAGCCAGTGTGTCGATGTTCACGCCTGTCTCACCGCTCCATTTCAATTCATTGTCTGAAGAATAGGCATGATCGCAATCAGGGTCTTCTACGAATGTGAGCGTTCCTCTGCCATAGAGCAGTCTTGGTTCGTTGCCGTATAAGTATGAATAGCCCTCTGTGGGCTCCTGGTAGAAGCAGGTCTTGTCTTCGCTCTGTTGGAGATTATTCAATGTGTAGTATTCAGAGCTGTAGTAGTCGAAGGCTTGCTCCTTCACAGAATCCGATGGAATCAGATATCCTCTGTCGTAGTAGACCATCTTGTAGCCGCCCTCCTCTGGGAACTCTACGGTTATGGCAGAGTCGCAGTCGAAGTGTGCTTCGTAGTAGGCACATCCACTGATGTTCTTGATGGTGATAGGATTCTCTGTGCTCTTTTCTTTGGTCATTTTGTTGAGCCAGTATGCAAACTTAGCCCCCTTGGTGCCTATGGGAGATGCTGTGAGCGTTACATCGTCTCCTAAATCATTGCACATTTTGGATGATGTAACTTGTCCAAGAGTTTCCTGTCCCGGAGCGATGCGGGGAGCAATGTGGGTGAACAAAGCGTAATGTACCGTATCAGGGCTTAATGGTATCATACTTAATGCTTGTACAGAGTCATTACTGTCGGTGTAGCTGGGTATGTACAAAGTAGCTTTGCTGCTGTATGCCACCAAACTGTCTTTGCAAACAAATTCATCTTCACCCATCTTGTTAGAACCAGAGAAACCTGCAAAAATCCATCCCGTTTCTGGTATCGCATATGCTGAATATCCTGTTGATGCTGAACTGGTTTCCGTTGAAGTAGATGCGGTTTTGTATACGAATTCAATGTCAACGCTTTCTGCAGGCGTAGAAAAATCAGAGTATGGATTTCCTATGGCATCTGTTGTTACACACGAGGAATCTACTTCTGCGTACACCTTGCCGGCTCCAGAAGGATAAGCTTGCAGTTTTCCATTGAAGCAAAAGAATGATTCATCTCCTGCATAGGAAACGGTTGATGTCAATAATAATGCCAAGAGCACGAAAAGTGTTCTCAGAACTCTCTCTAAAGATGTCATTTCTCTTTTCATAATAATCCTTTCTTTAAGTGATTTAATGTTTTAACTTTTTTCTATTGTAGATGATGACCACTGCCAGCACAGCGACAATGAGCAGGCATAGCAGGGCTTTGGTCGGCGTTAGCCAATAGGGCTTGTCTGTATACTTTTGCGGAAGCACATTGGTTGGCTTGCCTTTTGTGAATGTTCTGTGGTTGCCGTGCTCGTCGGTGATGACCACATACGGCATGATGGTTTTCATCATGGCAGGGGTGAGCAAGTCTTCCGGTTTCGTCTCCTTGTCGTCTACGTCGTGCAGAATGATGTGTATGCCGATTCTTATCCATGGCGATTGGCGTGTGGTGTAGTCGGTCCATACTCCCAAGTCGTCGTATACCACCTGTGGAAGTTTCTTGAACTTCACTTCTGCTGGTTCTATCGCCTTGTTGATGGCGTAGAGAGCCATTGATGTGCAATTAATAGAAATGCCGTCAAAATTCCACGTTCTTCCGTTTGCACATTCATGGTCCAATACTTTCCATAGGTTTTGTTTCTCTTTCGGCGATAAGTTCAGTTCATATGCGGTTATTCCACGTCCCTCTGAAGCGTACATCTTGATGAACACATCGGAGGGAACAGAAGCGAATCCCGCTTCAACTTTTCTTCTTGCGATATCCAACCAAGAACTTTCTTTCAAGTTCATCTCAAAGGTGAAGCAATAGTCCAATTTCTTGGAGGGGCAAACCAACCGGATGGCAGTGTGTCCGAATGTGGAATAATATGGCTCGCCTTCACTGATCATGAGAAGGTAGGCATGGATGAAGTCTTCCGCTTGTGCTTCCCGGTCAATGGTTTTCGCCAGCGTGGAATCTGCGCCAGACTCTTCATTGCCGTTTGCCTTGATGGTGATGAACCCCAGCAAGAATATCAAAAACAGGAATTTATTGCGCATCTCTTACGTATCTTACACTGAAGAGCATCTCGTTTGTGGTGCTCTGACGGATGATATAGTCTTTGTTGAAAACAAACTTGCGGTACCAGTAATAGCCGTCACCTTTGCCTTGTTCCGTGTCCAGGCTTGCAGTCCAGTAGAACCCGTATACACCGATACGGATGAATCCTGATGAACCCATGGCAAGCCAAGGGTCGTGATAACCTGCCAGCATGATGCCCAGGTCGCAAGTCTCCTCATAGCGGTTCAACATTCGCGATGCAATGTTTCCCCGTTCGTCATATTTGTTGGCGTCTTTCGCAGACATACCCAGTGTCATCTCCAGGTTCTTCCAGTCTTCGTCTGTGGGCAGACGCCACCCTTCTGGACATGCGCTTTCGGCTGCTGCATGGGTATACAGACGACCGTATTTCTTCGCATCCACCAACTGGTTGTTGGCATCTTTATACAACTTGCATTTGGTGTCGTCGTTGAGGTCGTATCTGAAGTTCTCAGCCATCCAGTCCAGGTTTCCGTATCTCACCCATTTGTATTCATTGCCGTCGCGTGTATCCGTATAGGTACCTTCGGCAGATGCAGGTATCTTGTCTGTAGGAGTTTCGTCGTCGTCTCCACACGAGGTGAGTGCGGTGCAGAGGAATATAGACAACAGACACGACAAATATTTTATTTTCATATACTATGTTTTTAAATGTGGTGAATTAAAAGGTGTATCCCAAATTGATCAAATCAGCCTTGAACAGCTTCGCCCTTTGCACGACAATCGGATAGTTGGCGTAGATTCTCTCTATCTGTTCGTCAGTATAGGTGATGACCATCGTTGCAAACGAACTGATGTCATCGTCTTGTGAGGGGAAAGTGTATGAACTGGTGGAGCTGGCAAATCCGTAGCTGCGCACATAGTCGTTGGCAGACATGCCTGACGGCGTGTTCAGATTTGTCTTGTAATATTGGCTGCATATTGTCGTGAAGTCGGAAAAGGCTGCAGAGTTGTTGCTCGCCACATTGCCGATGATGGTCAGAAGGTGACGGGTAGCCAACTGTTGTCTTCTCGCATCCGTGGTCAATGAAGACAACTGACTACAAGCCAGCACGATGGTTCTTTCTCCCGACACGGCATACGGCTTCACGATAGCACCGCTGGAGTTCTTTCCAGTGATGGTACCTGCCAGGAACCATGAGAACGGACGCAACTTGTCTGAGAGATGGATGAGGATGTATTTCTTCAGATAGTCGGTTGCATCGATACATTTCTCTGTGGTCAGATACGTATAGGTGTATTTGTCTGAAGTGGTAATGTTGCCTCCTACAGCATATTTCACATCCAACAGTTCGGTGAAATACTGCTTGTCTCCATTGATGTCGGTTCCTGTATAGTAGTGCTGCAGGGTGTCGTTGAAGAGCAGATAGGATTTCTCCTCTTCTTTAAACTGTCTTCGCAGCACCGACACTTCGTCTGTGGCATCCTTTGCGGGCATGAAGTAGTCTGTGGGGTCTTCATAATCGATGTCTGAATTCTCATCGCTGCACGACAGCATGGCGCAACACAACGCCATTATAAAAGGTATATATAATGATTTTCTCATGATTTTCCTATTTTACGGTTTCTACGGTTTCGTATGAACGTCTGATGTTGCCATTGCTCTCCATGCCGACATTGAACTCCAACACTTCGTATGGAATGGGGGCTGTCCACGAAGGGTCTTCCTCACCAAGCACATATTTGCGGGTCTCGATGGGAGCATTGCTGTCTGTGTCGCTTTCATAGATGGAGAAATAGTGGGTGATGGAAATCTTTTCGGGTTGCACCTTGCATACGCGATAGCGGCGCAAGTCAAACCATCGTTGTCCCTCACACGCCAATTCCTTTTTTCTCTCATTGCGGATATCCGTGATGAGCTGGCTGCCTGTGGAAGTGATGGCTTTGTCGTTGGCGTCGGTAGCATAACGGTTTTCCCTCAACTTGTTGATGGCCTCGCGGGCAGCTTCTTCGTTACCGGAGTAAGCCTCTGCTTCTGCCAGGTTCAGATAAGCTTCGCCTGAGCGGAGCCAATACAGCGAAGAAATGGGTCTGGTCGTCGATGCGTAGTTTAAGTCGTAATAGTAGGGACTGTTTTTCGCGTATGAGTTTTGTGTTTCCGCAGCTTTTGTACATCCCGTGAAATCGCCGTATACCCAGTACCATTGCGACTTGCGCAAGTCGTTGTTGGCATAAGCGTTGTACAGGTCTTTGGTCAGCGTGATACCCTTTCTGCCGTTATACAACATCTGTGGCAGATCGTCGCCACCCATCGAGAAAATGGTCTCAGGATTGTCTGTGGAGGCAAATCCCGACTTGACAGAGTTCAGGTTCTGCAACTGTGAATGGTTCTTGATCACCTTTTGTGCATATGTGATGGCGTTGTCCCAATCTTGCATATACAGGTAGACTCTGCCCAGCAGCATCTGGGCGGAAATGGAGTCGGCACGGTAGATGCTTTTGCGCTTGATGCTTCCCGCTGCATGCAGTTCCTTCTCGGCTGCTTGCAGGTCCTCGACGATTTGGTTGTAACATTCCTGCACGGTGTTTCTCTTGAACTTGATGTCCTGCACCTCCTTTGTCGTCTTGAGGGGCACACCCTGCACAGTAGCAGCAGTGCTCGGGTCGTAAGGCTGACCATACACGTTGGTCAACCAGAAGTAGTAGAACGCACGGAGGAAGTGGGCCTGACCTTTCACATAGTTCACACCGGCAATCTCGTCGTCGGTGGTCTGCGGCACGTCTTCTGCACTTGCCAGGATGTTGTTGGCTACATTGATGTATTTGTACATCGCCGTCCACGTGGTGTTCTCTGTGTAGAAGGTGGTGAAGTCTTCGTTGGCACCCAAGCGGTCCTGCCAGGTCATTGACCCAAAATATTCGTGGCGGATGCCATATCCGAGAAAGTTGCCTCCGTTGCTTGTCGCATGGTCGTCGATTTCGTCAGAGAACAGATGAAGGAACATGCCCGCATTGGAGTGGTTTTGGAACGTAGATGCCACGTTGACGGGCATATAGCAATCACCGATGAGTAATTCGTTCAAATCATTCCAAGAGCGCACGTAGTCGTGGTCTTGTGAATATTCCTCCAGGAAATCTCCGCAACTTGTGGTCGCGAGGACGGTGGAAAACGCTATGATGATATTCTTGATTTTCATGTTGAGTTGTCTTTAGAAATTGATGGAAACACCTAAGGTATAGCTTGGCGTGTCACCAAGTTGGATCTCAGAGAATCCGCCTTGTGTAGGCGTCTGTCCCTTCAGTGCGGAGTCGCACCATGTGTGGAGGTTGTAGCCGCTCAGAGTGATGGCGAGTCGGTTGAGGCCGATACGGTCCAGCGTCTTGCGGTCGAACTCATAGGTGAGCGCCAACGATGAAAGCTTGATGTAGTCGGCACTCACCACACGGGCAGTGCTGTAGTCATACATTTCCCAATAGTTGTTGCCGATTCGGGCGCCGGTCCATGCCACGCCTTCACTGGTCCAGTGGGTGGAGTAGTTGTAATATCCGGCGTCTCCGGTGCCCATCACGGAAGGAATGTTGGTTGTCTTCTCGTCGCCGGGCTTTTGCCAACGCTTCAGGAAGTCCTTGCTGATGTTCTTGTCTGAAGCAAATGCCGTGCCGCCGCTGAAGCCGTCGAACAGACGGAACAGACGGGTCTTGGCACCGAGGTTGTAGAGCAATGTGGTGCTCAGTCTCCACTGTTTGTAGGTGAAGGTGTTGTTGATGCTTCCCGTGATGTCGGGTTCACGCTTGCCCGATGCAACCAGCACTTTGGTGTAGGTGCTGTATTCATCACCGCCGACCAACTCGCCATGGCGTTCTTCCCAGTCGTCAATGATAGGGCCTCCATCAATAGGATTGAGACCTACGAAGCGATAGGAATAGAATGTGCCGATAGGCTGACCCTGTACGACGGCGTTACCCGTCAGGAAGTCGCTTCTCGTGTATGTTTCTGCACCGGGTGCAGTCTGCACTTTGTTGTATACCTTTGAGAGGTTGCCCGAGAATATCCAGTAGAAGTCTTTCCACTTGATGGGCGTTGCCGTCAACGTGAAGTTGAAACCGCTGTTGGTGATCGTACCCGAGTTCACCACGTAAGAAGTGTAGCCGTTCACGTCTGAGATGGTCTTGTTCATAAACGCGTCGGTGGTCTTCTTGTGGTAATATTCCACTTCGAATTGCAGACGGTTGTCGAAGAAGCTCGACTCCAGTCCGAGGTTGGTCGACTTGGTCTTCTCCCACTTCAGGTCAGGGTTGGCAAAATAGGCGACCGTGGATGTCATCTCGTTGTAGAACGAGTTCATGTTGCCCTTCTTGATGATAAGCTCCGGCGTCTGGTTGTCGAGCATGTTGCCTTGCTCGCCATACGAAGCCTTCAGACGGATGTCGTTCACCCATTCTTTCTGGATGTCGATGAGTGAACGGAGATTGAGGTTGCCCGATACAGACCAGATGGGGAGCAGGTTCTCCTTACTTCTGCTTCCGAACTGGTTGGATCCGTCGTAACGGCCATTGGCGTTCACCGTGAAGAGGTCTTTGAACGTATACGACAGCGTGGCGTATGCAGAAACGATGTTGGTCTTGTTGTTCGACAAGGTAGGCACGTTGGTCTGCATCCAGTTCCAATAGGCGGTGAAGTCTGATGGAATGTTGGTAGCAAACGACATGCCGCGGTCTTTGTAGTAGCCGCGTTGTGTATAGTTGTAGCCTTTGGCGTGGGTAGAACTGGCTTCAAAGCCGAGTGCAACGTTGATGTTGTGCTCCATGCTCTCGCCGAAATATTTGTTGTAGTTTCCCTGCAAACGTGCTGTCCACCCCACTGTCTTGTTGGTTTGCGTGGTGAGTTCGCCACCGTAGGGCAGAGCGTCATAGATATCCTTGGCAGGCTCTTCTCCATAGTCGCAGTCGCGTAGCACAGCGGTGTGATACGACTGCTCTCCATACCAGGTCTCTACGCTTGCATTCTGCACGTTGGCGGAGAATACGGCGTTGAAGAACAGGTCTTTGATAGGCTGGTAGCGGAGGTTGAACGTGGCTGTAACGGAGTTGGTCTCTTGCTCCGTACTGCTGTTCTCGTCTTCAAACAGGGCGTTGTATTTCAAATAGCCGCGGCTGCTCTTCTTCTGATAAAAGTGGTAGCTGCCGTCTGAGTCGTATGCAGGAATACAACGGCTTGTCGTATAGGCATAGTTGATCAAGTTGACATCTCCTGCCGAATACTCGCGGTTGTTGAGATATCCGTTGAGGTTCACCTGGAGTTGCAGCTTGCTGCTGAGCGTCATGTCGATTTTTGCCATCGCCGTGTATCGGCGGTTGGTCGTGTTGTTGATCACGTCGTCCTGGTCGGTGTAGCCGATGGAGGTGTAATACCTTACTTTATCTGAACCGCCAGAGATGCTCGCCGAGTGGTCCTGGGAGAACGAATTGTGCGTGAGCAGTTTGAACCAGTCGGTGTTTTGTGCTGCCAACGTGTTAATCTGATCCAGGAATTCGTCGTGCGTCAGCTGGTTGTTGTAGTATTGCTTGAGGGCATACTCGTAGCCCGTCTGAGGCATGTCTGACGGGAAACTGAAGTGACGGTCGGTAAGATACTGTGAGAATTCGATGCGCTCGGCAGAGTTCATCAAGTTGATCTTGCTGTCGGTGTAGTAGGGGCGTTTGCGCACGGTGAGTTGGGTGGTATACGACACGATGGGCTTGCCCTCACGTCCGCTCTTGGTGGTGACAACGATGACACCATTGGCGGCACGCGTACCATAGAGTGCGGTGGCGGCAGCGTCTTTCAGCACGTCGATACGCTTGATGTCCTGAGGGTTGATGCCTGCGATGGCGTTACCGATACGGTTTACGTAGTCGGGGTCGTTCAACACGTCGGAGGTAAGGCTGATAGGGTCTGTGAGGATCACACCGTCGAGCACCCACAAAGGCTCGCGGTTGCCGATGAGAGTGGAAGTTCCACGGATGCGGATCTTGCTGGTGGCATTGATTTCACCGCTGGCTGAGGTGGTGATAAGGTCGGGAATCTGTCCTTCGAGCATCTTTGAAACGTCGCTCACACCGCCACGCATCAGCTCGTCCATATTCTTCGACACAACGGAAGAGGTGAGGTTGCGGCGGTCCAGTTGCTGATAACCGGTCACGACCACATCGTTCAGCGTGTGGCTTGCATCCTTCATCAATACCAGTGCCCACTCTCCACGCTTGCCGCTCCATTGTGCGTCTTGCATGCCAAGATAGCTGATGTCGAGCGTCACGTTTTCCGAGTTGGCCTTCAGCGAGAACCTGCCGTTCGCATCGGTCACGGTATTGGTCTTGCTGCCGCGGTTTCTCACCACGGCACCGATAATGCTTTCGCCTTTCTCGTCGACCACGATACCTTGTACGGACATGGGATCGACCTGCTCCTTGGGCGTATTCGCATCCTTGATGATGACGATATTCTCGCCCTTCGAGTCGATTCTCAGTCCGTGGTTCTGGATAATGGCGTTGACCACTTGCTCGGCAGACTTGCTTGTCATGCTGAGTGTTACCTTGAAGTTCACATCATTGTAGTTGTACTGAATCTTCTTTCCCGACATCTTCTCTACTTTGCGCAATGCCACCGTAGCCTTCTCGTTGTTGAACGAGACGGATATCGGTTTGTGCTGCGCGAAGGTGGAAAGGGTTGTTACAAACAACAAGAGTGTCAACAAATCTCTCTTTACTCTTGCTCTCATTTTCTTTCGTGTGCTTGTTCGCATCTTTATTTGTCTCTATATTCTATAAGTCCTTATATTGTGGTTACGTGAAGAATATGGAATTTGTACCTTTAATTGATGTTAAAACGTGCGAAAAGATAGTCTATGTGGACTATTCTTGACGTTATGAAATGACAAAGCACTGATTAGTCTACAATCAGTGCTTTGTCTGTGAGCCGCATTTTGGCGGTGCATATCATCTGTAATTGTTTGATGATGTCTTTCAGGCTGTGGCTGCGCTCGGTGTTGAAGTGCAGTTTCTCGTTGAGGTGTTTGTCTGAGCTGAACACGATGTTGGTGTTATACCATCTTCCGATTTCGGATAAAATTTCCTGCAGCGTTTGTCCGTCGAAATAGAAGGTGCCGTTCATCCAGCTCGTCACCACGTCGAGGTCGGCAGTGGTGATGTCCATGTCCTCGCCGTTTTCTGTGAAGCTCACGGTCTGCTCGGGATATAGCAGGGCTTCCTGTTTGTCGTGGGTGACGCTGACCTTTCCGCTGACGAGCGTCACGATGGGCTTTTCACCTTTATAATAATGTATGTTGAATTTGGTTCCGAGCACTGTTGTCTTCACGTCGTTGCAGTTGACGATGAACGGGCGCTCTTCGTCGTGGGTCACTTCGAAATATGCCTCTCCCACGAGTTCCACTTCTCTTGTCCCCTTGTCGTGGAAATGACGCGGGAACGTCAAGCGGCTGTCTGCGTTCATCCAGACGACTGTTCCGTCGTCGAGCATGATTTTGGCTTGCTGTCCTTGTGGCACAGACAGCGTGGTGATGTCGTGATTGTCGCTTGGCACGTTAAATACCTGAATCTCGTTGTTGTCGGTCAATATGATTCCGTCTTTCTGGTTCTTTGATGCGGGGTCCAGTTCGATGGTCTTTCCTCCTGTGTCGATGCAGATGTATTTCCGCTGTGGCTGGGCCTCGTATACCACGTTTCCGAGCTTTGCCAGTTGGTCGTTTTGTGGCGTGTCTTCCGCCTTGGTCCATCTCAAGGCAAAGAGGATGCCGATGAAGCATGCAGCTGCCAACAGAACGGAAATCGAGATTTTCTTGGCTGTTGAGTGGTGACGTTCTTTGCCGTTCCGTCGTTTGAACTCATCGAAAGCGGCTTTGGTGCTGTCCGCACATCTGCTCTCAAGCAGTGCACGGCGTATTTCGAAAGGGTTAGGCATTTCGTTATCGGATGGCTGTGTGTGCATATGGTTGCTTGCTGTCATATTATATGTATTTTATTATATAACGGAATACCCTCGGTTTTGGTGCTCGGATATTGGCATTGTTTAACAAAAATAAATATAGTGGCATGCAAGGATATTGCTTATTTTCCATTGGCAGATTTGGCTCTCTTGAGAATGTTGTCGTGGATAAACGAGGTGTAGAACAACAGGTCCCAGTGGTGCAGGCAGTCGAGGCTGACGTGGGCACTTTGGTATACAGGGTTGCTGTTCCACGTGCGGTATTCGTCGGCTTTGTCTGTTTCTACGATGAGAAGATTGGTCGTCGGGTCAAGATGCACGGTGTGTGTGGTGTTCTCATAGGTGAACGTTGCCGGTGTGGCGTCGGTCTTCCAGTTGACAGGGTTGATTGCTGCTGTAGCCCCACTTGCCACGAATGGCCAGATGCCGGAGGTGCTGAGCACAGAATTGTAGGAAACGGTAACGCCTGGCGTGCTCTCGTCGGTGGCGGGAACAATGTGTCTGCATCGGGTGTCATCCGATGAGATGCGGTATCCGATGGCGTAGGCGGCTACCATCTGGTTGTATTGTTCATCGGTCATGTGTTTTAGCACGTCGAGTACCAACATTCCTCCCTGCGAGAAACCAACGAGGGCAAACTTCCTGCCGTTGTTGATGTGGCTCATGTAGTAGTCGAACGACTCGCACACCTCTTCTTTCACCTTATTATATTGTGCATCAAACTGGCTTGTGGACAGATTGATGGCATCAAAGGTGAATTGATGGTAATAGGGGGCAATGTAGTTGAAGTCGTTCTGTCCGATGTGTTCTTCCGTGTAGGCGAACTCGGCATCCAGGGCTTGTCTGTCCTCTGTCGTAAGCAGAGAACAATAGGTCTCTTTGCCGTCTTTGTCGGTTGCCGACACCACATTGGTAGACACCAGGTATATCAAGTCGACCTTGTTTGCATCGATAGGGTTTGTGGCATGATACCATGCGCTGTCGCCGTCCCAATAGGAGGCGGTAGGAGTAGATTGATTCTGTGCTTCGCATCCCGAGATAATTTGTGATACGAGGATGAAGAGCAGAAAGTTGAATTTGAATAATGTTTTCATCTGAGCGTGATTTTACTGACCTTAACAATATATCGTCCTGTTTCTTCAAATAGGATTTATACCGCAAAGTTACAAAAATATTGAAACATTACTCCTATAGCGCATCTATTTTTAACTCACGTCTATACCTCGGCGAAAAATGAGGTATAGCCTCGATGGGCAACGAGGTATACCCTCGATGGGCAATGAGGTATAGCCTCGAAGGCAGATGAGGTATACCCTCATTAATCAATGGGGTCACTTCTCATACCCCTCGTAATAATAGCTCTGCTCTATTCCCTTGAATATCACTTCGCGGTTATCCGTGTCAGAAGTGAGGTTCTGCGAGAGAAGGTAGCGCAGTTCGAGGTCGTTGATGGGTGAGCGTTCCATTGCCGAGAGGTATAGGTCTTTGTCCACATACTGCCAGTTGACCACTTTGCCGAGGGCGCGTTTAAGCATCATGTCGAGCCAAATGCGGGTGGAGCGGCCGTTGCCCTCCATGAAAGGATGACACACGTTCATCTCGACATACTTCTCTATGATGTGCTCGAAGGAATCTTCGGGCATCTTCTCCACAGCAGAGAGAGCTGCTTCAAGGTAGAGGCTATTGGCAAAGCGAAAACCACCCTTGGCAATATTCTTGTCTCGAATGACACCGGCAAATGAGTACAGGTCCTCAAACAGATAATGGTGTATCTGTTGCAGACCTGCCGTCGTACCAACAGGAATTCTATCTATATCGCCTGATTCATAGAGGCGATGTGCGTTGTCTAACGACTTTTCGTCTATTTCCTTCGTTGTCATGGTCAATTGAATTGTATCTGTCCTATAGGTTTGATGCTATGCTGAGCAGTTTCTCTGCTTCTGCTCCAAGTCCCATCATTTTTCTTTATGTACAAAGATAAGTACAAAACTTCAAACTTACAAGAGTGAGGTGGCGGTTTAACATTTGCGGAGTTTTCTATATCGAGAGCCCCTTGCCATACATCTTATTTATCTAAATATCAAAGAACTGCTCGTTGAGCGAATACTTGCCATGAAGTTTCGTTATGACACCATTAGCCATTAACTTATAAGTATGTTTCAATAGCGTTAGAATGTCCTAACGTGTACATTCATCAATGCAAAGATAGCTCCTTTTACAGAATTATACAAATTCTATTATACATTTTCTATAATATCAACGTTATGCCTTTACCCCATCACGAACCTGCGCAAGGAGTTTATGCTCAGCAAGGGATTTGATGAGAGCAAGACCGTGGACGAGAGCGAAGAGAACAAGGTTATTACTGCCGGCATGAAAGACCCGAAGTCTGTGATATTCCAGGAGTATCAAGACTATGTTGCCAACCACGGCAAGATTATGGAAATCATGGAAAGGGTTGCTGCCGAGAACGGGATGACCAGGGGAGAACTGATTAAGGCATTCCAAGGCAAGGAGCCGATGAAGCGGAGCGTGGAAGAGCAGAATGCCTGCGTCTCGTTGCGCCGTGCCTTTGAAAAGGAGTTGTTTCCCGATGAGAAGGTGCATGAAGAGCAGAGCGTGCAACAAGGTAAAGATGTGGCGGCAGACAATGGTCTTGGCACAGAGAAACCGAATGGCGAGGCAGTGAAACAGGAGCTGAACAATCTGAGCGAGGCAGAGAAGGAGTTGGATCAGTTCATCGAAGACAATGATGTCTTTGGGCAGAATTACAAAAAACTGAAGGACCAAGGGTTGACCAATCCTCAGATATACCAATGGTTTATTGACAATGGTCTGACGGAAGACGACCTTATTCCTTTTGCCAAGTATATCAATGCCAATGCAAGAGTGCAGGGCATGCAGCATGCTACGCAGCAGAAGATAGAGGAAAAGGTTTCTGCTTATGTGCAGGATTGGAGGCACCACGGCACGTTCAACGGACAAGAGTCCAATGGCGAGCAAGTTGTTTGGGTGCAGGGCGAGGACGGCAGAATGCTTGTTGTCGGCTCTGGTGACATGGCTTTCGACTCCACCACCGGCAAGGCAAAGGAAGGAGTGGGCGACATGCTTGTCTGCTTTGACCCGAATGCCGGCGAGACGGTATGCGTGAAAGCCAAGGATGTTACACTGTTCCAGACACAGAAGCCGGAGGACTTCGGCAATGAGTATCGGCAGAAGTTGCAGAACATCAATTCCCAGGCTTATGCCGAGGCTGCGGCAGCACAAGGTGAAGGGGCGGCGCAAGAAGAAGGTGAAAGCAAGGCACAGACTGAAACCGGGAAAAAGCAAGAGGGGCAACTGAAACAAGAGAGTCCCGAATTATATAAGGTGGCGAAATCTTTGCAGAACAAAGTTGGGCAGTCTCTTTCCAAGGAAGAGGCAGATGGACTTGTTTCTGAAATGGAAGAGCGTGCGGAACCGGCAAGAGAGTTGGAACTTACTCCTGAGAACTGGACTGCTGAATTTGGAGAGGATGGCATTGTCTCAACTCCATTTGGAGAGGTGAAGATGGGAGAAAACCAATACTTGAAGATTGCACAACTTGGAAGACGCGGTAAACTTGGCATGGTGAAACCAACGCTTGAAAACCCAGATGTAATCATTGAGGATGCAAGTCAAGCCAAAGAAGGTGATACTGCTGAGCGCAATAGCTCATATATATTCGTGAAGTCTTTTGTCGGGAAAGATGGTGAGAGGATGTATCATTTCGCCTCGGTGACAGTACAGAAAGACGGCAAGGAAGTAGTAATTTCTAATCAAGAGAAAAGTGCAAATCGAATCAAGAAACTTATGCAAGAAGGCAAAGTTGTCTTTGTAAAAGGAGAGCCCAGTCTGCATCCGAAAACGCAGATGGAAGAGTCGGTTCCTCGTAGCGATTCGCAGGGTTCTACTTCTTCCGACAATCAAACCCTCGGGCTCGGTATCAATTCGCCTGAACTTTCCACAAGCAAAGATAAGAACAAAACTTCAAACATGCAAGAGGGAGGCGGCAGTTTAACATTTGCGGACGGGACGGCGGTGCCTGTTGATGCGAAGGGAGAGCCTGACTTTATGCAGATGAGCGCCGAGGACGGAGCGAGATTTTATGAGGAAAACTTCGACAAGGATGCCGAGAAGCAGCTTGACAGCGACATCAAGGACATGGAGAAGGTGCTGAAAGCAGCCAAGAGTGCCAAGGTGAAGGGCAAGACCATGACCGAAAAGATAGCCTCACGCAAAGCCAACCAGGAAGCCGTAGCCATCGCAGAGGCGCAGCTTGAAAAGGCACGCGAAATCAAGAAAGCCATGACGGCAAGGAAGGTGGCAGAGGCCATGACGAAACCCGAAACGAAGCCTGCCGAGCAGAATACAGAAGCACAGACAGAAGCCGAACGGCGTTTCGTGGAAGCGCCGAAGGTAGAAGGCAGACGTGGCACCATCACTCTGCCGAACAGCGAGAAGATCAAGGGACGCTATGTTGCCGTTCCTGCCAGTGTGCTTATCCCGAGTCATGACCCGTTCAATGGATACAAACCGCATGAGGGCGTGCCTTTGGACGAGAACGGACATACGGTAAACGACCGCGACTATGAGAACGACAAGGATGCGCAAGCCTTCACGGAGACCATGGCGGCAGACTATGGCGGTCAGGCATTGATGGACGTGCCGGTGGTGAACCCGAACGGCAGAACGCTCAGCGGCAACGGCAGAACCATGGCGGGACAGATAGCCGCAAAGAAGGGGACGGACGGGAAGTATGTAGAAGCGAGAAACGAGAACGCAGGAGGCTTCGGCATGAAAGCGGAAGACCTCGACAAGCTCGACCACGCCCGCATCGTGTTCATTCCCGATGAGCCTCTGCCCTACGACACCGCCACCTTCGCCAAGTTCAACCGGAACGAGAAGAAGACGCAGAGCAACACGCAGCAGGCGGTGGCAAACTCGAAGAAGTTGAGTGCCGATGAAGTGGGTGCCATCATCTCTGAAATAGAGGGCAGTGGCAGTCTTGACGCATTCTTTAACAATTCCAAGGCAATAAATGACCTTATCAAGACGTTGAAGAACAAAGACATCATCGGACAGAACGATGTGGCAGAACTGTTGGAAGCCAACGGCGAGCGTCTGTCGGCACAGGGCAAGGAAATGGTGAAGAACCTGTTGCTTGGCGGCATCTTCAAGGAAGAGACCATCCGCATGCTGGGCATAGACGGCGGTTTGAAGACCAAGGCGTTGAACGGCATCCGTTCGGTGATGGAGAACATGAAGCTCGGCGAATACTCCTTGCGTGACGAGATAGACGGCGCCATCAAGTTGCTCTATGAGGCGAAGCGCTCCAAGATGACCGTGGACGACTACTTGCGCCAGGACAACGTCTTTGAGGCGTCGGCAAGGGACAAATATTCACAAGTGACGCAAGCCATTGCACAGGCATTGGAGGGCAACGCTTCCTTGTTCCGCGACCTGATGGCAGAGTACAACAACATCGCCAAGGTGCGGAACACGGGCGAGGCAGACGTCTTCGGGGAGAACCTTTCACATGAGGAGCTGGTGAAGCAGTTCCTTGAAGTGAGCAAAGTAATCAAAGAAAACGAAATCAAGCTATATGGAAACAAAGAAGGACATCAAAATGGAGAAGGCGGCAATCATGCTGCAAGCCATGAAGAACCTGCAAAAGAAGCAGGAGGAGCAGTTGGCGAAGAACGGCAAGTAAACGATGCTACCCACAAAATTGTAGATGATGCGGGGTATAAAGCAGCGGTAGAGCAACTGAAAACCGCCGAAGGGGAGGAGCGGGAGCGTATCCTTGACTCCATGGAAGACTATGTGAAAGAATATGCTCGCGAGCATGGGTATGATGAACCAGCGATACTCCGAACCACAAAAGATATGGCTGACGCTGCCAAGACGGAAGGAGACAGATCTCTTATAGAGAACATTCCCGAAGGTAGACATCTGCCAGGCTATTACGAAGACGGCAAGGTGTATATCTGTCTTGAACAAGGTACGGACTCTGCCATGTTGCGAGAGACATTTGAACACGAGTCTGTTCATGCAGACAATGCCAACGACCCCTCGCGTGTTGAAATGCTTGTTGCATCAGTTGAAGACACGCACGAGTTGACAAGAGGCGAGTTGGAGTCTGTTGTGGAGATGGTGGCAAATACTACCCACTATACAGATGCGGCAGCCAAGATGAAAGATACTGACGCTTTACGGATGTTGGCAGACGAAGCTTTGGCGCATCTCGTTACATACGCCTACAAACATGGTGTAGATGCCATGTCTGAAATTACAGACAATCCTACATTATTAAATATCGCAAAACAAGCATTTAAAGAAAGAGAAAATGACAGACAACGAAAACAAGGACTTGATGCCGTTAGAGATACGGCACGAGAGCGGCAGAATGTCGATGTTTTATCTGCCGAAGGAGACCATAGAACTGTGGAACAAAATCCGCAAGGAAAACCCGGAGATGTCGGAGGTAATGGCTCTGACAAAGACGTTTCAGATCGAAAAGGAACAGAAGAAGTAAGCAAGCCTCAGCGCCAAGTAGACGAGGCACTGAAAACCATTGCCACGGAGATAACCAAGCAGACGGGTGTCGAGGTGGTGACGGATGAGAAGGCTGGGCAGCGTGCATTGGAGGATGTGGAGAGTAATGGTGTAGAAATCAAGAAACAAGCCATGCTTAGCGGGCTGACCAAAGCTGCCAAAGCTATCAAAACTTGGTTAAAGGACGGCAAGCGTGGCAAGGTGTTCTCTATCGACCTTCCTTCGGCTACGCAAGCCATGATAAGAAAGGAGATGGGACGTGACTTTGATAGTCACAACATCACTGCAAACGGCGTGGCTCATGCCAAGAAGAACCACGGAGAGGACGGAACGAAACTTTCAGAGAACAGTATTCCTCTGAGAGACGAAGACTTTGAGTTGCTTCCTTACATCATGACAGCTCCAGACTATGTAAAGGAAGGGAGTACTGACGTGACAGGACGCAGGTCTATCCGGTTCTACAAGGAGTTGAGCAATGGGTATGTAGTGGTAGCCGAGAAGGAATACAAAAACAGCCCAGATGATATGGAGACCATAACCATGTGGGCTGAGATGTCAGACAAGGCTACCAATGCTCAGCGAAACGCCGCCCTTGATACACACGTCCGAAACGCTATCCTTGACATAGACGCTGCAAAGATACGAAAAGATGCTGAGACTGCCATTGAGAACGACGCTAAAATTCACAAACAGAAAGTTTATCATGGCTCACAGGCTGACTTCGATCACTTTGATCATTCCTTTATGAACAGTGGGGAAGGAGCGCAAGCCTATGGTTGGGGTACTTATGTGAGTGAGGTCGAGGGGATAGCCAGAAGCTATGCTGTAAAAAATGCCAAGAAGCATAGTGGGGCTACGTATGCAGAATGGAATGATTATTATGAGGCAAACGTCTCTTATGTTAATAAAAAAGCATATTACGAACTCGCTGTAGCCAATGTGCAATTTCTAAAACGCAGCATTGCTGATAAAAATCTCAGTGACGATCTTCATGATTACTATGAGAAATCACTGAAAGACAAAGAAGCAGAAGTTTTGACCCTAAGAGGCGAAATGCTTGAAGCAAAGGCAAGATCCGAAGAGGCAGAAAGAGTGTATAATGAAGCAGAAAACAAGAAGCCTGTAAGGAATCTATACACTGTCGAAATTCCAGACGATACTGGTGATAACTATCTTGGTTGGGACAAGGACTTTGCTGGTCGAAAATTATATTCCACTCTTGATAGAATAAGTAATGCGCTCCGATTAAAGGGCATAGACTTAAATAAACCCGTTGGCGGAATTAATTTAGTGCATACTTAATTCTGCCGATGGGCTTGTTGT
>CAVJZZ010000008.1:0-58380 GCA_963654295.1 Lachnospiraceae bacterium | reverse complement strand
GTAATGTTAGGAGCTTTATTGTGTTTAGCTATCCACACGCTTTTGCAGGTGACCCATTATAAATGCATGAATTATCTCGGCAGATTGAAAGCCTTGGTCATTTCAGCCATCTGTTCCTGACTCATTCCCTCGGGCTCATAGCCCATACAACGGGAATTGATGTAGATCTTGGCACTCTTGGAGAGCACATCGATCTGGTCGAAGGCATCCATCACGTCCAAGCCCTTGGCAAAGACGCCATGCTTCTCCCACAACACCACATCGTAGTCTTCCAGTTCCTTGAGGGTTGCGTCTGCCAGCGTATTGCTGCCTGGCAACTCGTAAGGCACCACGCCAAGACCCAGCGGACAGAATGCCTTGGTCTCGGGAATCATGCTCCACAGAATGTTGGTGAGCACGTCCTTGCCCAAGAACTGACGGTTGTGGCTCATAGCCACCAGCTCGATCGGATGGGTATGCACGGTAGCCTTGTAAGGAGATCCGCTCTCGATGAGGTGGTTGTGCACGGTGAGGTGTGAAGGAAGTTCGCTGGTAGGCATCACAGGGTTGTCGGCAATGATCACATAGCTGGCACAATCGTCAAGGATGCGGATCACACTGCCGTTGTCCATCGGCCAGCGTGCCAAGTCGCGCATGCGCTTGCCCGTGCCCTTGCAATAGAAATAGCAACCCTTCAGATGAGGGAGCGTAACGCCAATCTGCTTCACTTCGCTGATGGCAGGAAGCTGACGGATTTCGTCATCCACGAGATCTGTCACGTTGACGGTGATATTTCCGCCGTTTCTTTCTGCCCATCCGTTCTGCCAAAGATAGCCTGCTACTTCGGCAATCTTCTCTACCTCTTTCTTCAAGGCGGGGCGACCTTCTAATATACTTTTCATATCTTTAAGTTTAGAGTTGTCTGTTTTGATTGGTTATCAGTGCGCAAAGTTAGCGACAATAGGCAAGCTGCGGCACGACAATTTGATATTCTTTCACTAAGATTTGACCCGTCAGCGTGTCTGGTTGCGGTATTCGCTCGGTTTGTGCCCCGTCTTGCTGCGGAACTTGGACGAGAAGTAGTCGGGCGACTCGAAGTTGAGTTGGTAGGCAATCTCCTTGATACTCATGTCCGTGGTGGACAGAAGCTCCTTCGCCCGCTGCAGCTTGAGGTCTTGCTGGTAGAGCGACGGCGAGATGCCGGCAAACTCCTTGAAGAGCTTTCGGAAGTTGGAATAGCTCATGCCCATCTCTTCGGCAATTTGCTGAATGGTGAGGTTGCTCTCCAGCGAACTGCGTATGCGCAGCCGTGCACGGCTCACCATATCCATATGGATGCTGTCTTTGCTGAGGATGATGTTGCGCTCCAACGCATACATCAACCCGATCAGATGGTTGACGATGCCGGCAAGGATCTGCTGCACATAGGGAGCCTCCTCCTGAGCAGCACGGAGAGCCGACTCGTAGAGGCTGACAATCTCTTCGGAGAAGCCCACATGGTAAATGGGTTTCTTGACCGACAAGAACCCAGCCTTCACACGGTCGTTGATGTTGCGACCCTTGAAACCGATCCAATAGCCATGCCATCCCTTCGCGGGGTTGGGATGATAGCTGTGCGTTTCGCCCGGGAAGAGAAGGAACAAGTCGCCAGCAGCGATGTGCGTCTCCTGCAGGTGTTCGGAACGGAACACGCCTTCACCTTCCGTGAGATAGAGCAACTGGAACTCGTTGAGAGTCCGTCCCTTTTCCAAATCGAAGAAATAGCCATCCGCATGGCCGCGGGTCGGATAGCCGTCGCCTGGCAGGATTTCTTCATACCCCACCGTACTGACGGTCAATCCCCACTGCATGTCACGGTCGTTAGTGACCAAGTATTTGGATTTCTGTAACGCCATAATCTTTTTGTAGTGTACGCTTGATAGACTGCAAAATTACACAAAAAGACAGAAAAAATGCGAGTTTTTAAGCTTTGTTTTCATAAAATAATGCAGCCTCCCCACAGCCGGGGCGGACAAGCACACAGAAAAACAATAAATTCTCAAGCAAAGATTATGCCGTATAACCGCTTTTTCGTAACTTTGCAGTCACAAATTATAATGTACATTAAAATGGCTGAAACAAAGAAAATCAAGACCGCGCTCGTATCGGTCTTCCACAAAGACGGTTTGGACCAACTGCTTGCCAAACTGAACGAAGAAGGTGTGAAATTCCTTTCCACCGGAGGTACACAGAAATTCATCGAATCGCTCGGCTATGAATGTCAGGCCGTAGAAAGCGTGACCACATATCCATCGATCCTCGGCGGACGAGTAAAGACCCTGCACCCGAAAATCTTCGGAGGCATCCTGGCACGCCGTGACAATGCAGGAGACCAAGAGCAGATGAAGGAATACGAAATCCCTGAAATCGACCTCGTCATCGTCGACCTCTATCCCTTCGAGCAGACCGTGGCAAGCGGTGCCTCTGATGCAGACATCATCGAGAAGATCGACATCGGCGGTATCTCTCTGATCCGTGCCGGAGCCAAGAACTTCAAAGACGTGGTCATCGTGCCCAGCAAGGCAGAATACAGCATGCTGCTCGACATCCTCAACAAGAAAGGCGCACAGACCGACATCGAAGACCGCAAGGCTTTCGCTGAGCATGCATTCGGCGTGAGCAGCCACTACGACACAGCCATCCACGCCTGGTTTGCCAAATAAGCAACTTCAAACAAAACATACTCAAAGATATGGGATTTTTCTCGTTTATTCAGGAAATAGCGATGGACCTGGGTACTGCCAACACCATCATCATCAGCGATGACAAGATTGTGGTGGACGAACCTTCGGTCGTGGCTCTCGACCGCCGTACGGACAAGATGATTGCCGTGGGCGAGAAAGCCAAAATGATGTATGAAAAGACTCACGACAACATACGCACCATCCGCCCGCTCCGCGACGGTGTGATTGCCGACTTTACGGCATGCGAACAGATGATGCGCGGACTCATCAAGATGGTGCACACGGGCAGCCGTCTGTTCTCACCCTCACTCCGCATGGTCATCGGCGTGCCTTCGGGTTCTACCGAAGTGGAACTGCGTGCCGTGCGCGACTCTGCAGAACATGCCGACGGACGCGACGTGTATCTGATCTTCGAACCGATGGCAGCCGCTATCGGTATCGGCATTGACGTGGAAGCACCCGAGGGCAACATGATTGTAGACATCGGCGGCGGTAGCACCGAAATCGCAGTGATCTCACTGGGCGGCATCGTGTCGAACAACTCGATCCGTATCGCCGGCGACGACCTGACCGCAGACATCCAGGAATACATGAGCCGCCAGCACAATGTGAAGGTGAGCGAGCGTATGGCAGAGCGTATCAAGATTCATGTAGGCTCCGCACTTACCGACCTCGGTGAGGAAGCTCCCGAAGACTACATCGTGCACGGACCGAACCGCATCACCGCACTGCCGATGGAAGTGCCTGTATGCTACCAGGAGATTGCACACTGTCTGGACAAGACCGTGGCGAAGATTGAGAACGCCGTGCTCTCTGCACTGGAGAACACGCCACCCGAACTTTATGCCGACATCGTGAAGAACGGCATCTACCTGAGTGGTGGCGGTGCATTGCTCCGCGGACTCGACAAGCGTCTCACAGACAAGATTAACATTCCCTTCCACATTGCAGAGGATCCGCTCCACAGCGTGGCAAAGGGTGCAGGCGTCGCATTGAAGAACGTAGACAAGTTCTCGTTCTTGATGAGATAACAAGTGGATTATGCATAACTTGACAGAGTTTCTTGCAAAATACAACCACTGGTTTCTATTCATTTTGCTCGAAGTAATCAGCATGGTTCTGCTCTTCCGATACAACAACTATCAGGGCAGCGTGTGGTTTACTTCGGCAAATGCTGTTGTGGGAAAGGTGTATGAAGCAGACGCGCAGGTGAAGTCATACTTCGGCTTGTCTGCCGTCAACGCCGACCTCACGCAGCGCAACCTCAAGCTGGAACAACAGGTGAAGCATCTGGAAGAAGCCTTGATCGACAAGACCAAGGACTCTGCGGCAGTTGCCAACGGACAGATGCAATACCTGAGCCAGTTCGGGCTGATACCCGCCAAGGTGATCAGCAGCAGCGTAGACAGGCTCGACAACCTCATCACCATAGACAAAGGCAGCGAAGACGGCGTGCACAAGGATATGGGCGTGGCGTGCGGCAATGGCGTGGTGGGCGTGGTATACCTCGTTTCGGCACACTACTCCATCGTCATCCCCGTGCTCAACTCCCAGTCGAACATCAGTTGCACGATAAAGAACCGCGGCTATTTCGGCTATCTGAGATGGAAGGGCGGTGCATCCAACATCGCCTATGTGGAGGACATCCCGCGCCATGCACACTTCAGAAAGCACGACAAGGTGGTGACCAACGGCTATTCTTCTATCTTCCCGCCGGGCGTGATGGTGGGCGAAATACAGCAAGTGTACAACTCGAAGGACGGACTTTCCTATCGACTGGAAGTGAAACTGTCTGTCGACTTCGGCAATCTGCGCGACGTATGCGTCATCGACGACAAGGTGATGGAAGAGCGCGTCAAGTTGCTCCGCGCCGCCCAAGACTCCATCAAGCCCAAACAGAACTAACGCCGCCCCGGCGGACAAACATCATTCACGAAAGGATCTAACAGCAAATGAATCTGGAACTCATCAAAAGCGTTCTATTTTTCTTCATCTTGTGTCTGGCACAAGTGCTGGTGCTCAACAACATTCACCTGTTCGACTGCGCCACACCGTTGCTTTATATCTATATGGTGCTGATGTTCCGCCGCAACTATCCCAAATGGGGGATACTGCTCTGGAGCTTTGCCTTCGGACTGATCATCGACATGTTTTCCGACACGCCCGGAGTAGCGACCGCCGCCATGACATTCATCGGTTTCCTGCAGCCCTATGTGGTCGAACCGTTCATTCCCCGCGACAGTGCCGACGACCTGCAGCCTTCGATGAAGACCTTGGGTGTAGCCTCATTCGTCTACTACACCATCATCATCGTGCTGGTCTATTGTCTCGTGTTCTTCTCTTTGGAAATGTTCAACTTCTTCAACATTCTCCTGTGGGCAAAGTGCGTGGGCGGCAGTGCCGTATTGACCATCGCCTTGCTGCTTGCCATCGAAAAGGTGAGAAACTGATAAAACGAGAGGCAACCGGAAATGAAGGATTACAATCTCGAAAAGCGGCGGTTCGTGATCGGCGGTGTGGCGGTAGCCATCGTCCTGATTTATATCGTCCGCCTGTTCACGCTTCAAGTGATGAGCGACGACTACCGCAAGAGTGCAGACAGCAACGCCTTTCTCAAGAAGGTGGAATATCCTTCGCGTGGCGTCATCTACGACCGCCACGGCAAGTTGCTCGTCTACAACCAGCCTGCCTACGACATCATGGTGGTGATGAACGAAGAGAAAGGGCGCATCGACACCATGGAGTTCTGCAATGCACTCGGCATCACCAAGGAGTTTTTCATCAAGCGCATGAACGACATCAAAGACCGCAGCAAGAATCCGGGCTACTCCCGGTTCACGCAGCAGTTGTTCATGAGCCAGATCTCAGACAAGGATTTCAGCGTTTTTCAGGAGAAGCTGTTCCGCTTCCCCGGCTTCTACATTCAGAAGCGAAGCATCCGTCAATACCAATATCCCTTTGCCGCCCATGTGTTGGGTGATGTGGGCGAAGTGTCGGAGTCTGACATTGAAGGCGACGACTACTACCAGCCGGGCGACTATATCGGCAAACTCGGCATCGAGAAATACTACGAGAAAGACCTGCGCGGCGTGAAAGGCATACAGATCTTGCTGCGCGATGCACACGGCAGAATACAAGGCAGCTACCAGGACGGAAAGTTTGACCGCAGACCGCAACCGGGAAAAAGTCTCACGCTATCCATCGACGAGAAGTTGCAAGCCTTGGGAGAACGGCTACTGGAAGGAAAGATCGGTTCTATCGTAGCCATCGAACCTTCTACGGGCGAGGTGCTCTGCATGGTCAGTTCGCCCTCCTACGACCCGCGCAACCTCGTGGGACGCAAGCGCAGCAAGGAGCATGCACGACTTTCAAGAGATGTGTGGAAGCCGCTGCTCAACCGCTCCATCATGGGACAATATCCGCCGGGCTCCACCTTCAAGACCACGCAAGCGCTGACCTATCTGACGGAAGGCATCATCACGCCCCATACCATGTTCACGTGCAACCACGGTTTTTATTATAAAGGTCTGCATGTGGGATGCCACGGACACGCCTCACCACTGGCGTTGACCGAAGCCATCAGCACATCGTGCAACGGCTACTTCTGCTGGGGACTCTTCTACATGATGTCTAACCGGCATAAATACAAGAACGTGCAGGATGCGATGGACACCTGGCGAGACTATATGGTCAGCATGGGCTTCGGCTACAAACTGGGCATCGACCTGCCGGGAGAGAAACGCGGACTGATTCCCAACTCGCAGTTCTATGACAAGGCATACAAGGGTTCGTGGAACGGACTGACCGTCATCAGTATCTCTATCGGTCAGGGAGAGGTCAACCTCACGCCGCTCCAGATTGCCAACCTGGGAGCCACCATTGCCAACAGAGGTTATTTCTATACACCACATGTGGTGCGCAAGGTGGAAGGACAACCCCTCGACGAGAAATTCCGTGAGCGTCACTACACCAAAGCCAAGCAGAGCGCCTACAACTGGGTGGTGGCAGGCATGAAGAGTTCGGTGCTCAAAGGCACCTGCAAGGCACTGAGCCGCTACGACTATGACGCCTGCGGAAAGACCGGTACGGCACAGAACCGCGGACAAGACCACTCCGTGTTCATGGGATTTGCACCGATGAACAACCCGAAGATTGCCATCTCCGTCTATGTGGAGAACGGCGGATTCGGAGCAGACTACGGTGTGCCTATCGGCGGACTGATGATGGAACAATATTTAAAAGGGAAGCTCACGCCAAGCGAAGAGAAGATGGCGGACGATTTCCAGCACAGAAGGATTGCTTATGGCTCAAGGAACAGATAAACAGACAAGCGTCATCCGGTCGCTCGACTGGTGGACGATCATCATATACATCGCCCTGCTCGCTTTCGGATGGATCAGCGTGTGCGGTGCCAGCTACACCTATGGCGACAACGACATCTTCAGTCTTGCCACACGTTCGGGCATGCAGATTGTGTGGATAGGCACCTCGATCTGTCTGGGCTTTGTGCTCCTCATGCTCGACGACCGTTTCTACGACACGTTTGCCTATATCATATATGGTGTATTGCTATTGCTGCTCTTTGCCACCATCTTCAACCCGCACGACATCAAGGGTTCCCACTCTTGGCTCGTACTGGGTCCGCTCAGACTGCAACCCGCCGAGTTCGGCAAGTTTGCCACTGCGCTTGCCGTGAGCAAGCTGATGAGCACCTATGGTTTTAGCATGCAGCGGTGGAAAGACTTTGCCGCTGCCGTGACCATCATCCTGCTGCCCATGCTTTTCATTATCGGGCAGCGTGAGACGGGTTCTGCCCTCGTCTACCTGTCGTTCTTCCTCATGCTCTACCGCGAAGGCATGCCGGGCAGCATCCTGTTCACAGGCGTGGCAATGGTCATCTATTTCGTGGTCGGCATCCGCTTTGAGAACACCATGCTCTGGGACACGCCGACCTCTGTCGGCAAGTTCACCGTGCTGCTGCTCGTACAGATCTTTACCGCCGTCATGGTGCAGGTGTATTGCGACGACAAGAAGAAGAGCCGCCTGTTGCTGCTCTACTGCGTAGCCACAACCGCAATATTCCTTCTCTTCTCCGAATATGTCATTCCGTTCGACATCGTCTGGGTGCAGATTGTCATCAGTGCGGCTGTCATCGGCTACTTGGTATACCAGGCACTGAGCACACATATCACCAACTACATCTATATCGTGATGTTCGCGCTCGGTTCCATTGCCTTCTTCTATTCCGCCGACTACGTGCTCAACAACGTGATGGAGCCTCATCAGCGCGTGCGCATCAACGTATTGCTCGGGCTGGACGAAGACTTGGCTGGCGCAGGCTACAACGTGCACCAGAGCGAGATAGCCATCGGATCGGGCGGTCTTGAAGGCAAGGGATTCCTCAACGGCACGCAAACCAAACTGAAGTTCGTGCCCGAACAGGACACCGACTTCATCTTCTGCACCGTGGGCGAAGAGGAAGGGTTCCTCGGCTCGTCTGCCGTCCTGCTGCTGTTCCTCGCCCTGATACTGCGACTGATACACTTGGCGGAACGACAACCCTTCAAGTTCGGGCGCGTCTACGGCTATTGCGTATTGAGCGTCTTCCTCTTCCATGTCTTCATCAACGTGGGCATGGTTCTCGGTCTCACCCCAGTCATCGGCATTCCCCTGCCCTTCTTCAGCTATGGAGGTTCGTCGCTTTGGGGATTCACCCTCCTGCTATTCATCTTCCTCCGCATTGATGCCGGACGGAACATGATCAGACAATAACAACAACACGCAAAGCATATGGACAAGCAGACAAGATACAAGGAACTGCTCAAGCAGTTGAAAGCGTTCGCTACCGATGAAGACAGCCCCATCAGCGTACTGTCTAACTGCACCGCTGTCATGAAAGACGTCTTCAGAGAAGAATACTTCTGGGTAGGATTTTATATCGTGGCTGGAGGCGAACTGATCTTAGGACCGTTCCAAGGCACTCCAGCCTGCACCCGCATCAAGTATGGAAGAGGCGTGTGCGGCACCGCATGGAAAGAGGGCAAGACGCTTGTCGTGGCAGATGTCGAGGCATTCCCAGGTCATATCGCCTGCTCTTCCCTTTCGCGTTCAGAGATTGTGGTGCCCGTTGTCCACGAGGGCACCATCGTCGGCGAGATAGACATCGACAGCACAGAACTGTCTACATTCGACGAGGTAGACAAAGAATATCTGGAACAAGCAGCCGACATCGTTGCCAAATATGTGGCGCGGTTTGCCGAGTAACATGTTTGTATTCTCATCTTCAACGTTTTACAATACGTAAGAAACCTTATTGTAAAAGCGACTGAATACCTTTGCACACGTAACTGTAAAGGTATTTAGTATGACAACAAAGAATGGATTTTTGGCAGCAGCCGCTACGACACTGCTTTGCCTCACACCTCATTCTGCATGGGCACAACAACTGAAAGGCGTTGTTGTCGACAAGAATTCAAAAGAGACACTGATTGGAGCTGTCGTTTCCGTGGAGGGAACCGACGTGAAAGCCGTAACCAATATCGACGGCGTTTTCTCGCTCGACGGTTTGGACGAGAAAAAGACCTACACCTTATATATTAAATATGTAGGTTACAAGACACAGAAGATTGACGGCATCCGGATTAAGACGGCATCGAAAGACGAGAATATCACCGTCACGATGGTGTCTGACGAGCAGCAACTGAAAGAAGTGACCGTCACCGCCATCGGCAGACGCACCACGGCAACATCCATGATACAAGCTGCCAAAAGCAGTTCTGTCATCGTAAGCAATGTATCAGCACAAGAGATATCCCGCACACAAGACACCAATGCGGGGGAAGTGATACGACGTATCCCCGGTGTCAGCCTCATCGATGATAAATTCGTGATGGTAAGAGGTTTGTCACAACGATATAACAACGTGTGGGTGAACGGCAGTGCCGTGCCAAGTTCGGAAGCAGACTCCAGAGCATTCTCATTTGACATCATTCCAAGTTCTCAGATAGACAACCTGACGATTGTCAAGAGTCCGTCGGCAGAATATCCAGCCGACTACTCCGGTGGCTTTATCATCGTCAACACCAAAGAGATACCGACGGAGAATGACTTTTCAATCTCTGTCGGTGGTAACTGGAATACCGCCAGTGCCTTTCACGACTTTTCCTATTCGAAAGGTTCTTCCACAGACTTCCTTGGATTTGACAACGGCAAGAGGAGTCTTCCCGGCGGCATCAATGCCACATTGAATCCTCAGACAGATGCCAGCGGGAAGCAGGTGACCAGCAATGCTGTATCCCTTCTGAACAACGGGTTGAACAACGACTGGCTTGTCAAACAAAAGAATCCCATCGGCGACTTGAAACTCTCAGCCAGCCTCAACCGTCGCTGGCTCATAGGAGGCAGAACACTCGGCATGTTGGCAGCCGTCAACTACACCAACGAATACCGCACCTACGAGGATATGGAGAACAATCTCTACGGCATCTATGATGTAGCCAACGACAAGCCCAACTATCTCCGCCATTCCATTGACAACCAATACAACAACAACGTCAGACTCGGAGCGATGCTCAACCTCACGTTCCTCTCTAAAGACGGCAACCACAAATACCAGTTCAAGAACATCTTCAACCAGTTGGCCACCAACCGATATACCTGGCGCGAAGGAACAAGTGCACAATCCAACTTGGAGAAAAGTGCAGAATACTATTACCGCAGCCGAACCACCTACAACGGACAGATATCCGGCAGACACACCTTCACAGACAACACACTCAACTGGAGTGCCGGATATGCCTATGCCAACCGCCATTTGCCAGACCGCCGCAGATATCTCATCGACGATGCACTCGAAACCGGCGTGTATGCATTGAGCACAGGTAATGACATCTCACGTGAATGGACACAACTCGACGAACATATTCTCTCTCTTAATATCAATGACAAGCACCACTTCCGGTTTGGTTCGTTTGAACCAGACCTGCAAGTGGGTGCCTATGGAGAATACCGCTCACGCGAATATCTCACACGGAGTTTCATCTACAACTGGAACGCCGCCAACAACCAAATGCCTGCAGACTTCCGACATAGCGACATCCCCACGCTCATCTCTGATGAAGCCAATATGGGATATGACAAGCTGTATCTATTGGAAGAAAAGCACATGACCAACAATTATCGTGGAAACAATTCGTTGGGAGCCGGATATATCACCATGTCACTTCCCTTTGGCAAACTGGGCATCCATGCCGGAATACGCTTCGAGCACAATGACATGGAACTGATTTCCAACACGCGTGACCACGAGAAAAGCGAGACAAGCCGTCACTACAAGACCGACGATATCTTTCCTTCTATCAATGCCACATACAAAATCAGCGACCAGCACCAGATGCGCTTGTCGTATGGACGGAGCATCAACCGCCCTGAGTTCCGTGAGATCTCACCTTCTGTCTATTACGACTTCGACCTGGCAAGCAATGTACAGGGCAACACGGAACTGAAGAACTGCTATATAGACAACGTTGACCTGCGCTATGAATGGTATCCGTCGCGCGGAGAAATCATCTCGTTGGCAGCCTTCTACAAACATTTCGACTCTCCCATAGAATGGACATACACCGTAGCCGGCGGAACAGATCTGGTCTACAGCTACAAGAATGCCCTAAATGCCAACACCTATGGCGTGGAACTTGACATCCGAAAGGATTTGAGTTTCATCGGACTGAAGGACTTCAGTTGGTCGTTCAACGGGGCGCTGATCAAGAGTAAAGTGCAATTCGAGGAAGGCGCCAAAGAAGAAAACAGACCGATGCAAGGACAGTCGCCCTATCTTATCAACACGGGCATCTTCTATAAGAATGATCCCTTGAAACTCGATGTTGCCGTGCTTTACAACCGCATCGGCAAACGTATCATCGGAGTGGGAAGAAGTGAAGGATCGACAGGCAACGACGACAACGCCCGCGTGCCCCACAGTTATGAGATGCCAAGGAACACGATAGACCTTTCGTTGGCAAAGAAGTTCGGTAAGCACCTGGAGCTGAAGCTTAACATCAGAGACCTCCTCGCAGAGAAAATATACTACAAGCAATTTGCAGATGTCACCTATGAAGACGGCAGCAAGAAGACAGTAGAGGAGATCACCCGCTGCTACAAGCCCGGACAGAACATCGGGTTGCAAGCAGTATATAAGTTCTAAAAGCAACAGACATTTGTTTAACAATAACAAAAGACAAAGATGAACAAGATGTATTTATTCGGATGCATGGGCATCCTTGCAGCGGCTGCCACATTGAGCAGCTGCAGCAGCAGTGACGACAAAGACAATGATGACTCCGTGTCATACAAGTGGACAACCGACGGCGGCTTGAAGGCTTGCGACAACATCCTCTTCGGCGAAGACGGAAGCGAGAACGCCAACGGAACGGTGATCGGAAACGGAGATAAGGGGTTTGTATTCACAGGTAAGCAGACGCTGAAGAAAGGTACCTATACCCTCAAGGGATGGGTATATCTCAAGAATGGCGCAGAACTGACCATTGAGCCGGGCACCATCATCAAAGGCGACAAAGAAACAATGGCAGCACTTATTGCCGAGCCGGGAAGCAAACTCTATGCACAAGGCACAGCAACCGAGCCTATCGTATTCACTTCGGCACAAGCTGCCGGCAGCCGCAAACCTGGAGACTGGGGCGGCGTCATCATCTGCGGCAATGCCAAGAACAACCAAGGCACCATGCAGATTGAAGGCGGTCCTCGTACACAGCATGGCGGAAGCAACGATGCCGACAACTCAGGTATCTTGAGTTATGTACGCATCGAGTTTGCTGGCTATCCTTTCCAGAAAGACAAGGAAATCAACGGTTTGACATTCGGTTCTGTCGGCTCAGGCACACAGGTAGACCACGTCCAGGTGTCCTACTCCAATGACGACTCCTACGAGTGGTTCGGCGGTAGCGTAAACTGCAAATACCTTGTAGCATACAAAGGATGGGACGATGATTTCGACACAGACAATGGATTCTCGGGCAATGTACAGTATGGTCTGGCCCTCCGTGACAGCAAGATTGCCGATACTTCCCAGAGCAATGGTTTTGAGAGCGACAACTGTGCAGACGGCGCTACCGTTGAACCTCGCACCACAGCCACATTCTCCAATATCACCTTTGTCGGACCAAAGGTCTTGGACAGCAAGTTCCAGAACACCACGGAATATATCACTGCCGGTAACTACTACCCCAACAACGGTTCTGCACTCGGCAAATTCCAGGCTGCCATGCAAATCCGCCGCTCCTCTCGCCTCAACTGCATCAACTCCGTTGCCCTCGGCTGGCCTATCGGTCTGATTGTTGACGGCGAAAAAGGCAACTCGGTAAAGGATGCCAAGAGCGGTGCGTTCAAACTTCAGAACGTGTACTTCGCAGGTATGGATGCCGTCAGTACAGATGCCAACAAGTGCTATATAGACAAGGAATATGATTTCAGCACAAAGGCAGTCATCGAAAGCAGCACACAAAGCTACTCTCACACCTTCTTCCTCTCCGAGAAGAGCAACAAGTATTTTGACTCTTGGAATACGCTGGTCGGCTCCGACGGCTACACTCCTGTTGCAGGAAGTCCATTGCTTGGTGCAGCTTCCTTCACTGGATGGACAGGCTTTGACACGGTAAGCTATATCGGAGCTTTCGACGGAAGCAACAACTGGATGTCGGGCTGGACAAACTTCGACCCACAGAACACCCAATACTAAAAAAGTCTGACGCCATAAAACGGCGTCAGACTCTTATCATTCTTTTCAGCAGGAATGGCACCCCAATGGTGCCATTCCTTTTTTATTTGAGATACTTTGCCAAAGGACTCTTGATTTGCTTCAGTCCTTTCGCCACGCTCTTGGCGTTCATCTGCGCACCAAGCAGAGAAGTGTGGGTGTGGTCGTGGTTGTAGTAAGCCTTTGCCTTCTCCTTCCCTTTCTTGTCGAGATAGTCGGCAGAGATGTTGTGCACGTCGACAAGTTCCACGCCTGTTTCCTTCACCACCTCACGATACCACTTGCCGTAGGTGTCGTTGCGGCGCTCGATCTTGCCGTTAGGCCACTCGTTGCGGGGAGTGAGCGACACGAGGATAGGTGTTGCGCCCTTCTCGCGCACGTCCTGGATAAACTTCTTCAGATACCAGCCGAAGGAATAGACCACCTCGTAGGTGCCGGATCCTTCCATCTTGTATACGTGGCAGGTATCCTCGGCACAGGCAATCGTTCCGCGCATCTTTTGGTTGTCGATGGGACCGATATCATTGTGTCCGAACTGAATAAGTACATAGTCACCAGGCTTCAAGCTGTTGTAGACCTTGTCCCAACGTCCCTCGTTCAGATAGGTACGCGTGCTGCGACCTGCCTTGGCACAGTTCACACACGTAATCTTCTTGGAGTTGAAGACGGAATAAGCCTGCGAGCCCCAGCCCCACATGCCGTCGGGTTCCTTGTCGGTATTCTTCACGGTGCTGTCGCCAGTGATAAACACCACGGGCTTGCCTTCTTCGCGTGTCACCTCCACCGTGTCGGGAATCACGTTGACCATCATCGCCTTGAGCGGTGCCAACTGCGGGTCGTTGCTCTCGTAGATGCCCTCAGCAGCCGAGCGTGCATTCATCATGGCACCGAAACGGCTGGTGTGGATATGGTCGGTGAAGAAATGATAGTGCTCTTTCCATTTGCCATAGGCGTCCAACTTGGAAGCCGAAATCTCGTTCAAGTCGACAAAGGGCACGTTTTCCTGCTCTGCCACCTGCTTCGCCCAAAGACCGAAAGTATTGTTCACACGCACAATCTTTCCATTGTCGTCGTAAGCGTCGCGCGGGGTGAGCGACATCAGGATGGGATGTGCACCCAACGCCTTCGTTTCGCGTATATACTTGCGCATATACTCGCCATAGGTGTAGACCGTCTCTTTCACGCCTGTTTCCTTGATGGTCACATGGAGCGTGTCGTTGCCGATACCGGGAATACTGGCGCGGGCACGACCGCTGTCATAAGGTCCGTTGTCGTTATGACCGATAGAGATGATGACCCAGTCGCCGGGTTTGATGCCCTCTTTCACGCCCGTCCAAAGACGGTTGTAGAACGTACGGCTACTCGTGCCGCCGAGTGCTTGGTTCTCCACGGTAATCTTGCTGGGGTCGAAAAACATGTGTTCGAAGAAGCCCCATCCCCACTGACCATTGTTGCCGTTGCCCAATGTGCCATTGCGCATGGTCGAGTTGCCCACGAGAAAGAGTACGGGATTATTTCCTTTGCGGCTCGAACCTGCCGGTATACGAGCCATTTCAGCCTTGTTCAGGCTGTCGAGCGTCAAGTCCACCACGTGGTTGACGTCTTCCATCGGCTTGCTCACTTGTGCAGAAGCCGACGATACCGCTGCCAGCAACGACAGCGCCGCTATTGTCTTTTTCATTTTACTTGGAAGTTTTGTTTCCCCATTTACTGACCGCATCCGGCAGATAGTAGCCCAAATGCGGCGGTTGATTGTATGCCACATTCTGCCATGCCACCCCCATGCGATACACATGGTCGTGCATCAAGGTGGGCACACGATAGTCTGTGGGTGTGTTGGTCGTAAAGACATTGAGGTGGCTGGCATCCGAAGAGTCCCAGAAGATGAGTTCCTCACGCCAGTCTCCGAAGAGGTCTGCCTGCAGGCAGGGCGTGGCTTTCGACCAGTTGCAGCTTGCACTGCTGCCCATGTCGCAAAGGTTCTTGCCGTTGCTCAGCGTCAAGGGCACGGCTTTCTTTCCGTTCCACTTCACTAGATAAGGAGCGAAAAGGGGCGGACCATAGTTGCCCAACAGCTCGTCCTGCAAATCGCCGTCCCAATAGATACGGAAATTCATGGGCAGGAAAGCACGTGCGATCTTCTTCCCTTTACAGTCATAGACCGTAGGAGAAGCAGAGCACCAGAATTCATAGCCCCGATGGTTGGCGTCGATGTCTGCAGCCAGTCCCCTACCCGTATCTTCACGGTCGTAGTCGTGGTGGAGGATTTCTCCCGTCCGGGCATCACGAAGGTCCGAGCCGTAAGGCTTGTGCTCGTGCACCATATAGTATTCCAGTCCCGGTCGGTCGGGGTCAAGGTCTGCCAGATGCTGGGCGTCTCCATGGCCGAGTCCGGTGGAATAGAGCAAGGTGCCGTCGTTATTGATGGCAGCCGAGCCGTATGTAATCTCATCGCATCCGTCACCGTCCACATCACCCACAGACAAGCTGTGTGCGCCCTGCCCGTAAGCAGTTGCTTCGAGTTGATGGGCTTCTTTCACCACCTTGCCGTCGGCATCGGTCACAGTCCAGTCGTTGGGCGTAGACGAGCAGTGCAGCCATTTGGTCTTCAGGTGTTTCCCGTCGAAGTCTACCGCCCAAAGATACGACGGTGTGTAATAGCCACGGCACATCACTGCCGACGGGTTCTTGTCAGCACCGTCAAGATAAGCCACACAGGCAAGGAAGCGTTCTCCGCGGTTGCCCTGGAAGCTTTGGTCGCCCCAGTCACCATACTCGGCATTGCCGCCCAGTCCGAAATTGCGGTTGGGGTTATACCACACGGTGTGGAGTGCAGCACCGTCGGTTCCGCGGAAGATGGTGAGGAACTCCTCACCCGAAAGGATGCGTCCGTTGGTGGTGCGATAGTCGGCTTGGTTGTCGCACTGCTTGATGGCTGTTTCCGTGGCTACATCCGACACATAGTGTCCTGCGCCGTCCACTGAGCCGGGAGCCGTCTTGCAGACCATCTCTGACTTGCCGTCACCGTCGAAGTCATAGACGAGGAACTGGGTGTAGTGGGCACCTGCCCGTATGTTCTTTCCGAGGTTGATGCGCCACAACAACTTGCCGTTGAGCTTGTAGCAATCCAGGATGACATCACCCGTATAGCCGTGGGCGGAATTGTCGCGCGAATTGCTCGGGTCCCACTTGAGCACGATTTCATATTCACCGTCGCCGTCCACATCGCCCACACTGCAATCGTTGGGTCGATAGTCATAGGCTCTGCCGTCGGGTGTAGTGCCTCCCTGTGGGCGGTTGAGGGGTATCTGCATGAACAGGTCGTGCCAGGGTTTCGCCTCTTCCGACTTTTCCTCGGTGCCGTCGTGACGGTGTGTCACCACTTGATATAGGTCTTCCGTACTACCCTCCCTGTCCGTATAATTGCTCACGCGCAAGCCCGATGCGATCTGCTTGCCGTTGCGGAGCAAGTCGAAACAGACGGAGTTGTCGTCGGTGCCGAGCACACGCCAACTCACGAACACGCCCTTGTCCTGTGCCGGCAAAGCCACCACACCACGGTCGAGGCGTTCCATCTGACTAAAAGGAGTGTTCTGTGCACCAACCGGCACGAACGCCAGTTGGGCACAGAACAGGGTTGATAATAAGAAAGTATGTTTCATCATTTCATCTTTTTGCCGTTGATGACCACATTGGTCACCTTGCAATCTTGAATCAGAGAGCTGTCGAATGCCTGCTTCTCGTCCTCCACCTGACAGTTCTCAAACGTAAAGTTCTTCAGCGCATACTTGTCTGATGTGCCGATGTCGAAGAAATTGCGCGACTTCACATTGATGTTGCGGAGCACAATGTTGCTGCACTCAGAGAGCGGCATGTCGTCGCGCTTCTCCAGATTATAGAACTGTGTCCACGGGCGCACCACCACGAAACTGTTGCAGTTGCCGGTGATGTCCTCCACGGTGGTATATTCATATTTCTGAGGTGTGTCGGGACGCATCTTGAACCACACCACGCGGTTGGCATTCTTCACCGAGCAACGGCGAAGGATGATGTTGCGGTCTTGGAACGACTCGCTGCCCACCGTGAGACAACCGTGCACTACACCATATTTGCAGTCCTGGATAATCACGTTATAGTTGGGTCCGTTGGTCGGGTCCTTGTCTACGAAGGTTCCCTTGCCGCCCTTCAGCACCACGGCATCGTCGTTGACGCTCATCGTACAACCATGTACCAGCACGTCGTGGCAGAAGTCGATGTCGATGGCATCGCTGCTCGGTGCCTTCACGCCCGTAGTGGGAGCGAAGATGTCGCAACCGATATAGCGCACGTGGTCGCAGTGATAGAGGTGGTTCGTCCAGAACGGACTGTTGTGCAAGTGCACGTCCTGCACGGTCACGTTGCTGCTGTTGGAGATGTAGACCAAACGGGGGCGCAATGCCTCAAGGTTCGTACACTTGGCGTTCACCTTGCGGCGTATCCAGAATTCCTCCCAGAAGCGTTTGCCGTTGCCATCGATGGTACCCTTACCCGATATGGTAAAACCATTAAGACCGTCGGCATTCACGAGTGCGGCAAAATAGTTGAGGGTCTGTCCCTCCATGCGGGTCTTCAATATCTCATAATATTTGATGGCGTCTACACCCTTCAGCTTGCCTCCCTCTACAACATGCAGGTGTGTGCCCTGCTTGAAAAACAGGGAGCCGCTGAGGAACGTACCTTGTGGGATAACGACAACACCACCGCCTGCCTGTGCTGCCAGGTCGATGACGTGCTGGATGGCTTCGGTCTGCACAACGGTGCTGTCGGTCTTCACACCATAGTCGGTGATGACATACTGCTTGCCGAGCGTGCTCACATCCACTTTGGTGGTATCACTGAACCAGGCTGGAACAGGCGTACCATCCGGAAACACATCCTTTTTCACTTTCTTTGCGAAACCATTGGCGGAGAGACAAAGTGCCAATGCGAGGGAAAGAATCTTGATATTCATATCTGTATGTTATTATTGGTTTCTGTTTTCTTGCGCCCACATCGCCTATGTGAAGCGCCTTTACTGGTGCAAAGATATGAAAAAACACATCATGTACTATTATATTTTTGTACGAAAAGTATCAATAATATCCATTATTTACAGGGATACACGTGCACATTTCGTACATTTCGCCGCTTATTTGTCTTTTGTCTCGATTTTTATCCGTAAGTTTGCATACCACAAACCAACCAAGCCAAAGATGAAACGAACATCATCAATCCTATACCTGCTTATCCTTTTCCTGTCTGTCGTCATACCCATTCAGGCTTCCATCATACACCTCCGGGGCGAGCGTCTGTCGGTGAAAGACGGCCTGCCGTGCAACACCGTCAACCATGTGATACAAGACGAAGACGGCTTCATCTGGATTGCCACCTCCAACGGACTCCTGCGCTACGACGGCTACACCTTTCTCACCTTCAAATCGCTCAGTCACGACCCTTCGAAGAAGACACCCTCTCACCTCGCCCTGCTCTTCAGCGACAACAAGAACCATTTGCTGTGGGCATACACGCCGCAGCATACACTCCACTGCTTCAACCTGAAGACAGGGAAGTTCGTCGACTACACAGGGCAAGACGACTGCGAGCGACAGTATTTCAACCGCATTCAGACTTCCAGCGGCATGTGGCTCTGTGACCCCGACAACGGCGTGCGCCACATTATATATAATAAAGGTGTGTTCTCCATCCGCGACTACACCACTGCCAACCATCTGTTGCCGAGCCAAAAGGGACTGAATGTGGTGGAAGACTCACGCCACAACATCTGGATTACTACTGGGCGCGGCGTACTCCGCATCACACCCGACGGTCGTCGCACCACCATCGCCAAAGGCAAGCACATCAAGACTACCACTCTGGGACATTCACGTTTCGCTGTGCTCACCGAGGAAGGCGAAGCGCTCATCTATAACCTCGACGGCAAACTGATCCAAAGGTCGCGCCTACCTTACATGAAAGACTTCGCCGGCAAGTCGCGTAGTTCCATGATGTGGAACGGCGGCTGGTATATCTTCACCGAGCAAGCCACCTTCCGCATGGACATGAAGACGGGCGCATTTGCTCGGGCGGATGTGCAGATACCCTATGCCATGGACAAGAATCCGCTCAGTGGCTACAAGTGTCTGTACGACAAGCAAGGCAACCTCTATCTGTTCGGCGAAAAGGGATGGATGAAGAAGCTCCACCTGCTCGACAAAAAGAGTTATATCAACGGGCGCGACCGCATCTTCACCGTCAAGCAAGACAAGCGCGGACGTTTCTTCATCGCCTCGTATGGCAACGGACTTTTCGTCTACGACCCGCACACCGACCAGTTGCAGCATTTCTCCGCACAGGACAAGAATGCCGTGATCAGTTCCAACTTCCTGCTGAGCATCTATATCAGCCAGGACAACACCATCTGGATCTCGTCAGAGAGCGGAATCTTCTGCTTGAAGGAAGAGGTGGGCTACGAGGTGAAATACCTGAAGCCCGAACCTTCAGACGACAGCGAGTGGAGCAACCTGGTGCGCCACCTCGATGTGGTATCGCCCCAAAAGGTGATACTCAGCACGAAGGAGAACAAGCTCTACAGTTTTCAGCCACAAAGCGAAGTCATCTCCTATACGACGGAAACAGCAGCTTGTGTCTATGCCTACCACAAAGACCGCAAGGGACACACGTGGGTGGGCACGAAGGGCGCCGGACTCTATATCGACGGCAACCACTACGCCATCAACGAGAAGATTTACCGCGTGCCGTCAAACAGCATCTACGATTTCGTGTCCGACCGCTACAACCGCACATGGATAGCCACCTGGGAAAACGGATTGTTACTCCCCCCCCCAAATGGCGCCCAGATAGACTATGCAAGGATGTCCTTCCACCAGTTGCTCACGCGCAACAACAGCGAGTCGCGCATACATGCCTTGCTCCTCACGCGTGACGAAAGGTTGTGGATAGCCACCAACAACGGCATCTATATGACCGACACACGCAGTCGGAAAGTGGACAACCGCTCGTTTGAGATGTTCAACACTGCCAACGGACTGTTCCCCTACGACGAGATCATCAGCATCCTCGCTGCCCGCGACGGTGCCCTTTGGTTCGGATTCGTGGGCGGCGTGGCTCGCTGCGAATATGATGCCGCTAAGCACAAGCTGCGCTATCAGATATACAACACCGCCAGTGGACTGGTCAACAACAGCGTGCGCCAATTGTCGGAAGACCGCTTCGGCAACATCTGGGTGGGCACCGAGGAGGGCATGTCGAGGATCGACCATCGCCACCAACAGATCAACACCTTCATGCTAAGTGATGTGATGAACGGAAACGTGTTCAGCGAGAACTGCTCGGCAACGCTGCCTGACGGCAGACTGCTCTTCGGCACTGCCAACGGACTTGCCGTGGTTCGTCCGCAACGTGATCCGGACAGTCCGATAAGGAGCAAGAAAGCCATGGTGACCGACCTCGCCATCAACGGTGTGTCTATCCATGACGAGAAGGACCAGACGCTTCTGCAGGAAGCGCTCTGCCACACCACACTCGTCGAACTGCCCCACGACAAGAACACACTGACGTTCTATTTCTCCAGCTTCGAGTATCCGCAGCGCCAGTCTACTATCTTCCAGTATTATCTCGACGGAGTGGACGCCACATGGCGCCCTGCCACCAGCATCAACCATGCCGACTACAGCGACCTGCCTCCGGGTCACTACACCCTTCACCTGCGTACACTCAACGGCAACAATCAGTGGAGCGAGGAGACGGTGCTGCGCGTCATCGTGTGCGAGCCGTGGTATAACACATGGTGGGCATGGCTGGTCTATCTCGCTGCCATCGCCGCCATCGTCTATTACATCTACAAGAACGGTAAGGAGAAAGTGCAGCTCCACCAGCAGATGAAGGTGGAGAAACAGATGTCGGAGTTCCGCATCGACTTCTTCACGCATATCTCGCACGAGTTCCGCACCCCCGTCGCCATCATCCAGAATGCCGTAGACCGGGTGGCACGCGAAGAACACGGCGCATCGAAAACCACCTTGCAAGCCATCAACCGGGGCACCCGGAGACTGATGCGTCTGGTCAACCAACTGATGGACTTCCGTAAGGTGAGCACCGAGAACATGAGTCTCAGCGTGCAAGAGGGCGACATCATCGACTTCGTGAAGAACATCTATCAGGACCTCTGGACGGTGGCACGGCAGAAGAACATCACAATGAACTTCATCCCGTGCGCCAAAAGCCTGCACCTGCTGTTCGACGCGCAGAAGATGGAATCCATCGTCTACAACCTGCTCAGCAACGCCGTGAAATATACGGGGGTGAAGGGAACCATCAACGTGAAGGTGTCACGCACTGAAGACAGACTCGCCATCACCGTGGAAGACAACGGACCTGGCATATCGGCGGCACAGGAAAAGGAACTGTTCAAGCCCTTCATGCACGGCTACGTATCACGGGGCGGCATGGGCATCGGACTCTTCACGGCACAGAAGATGGCGCAAGCGCATAAGGGCACGCTGTCTTACCACCGCGCAAGCGAGGAAGGCGGATGTGTCTTCACCGTAGAGATACCATTGGACGAAAGCACCTACAGCGAGGAAGAACGCGCCACCGCACTTGCCATCGACAAGACGTCTATCAACACGCAAGAGACGGAAGACATCGTCAAGGAGATGATGCCGCAAGCCCTCAACGATGTGGACGTGGTGATTATCGAGGACGACCCCGATATGATGGAACAAATCAAGAGTGAACTGTCGGTGTTCTTCCATGTGCGCTGCTATCTCGACGGCAAGGCGGGCTACGAGGCAGTGGTCAGCGAGCACCCGGCTCTCATCATCAGCGACATCATGCTCCCCGGCATGAACGGCTACGAGATAGCCTCAGCCTTGAAGTCAGACCCCAAGACGCAGGGCATCCCGTTCATCATGCTCACCGCCTACGACGATGCCAGCCACAAACTCAAGGCATACAAGGCATTCGTCGACGACTATCTGGTGAAGCCTTGCGACTTCAAGTTGCTCGTGGCACGCGCCCTCCAGTTCATCTCCTGCGACAAGAAGACGGCAGCGGCAAAGGCGGATACTGCGGCTCCTGCAACAGAAGCCCCTGTAGCTCCCATATTGACATCTACCGTCGACAAGACCTTCAAGGAGCGTCTGCAGCTGATCGTGAGCCAGCATATTGCCGACCAGGAGTTCAATGTAGACAAGCTCGCCGAACTGATGAACATGGGTCGTACCAAACTTTACAACCGCACCAAAGAGGTGATGGACGTGTCGCCCAACACCTATATCCAGAACGAGCGCCTCAACTTGGCAGCCCAAATGATTGTGCAGGGCGAGCTGAGCATCGCCGAAATCAGTGAGCGCGTAGGCTTCGTCAACGCCACCTATTTCTATCGTTGCTTCAAAAACAAGTTCGGCATGCCGCCCAGCAAGTATGGGAAATAAGCATCCTATGTAGTAGGTGCAGCGTCCCCGCTGCAGCCCCTATGCTTGGTCGAAATGCAATAGTCAAAGCATTTCATCTGCCGTTGGGTCGACGTGGGGACACGTCGACTACTATGGAGAAAGTAGGAGGCGCGGCGCCCCCGCCGCAGCCCATAAGCTTGTCCTAAATGCTTGTAACGCCAATGATATGCGGCAAGGGCGACGCGAGGGCGCGTCACCTCCTACACTGCGCTTGATATAGGCAACAGTTGCAACCGAATAGAATACAAAAACCGAAATTGCACTCAGTTCAGTGCAATTTTAGCTGAAATATGCACTGAACTGAGTGCAAAATCATCATTTAATAAAACGTAGACAACCCACATAACGAACTTTACCTTGATTGAATCACTGCCTGTTACATCATTTGCAAGTCATAAATAACAGGTGCGTTATAGTAGGTGCAGCGTCCTCGCTGCAGCCCCTAAGCTCGTTCGAAGCGCAATAGTCAAAGCATTTCATCTGCTGCAAGGTAGGAGGCGCGGCGCCCCCGCCGCAGCCCCTATGCTTGTCATGCAATATTATATGCGCTAAGGTCGACGTGGGGACACGTCGACTACTATGCTTGTTATTATGCGTAGCATCATGATACAAAAAATCCCGGCGATGTCTGTCGCCGGGATTTTTTGTATGAATGAGGTTATGGTTAGAGCGTCACCTTCATGCCGCCCTTTGCAGAACGGATGATGTAGACACCGGAACGAAGTCCTCTGTTTCTCAAGTCTTTCACTACGGAGCCCTTGGTGGTCTCCAGTGTTGTCACCTTCACGCCGTCAAGCGTATAGACATCCGCCTTGAACGAAGCGCCTATGCCTATCTCCTCGATACCGGTAGCATTGACCACACTGATCACACCACTCGTGAAGAGGGTTGAAGTGTCCCAAGCCATTCCTTCCGGCAAAGCCTGGAGGTTGTATGTCGGGGTACCGCTGATGGTGCCGGCACAAGTGAGCACACGCACATAGTCGCCGATTTGCGGAGTCCACGACTTGTAAGTGACGTTGATGGTGCCGTTGAGTGTGGCGTTGCCGCCCACATTGAGGAACGACCAAGCCAAAGTTTTCTTTCCAGTAACGAGATTCACAGAAAGAGAATCCGCCTTCGTCTTGTTCACGTAGATATTGGAACCCTCGGCTGCGGTCAGGTTTCTCTCCACCGTGATGTATCCCACATTGCTCGTCTGATTGGCTTCACCGTTGCCGCCTGGACGCAAACTACCTCCAGAGAGGAGATTGACGCCATAGATGTAGCCTTGTCCGCGCAACTCACCGGCATCCTGCACATAGAGCATCGTGGGCGATGTCATGGTGGATGTAGCATCCTGCTTGTTCAGTTTGACAGCGCCGTTGACAATCTTCAGCGACTTGGCATTCGCCAGTACAGACTCAGCAGAGATGGTCCACACGCCCGTGCCGTTCTTCACAACATGACTGCCGTTGATCGAACCCGTGAATGTGAAGTTGGTGTCGGCACCACCGATGGTCAAGGTGTTGGCGCTTGAACCATAGTAGCCGCCATTGCTGATATATCCCGAACCGGTAAGCGCACCGATCGAGAAGCTCTTGCCGCTCGTACAGAACGGGGTGCTCTCGGTGAAGCGTGAGTCTACGTTGAGCGTAGCCAATGGAATGCCATAGGTATTGTTGAAATCAAACAACGGCTCATAAGTGTTCTTGGTGCCGCGCTTGGCGTTGATGGTACCCGAGAACTTGCTCCAGTCACCCTTGAACGGGCAGCGCACCCAAGTGGCGTAGATATCAATAGTACCCTCACCCGTCAGTTTGCCGGTGTAGTTGCACCTGCCGTCTGGATACCAAATGCCCGACTTGCCCTTGGGCACTTCGATGTTCACATTGTCCGTATTTTCGGAGTAGATGCTGTTGCTCGCCTGAAGCACCACCTTGTTGCCGTTCAGTACGATGGTCTTGCCGCTGAAGTGGGCATCCTGGAAATCGTATACGGTGCCTTGGTTGATATAGAGCTTGTCGTAGTCGGCAGTACAGTTCAGCTGCAGCACGCCCGTACCTTCTTTATATAGGTAGCGTTCTGTGGCACCATTGGCTTTCTTGATGCCGCCGTTGAGAATGAGCGTACCCGTCGTGTTCAGCACACCGCCGCCAGCACCCAGCACAATCGGATGGGATGAGGTCATGGCGGTTGTGGTCTTCAGCACGCCCTTGTTGCTTAAGTTGATACCGTTGTCGGCAGCACCGAGCGATCCATATTGCAAACCTTCGGTGTTGGCGAGAGTCGTAGGAACCAGCACGCCTGCGTCAACATACGTACCGCCGGAGTAAGTGTTGGTGTTCTTCACGTTGACCGTTCCCTTTCCTGTCACCTTCAAGGCGATGTCGCCTTCAATCGATCCGTCGCCGTCCAGAGTGTATGTCTTGCTGTCGTTCTTGAAAGTGACACTGCCCGGAGTCAGATTTCCTGTCACCGTCACGCTGGTCGTGGTGGCATTGTCGTCAAAGACCACATCGTCGCCTGTCACGAACTGTTTGTCGGAAGACGAGAAGTTTTCCGCATCCATCAGATCCCATACAGAACTGTTGTCGCCTTTCCACACGACGCTCTCACTGGCACGCATGTCATACACGGTCAGAGTAATCTTGCCGTCTGCATAGGCAAGACTTGACTTCTTGCCCGAGAGACCTTCCACCGTGATGTCGGAAAGGTTGCCCGTCAGCTCTTCCACTTCTGCCAGGGTATAGGTGCCCGGCTCCAGAGCCGTTGTAAACTCAAAGACGGGAGCACTGTATTGCGGTCCGTTCTCCCATGTCTTCTTCTCCACGCTCAACTTGGTAGCTACCAATTTGTCCACGTTGCTGCCGTCCACGTCGAAAACTACACGGGCGCCAAAACCGAGTTCGAGGTTAGACACGGTGATGCTGCCCACCTTGTTCTTTCCTCCAGGACGGATGATGGATCCGTAGTCTGCCTTGATGCCTGCCTTGAAGACACCACCGTCGGAGTTGAGTTCTGTGAGACGGTTCAGCCATACAGGACTGTTTTCCATCGTTCCGTCAAACTGCAGGGTTCCTGCCCACACGTCCGTGCTGCCCGTATAGGTTTCTGTCACTGCGGGAAGCACCAATACGCCGTCGCCCTGTTTCACCAGGCGTGTATTGCCGGTGAAGGCTCCGCCCGTAAGGGTATGGGTGTAGTAGGTGTATTTAATCTCGGTGTCCTTGGTCGTACATTCACTTGCGGCTGTTCCCTCTACGTGTGAGGGTGCATTGTCGGTGAAGATGGCTGGTGAAGCACCGTCTGTCACTGCCAACGTAGCATCGCCCGTCGTATCGAACAAGGCGTGCTTGCCGTCGAGCGACTTGTCGATGGAGGATGTCACCTCTATACGGCCCGTCGTGGTGAGTGGTGGCGGTGCCACCGTGATGCCTTCCAGTTCGCCCAAGAAATAAGAAGCATGGGGTGGCTGGTTGTAGCCGCAAGGCTGCCATACCATGGCATTACGGTACTGGTGGTCATACCACAACGAATAGTTGCGCCATTCTGTTGGTGTGGTGGTGGTATAGATACGGATGTTGTTGTCGGCAGTGCGCTCGATCACTTCCTCACGCCAGTCTCCGAAGATGTCGCCCTGATAGCAGGGTGTTGCCTTGGTGCTGTTGTTCGAATAGGCACCCGAGAAGGTGGCAAGTGTACCCACACCTGGCTTTGACACCGTGACATTGTCGAAACATTCTTCCTGTAGGTCGCCGTCCCAATAGATGCGGAAGTTCTGTCCGAGTCCGTTCGTGTTGACACTCACGTGGTCGTTTGCAATCGTAGAGATGGGCGTATCGTGCGATCCATAGCCGATAGCACCGGGAATGGTGTTATAGAAGTTGCCCGCCAGGCAGCGTCCGGCATCGTTGGTGTCGGTCATGCGGTAATAGATCTTGCTGGTCGTGGCATCACGGTAGTTGTTGGCTGGATTGTCTTCGTTGCAGGCGAACACTTCCTGTCCGTGCTGATAGGGGTTGAAGTTGCTCACATGCTGTGCATCGCCATGACCGAGACCTGTTGTGGAAAGTCCCTTACCGTTGTCGTCGATAACCATGCTTCCCCATACGATTTCGTCTCGTCCGTCCCAGTCCACATCGGCTATCGTATAGTTGTGGTAGCCTTGTCCATACCACGGAGAGCCTGCCTGGTTGTTCGTCCATCGCCAGCGCACATTCAGAGCATGGGTGGCAGGGTCTACGTCGTAGGCAATAAACTTATGGCGTGTGTATATACCACGTCCGATGAAGAGGCTTGGATGCTTTCCGTCCAGATAGGGTGCACCGAAGAAATGCTTGTTGCTGCGATGACCATAGCCATCGCCCCAGGCGGTCTCGAGGTCAGACTCTCCGCTTTCCAGACGTTTCAATGGGTAGTCGATGCACTGATATGGCTTACCCGTAGCACCCTCGCAATACCAAAGGAACTCCTTGCCGTAATAGGTGAACCATTCCACGGAGCTTGAAGACTTCGGCGTGCGGTAGTTCGTCCAAGACGTGCCGTTCTTGCCGTCGGCACCGATGGTATAGGTGGTGCCGTCAGCCATGTGCACGATAGAGCCTTCCTCCAGTCGCATCACGACCTCTGCCTTGCCGTCCATATCCCAGTCGTAGCCCACGATGTTCTGCTCGTTGTTCTGGAAGTCGCCCATGTTAGGACCACAGTTCACCCACCAAAGCACGGTGCCGTCTTGCTTCAGGCAGGCAAGCATGGAATATTCCTTCGTTTCCACGCCATCGATGGTGGGTCCGTTCTTGGGATAGAGTTGTGCGCTTTCCTGCGAGTTGTCGAACTTCATCAGTATCTCCAGTTCTCCGTCACCGTCCACGTCGGCACAACAGGCATCGTTGGGGATGTAGGTGGACTTCAACTCTGAAGGATACTGGATCTTGATTTCCTTATAGTTCTGTGCAAACACAGAAGCAGGCTTGGAGGCGTCTTGCTCCACACCGTCCACCACCGCCTTCACGGTATAAGTGCTGGTGGTAGAGCCTGAAGCGTCTGTGAAGTTGGATACATTGAGTGGTTCTGAGTTCACCTTCGTACCGTCCCGGTAGAGGTTATACTTCACGCCATAGTACTCGTCGGCTTGTATACGCCACGAGCAATACACGCCGCTGGTCGTCTTCACCGCCACAAGGCCACGGTCCAGTTGGTCGGTGAAGCGTTGGGCATGGGTTCCCAAGCACACCGACATCGCCAATGCGGTTGTCATGAATAGCTTTTTCATAAATAATCAAATTAGTCTTTCTTTTCGGGTGTGAAATTACTTAATAAATGGCACACCGCCAAACAAATCCGTAAAAAAGACCGGGACAATGCTCAAGTCACTGCCCCGGTCTGTGGGTTATTCTGTTCTCAAAGAGAATTCATTATTTCACCTGAGCGCCAGACACTGAGTATGTCTTGTTGCCCTTCACGATCACGAGACCGTTCTTGGTGAGCACCTTCTTCACTGCAGGAGCTGCTGTTTCAGAAGCGTTCACAGTAGAGATGCCTGAACCGGGAACAAAGCCCTTGTAGGTCATCACAGTTACATCGCAAATTGCAGTGTCATAGCGATTGAGGCTGTAGTCTTCACCGGCTACACATACGGTTGTAGCATTGCAATCGCCCTTGTCAGGACGGTCGTAACCGCCACGGGTGTGAACGATGTAGAAGTTTGGCTTGGCAGTATCGTCAGACACATACTTGCTGTCGATGCCGAATACTGCGTAGTTTACAGCGGTGTTGTAGTATACAATACCCTCAAGCGGGAAGATTCCCCAAGCGGTCTTGTCATACTTTGAGTTCGAAGTGAAAGATTCTGTCGGAACGAGCGGAGAGAATGCTGTCGTTGCATCATCGGGAACCTGTACGTTCCACTTGGCATCGTCAGTAGCGATAGATGTGCCGGGATAGAAGCCAAAACCTTTCTTTATACCACCTGCATAAGTTGTACCGTCTACGTATGCAGTAGCATTGCCGTTCTCGTCATAACCATACGCCTGGTCAGAATAGATGCGGTCCCAGTGTGATTTGTTGCCATTGTCAACAATCTCTGTCACTGTAAATCCTTCCTTGGTGTTGTCACACTCGCTCTTTGTCCAAGCATAATCCGTGTAGAGAGCTTTCTGATATTCCACATTATTTGTAATGGTCACAGTTTCAGACTGAGTATACCAAGGATTGTCCTCATGCTTTCCATCGCATCCATACATCTCGATTGTACCGGGAGAGGTCAGCGTGATCTTTTCACCTGTCAGCACTCCGCCGCTTGATGTCACGTTGCCAGAAGCGTCTTTTACCACATAGTTGATCGTCACCTCAGGAGTGAGCAAAGTCTCGGAGTTGTCCACCGAAAGCTGGTATTCCTTGACATATCCTTCTTCCACATTGGTAATCGTAGCGGTAGGTGTTGGCATAGTTACCGTTTCGCAGGTTACATTCTCAACCACGTCGTTAGACTTACTGCCATTTGCATCCAAAACAGTCCACAACTTCAATTCACCGGACTTGCCGCACCATACGATCTTGGCACCTTCAACATCAGTACTTGTGTCAAATTCGCGAGTATCATTAGCTTCCGTATAGCTTACGCTGCACTCTTCACCGTCTGCATGGCTGTCATCATAGATAGAATTACCAAGCTGGTTCCAATAAAGGGTCTCGCCCTCTGCGAAAGTCACGTAGTAAGCGCGGGCATCACCAATCACACCCAGCAGTTCTACAGTAGGATCATTGGCGAACGGACCGTCCACCTGGTAAGACAAGCCCATGTTGGAAAGCAGATGGGTAGAACTTCCGTTCATACTGAACACCATGATACCGGCACGGTTTTCCGTACATGTATAGTTGTGAACACCTTGCTTCAAGACGTTTCCGTCTTCGTCAGCAATCGTATAAGAGGCAGTCTTTGCCACTACATTGATCTCTACAGAGAACTTATAGGTCTTCTGGCTTGCCAATTCAAGCGTTTCATCTGTGGTCTGAGTCCAATCATTTTTTGCTGTCGGGTTCTCATTAATCCAGATGGTGTAATTGCCATTGGTTGCTGTAGGTGCTTCACCAACTCTCCAACGGAAGAAATAGTCATCACCTTCGTTAGCGTTCCACCAGTGAGCATTGTGTGTGGCAACACGTTCGTCGGTGGATGTACATGCTCCTACAGGCAGCAACACAAATTCCATATCAGAACGCTTAGCGTACATCGTGGACATGTTCAGATCCATCGTGAACTTGTAGGTGTTATCAAGCAGGTTGTTCACATCCACGCCTTCCCACGCTTCCTCGTTCCAGAAATAGTTGAGCATACGTCCGCCATTCTTCTTGTTCTGAGCCGTAAGGTACTCCTTGCCTGGTGTGCCCACAAAATTACTGGCATCCTGCACTACCCACGACGAAGAGAACTTGTCTGTTGGGATCTTGAAGAAGTACTTGTCCATCATCTCAGCCTTTGCCGTCGCACAGAAGGCGACCAAAAGCATGGCAATAAAAGTAAACTTTTTCATTGTAAAACAGTTTTAGTTTATTAATTAAGATTATAAATAGATATCTCGTTGTCTCTGGCAAATCGCCCGCCAGCCGGTTAAAGCCAGCCGGGCGGTTTGCATCAGACATTCAGATTCGACATTACCATCCAGGGTTCTGGACAATGTTGTTGTTCGATTTCATGATCTCGGTCTGCGAGAATGGGAAGAGGTTCCACTTGCTCTGCCACTGTCCGTCACCACGGGTCACTGCCACCTTATTATAGGTATAGGTGCCGTCAACGTTCAAGGTGATTTCCATGCGATGGATGTTCATAAACTTCTCTCCGTCTTCCATCCAGCGGCGCACATCATAGAAACGGTGTCCCTCGAAAGCCAGCTCCACGCGACGCTCGTTCTTGTATTCCTTCCAGAACTCATCGTTGCTCATGCCCGAAGCAAATGCAGGCATATCGGAACGGGTGCGGGTCTTGCTCGCCATCTTGGCTGCCGTCTGTGAAGAAGGAACGGTCACCGACACCGTGTTTCCTTCTGCATCGGTATATTCCACCGTGCCGCTGGCATCGGCTGCATTGGCATTGCCGCAAGCCTTGAAATACTGATAGAGTGCCTCGGCATAGTTCAGATACATGCCGCCCATGCGGAACGTAAGCCAACCATGGGGCGAAGTGGTAGCAGAAACGCCAGAACGGGCTTTGAGCACCTGGTTCTTGTTACAGAACTTCTTCAGATAATATCCCGTAGTCGTGGCGTACGACTTGCCGGCTGCACTACCCGTGCGGGAATGGTATCCGCCCTGATAGGTCTCAATCGTCGGGTGAGCACTGTTGTAGGCAGCCAAGTCTTTGGGCCAAGCATCGCCATTGAGCACCACCGTCATCTGCAAACGGGGGTCACGGTTTTCGTATGGATTGGCTGCATCATAGAGGCTGCTCTCTTCAATACTCTTGCCATCTGTACATTCAAATGCGTCCACCAAATCCTGTGTCGGGCAGTTGCCGCCCTGACCTGAAGAATAGCCTACCGGGAAATTGTAGCCCTCGAATGTACTTGCAGAAGACGTTCTGCGGGCAAAGATAATCTCCTTGTTGCATTGGGTATCGGAATAGTAACTTGCACACCACAGCGTGTCAAGGGTTGTTGCCAAGCCATAGCCTTTTGCCTCTGCGGCATCGATGAGCTTCTTGTTGGCAATCACGGCTGCAGCCCACAGGTTCTTCTTCTCGTCAGCAGTCTTCTCCTGTGTATAGAGCGGAGATGCGTGGTAGAGCGCTGCCTGTGCTTTCAGTGCGAGCACGGCATAGCGGTTGGCGCGTCCGGTCTCTGCCTTTGCCAGGATCAGTTCCTTGTTGCCTGCATAGTCCTCGATGATCTTGTCCTCAATATCGTCACACTCGCGATCGATAAAGTCGAAGATTTCATCGGCACTACTACGTGGCAATGCGGTCTCGGCATCTCCCGTCGTGTTGTGCTCCTTGAAAGGAACACCACCGTACTGGCGCACCAACGTGTAGTAGAAATAAGCGCGTGCCCAACGTGCCTCATACGGATAGTTGTTGTAGAGATACATCTGCTTGTCGTAGTCCTTGTTCAACTTGAACTGGTCGAAAGTGAGGTCTGCCCAGTTGTCAATCACCTCATTGCAATAGGTGATGCCCTCATAGGCAGAGCTCCAGATGGTCTGGTGGGGGTTGGTGGCACTCCAGTTTCCGTTATAGAAGTCTTCGATGGAATTGCCGTCATGGCTGTATTCCGACTCGTCGGTAGCCGACGAGAGCATGGCGCCCGACAGATTTCCCCAGTCTGTGTCGATGTCGTTGTATATCTTGGTCATCAAGCCTCCCACATAAGAGAAGGAACGCTGGATATATTCCTTGTCATACGCCGTGTACTCATTGTAGTCCAAATTGCAGGAAGACAATGCCATGGCAGCCAATGTTAAGCCTAAGATGTTTTTATTCATTTTCATAGTTGTGTTTCCTTTCGTTTAGAATGTTACGGCTGCGCCGACCTGTACACTTCTGGTGAGGGGCTGAGTGGTTCCATAAGCGGCTGCGTCAGCCTTGTCGAGATGGTCGGCAGTGAAAAGGTCTGTGCCACGTACATACACCTTGACGTTGTTGATGCAACCTATGTGCTTCAGCAATGCCTGTGGCAGATAGTAGTAGAGTTCCACGTATCTCAATTTCAGGTAGCTGCGGTCAAACATGTTGAGGGTGCTGTTCACGTCGTTGTTGGCGTTGCTTGTCGTGGAAAGGCGTGGGAAGAGCGGGTTCTCTGTGTTTCCGCGCTCTGAAGACCATGAGTTCTCATAGAGGTATTGCGACAACGTGTTGGTGGCAACCGCTGAACGGTAGAGGCCATTGGTGGTCTTGAAACCAGTCCAGCGACCGGTGCCCTGGAACATGGCGTCGATACCCAAGCCCTTGTATTCTGCTCCCAAGTGGAAGTTGTAGTAGATGTCTGGCGCTGTCGTGCTGTAACCGATGGCCTGGCGGTCATTGCTGTCGATGGTACCGTCTTCTGTAATGTCCACATATTTCACGTCACCGGGATAGATGGTGGTGGAGCTCTGTACAGGATAGCCCAGCTGCTTCATCTCTGCCACGGAGATAATGCCGTCGCCGTCGAGGTCGTCAGACTTCTGGAAGAAGCCGTTTGCCACATAGCCGAACGCCTGTCCGTAACGCTTTCCTGTAGAAGAGGTGTTCGCATAAAGCTGAGGTGCCTCTGCCTGCTCTTCCACGATGGTCTTGTTGAGGGTGATCGAAGCACCAATGTTGATGGTGAGGTCTTTGCTCAGCTTCTTGCTGTAGTCTGCCGAGAACTCAAATCCCTGCGAGTTGATGACACCTACATTCTCATAAGGAGCCGTCAAGCCGAATACGCTTGAATAGCTGCCTGCCGTCGAATACCAGATGTCATAACGGTGCTGGTAGTAATAGTCGGCAGAAACATTCAAGCCACCAAAGAGCGTAGCGTCGATACCCACATTGAACTTGCTTGATTTCTCATGACCGAGCGACTGTGTACGAGCCGTTGAGAGGTAGGTGTTGCCCCACTGTGTACCGGTGTAGGTAGCATCAAACGGATACGTTGATGCATTCATCAGATAGAACTGGTCATAGTAGGTCCACACGGCATCAGAACCGGGAAGCACGTCCAAAGACTTGTTGCCCCAAGAAGCGCGAAGCTTGAGGAAGTCTACCCACTTCACATCTTTCAGGAACGCCTCGTTCGAGAGGTTCCATGCTGCCGACACATTGGGAGAGAACGCCCACTTGGTGCCAGGAGCCATGCGGTTGGATGCCGACTCCACGAGGGCTACGTCAAGGAGATATCTGTTGTCGTATCCGTAGTGGCCGAACAGCGAGATGTTGTGGCGATAGGTTGTGGTGTTGGTTCCCGTCTTGTCGTTGTATTCATAGTCATACTTCAACTGTCCATACACCTTGTGCTTGGTACCGATCGTCTTGTCATAGTTGATCGAAGCGTTGAAGATGCAGCGGCGAATCCATGCGTCATTGCCTGAAGCCGTGCCCATATTGGAGTCTGTATTCTGCACGGCAGACAGCGTGGCAGTGCCCGCTTCAACCACAGGTCCTGCATTGGAAGTCTCGTAATAGCTATAGCGATAGGTCTTTGAATGGTTTTCATAGACATTCGACCAGGTGTCGTAGCCAATCTGTGCCTGTGCGCTCAAGCCTTCCGTGATGGCAGACAAGTCTTGATCCAACTGTAAGTCGGCATAGAGTGCACGCTGGTGGTTCTTGTAGTAGGCACACCCCTGGCTTTGAGCCACTGGATTGCTCGTCGTATAGACCGTGTTTCCACCCCACACATGATCCGTCACCTTGATGGGGAAAGCGTTGGCAGGCACCTTATAGATCATCGTCCAAAGGTCTGCCTGGTCGCCAGGCTGCGACTGTTCGGTGAGCAAGCCATACAAGTGGGTATGGAGTTTTGTCTTCGCACCCAGGTCGATATCCATGTTGGAACGCAATGTTCCACGGGTGTATTTGTTCTGGGTGGAATAGCCGTCGTTCTGGTAGTTCTTGATGAAACCCTTGTTGGTGAGCAACTGGATGTTGGTATAGTAGCGGAAATTGGTCGTACCGCCCTTGAACTCCAGGTTGAAACGGTTGTTGTGCGCCACGTTGCGGAAGGTCTCGTCCGCCCAATTCACATTGGGATAATAGAGCGGATTGCTTCCGTTGCGATAGGCTTCTATCACGTCTGCTCCATAGGCATCACTCGTGCTGCCCTGGTTATGGTAGGCTTCATTGACAGCCGAAGCATAAGTGGCGGCGTCCACCATCTTGGGTTTGTTGGTCAGATAGGAGAACACGTGGTCGTAGGAGAAGTTGAACGACTTGGTGTTATACTTGCCGTGCTTCGTGGTAACCAGGAGCACGCCATTGGCTCCCTTGTATCCATAGAGCGCCGTAGCGGCAGCATCCTTCAGGATCTGGACACTCTCCACGTCCTCTGCCACCACATTCTCGATGGCACGTTCCACGCCGTCCACGATGACAAGCGGCGTACTGCTGCTTGATGTCTGGATGCCACGGATATAGAATGTAGGATTCTGCGCATGATAGAGGCCTGTGCCGTCCAGTCCGATCAAGCCGGAGCCACTGCCCAGGATATTGTTACCGATATTGCGTGCGCCACGCTTGTTGACATCCTTGTTCGTGATGACCGTAACAGCTGCGGTAGACTGCTCCCGGGTGAACAAGCGGTTGGCACCGATATCCACCTTCTGGTCTTTGTATGCCACAGTATCCACGATGTCAGTCTGCGCCATTGCCGGCAGGGTTGCACCTGCAAGCAATGTCAGCATAAATATATTCTTCGTTTTCATATACAAATTCGTTTTCATTATTACTCCCAGCCCGGGTTTTGTACAAGTCCGTATTTCTTATTGATCTCCGACTGCGGCAGCGGGTCGAGCAACCACTTTTTCACCTCATCGCTCTTGGGGTCTCTGTTCCACAGATAGCGGCTGTTACCCGTGATGGTCTTCACCATATTCAGGAAGAAGAGCGGCTGCGTGGAAGAGGCATCATTGTCACGGTCGGAACCTACCCATGCACGGTCGCGGTTCTCATACACCTTGCCCTTCTGCATCATGCGATATTGCATCAAGCCATGCAGCTGCTTGGTCATCCAGTCGGTGCGCTTGTTGCGAATCATGTCGAACCAACGCACATCCGTCAGACCCAGCTCACGGACACGCTCATCGAGGAGTTCTTCCAAAAACTCGGTAGAGGTCTCGCCATTGTCCAAGGTTACAGTTGCGGAGGCAGCAGCATCGGCTGTCGTTGCCGTATAGCCTTTCACGGTACGCCACTTCAGGGTTGTCCAATTCTGCTTCATGGAAGGAAGACCCACACGAGAGCGAACCATATCCACCATCTGTACAGCCTTGGTCACGTCCTTGGCAGAACGCATCACCAGTGCCTCGGCATATTGCAGGTAGAATTCAGGCAAAGAAAGAACCACCCACTGCGTAGGATAACGATAGGAGTCGGCAGACTGGTCGCCGCTATAAACGCCTGTACCCATGTAATACTTGTTGAAGCCATAACCTGAGCCGAACATCGTGTTCTGCTGCGTCAACACACCCGTACCGCCGTCATTGCCTTTATACCAAAGTTCCCAAGGGAAACCAGTCATGGACGCCGTTGTCCAGTCAAGATTGAGGTTCATGCCATTGACCAGGCACTCTTCGTAAAGGCGGGGGTCACGTGTCAACGTGGTATTGATCTGACGGCCGCTAAGTTGTCCGTCCACGAACATCGTGTGCAAAGACTTCGAGGTGCGTGTGATGGCGCCAGTAACCAAATTCGTCTTGTAATTAGACACCGTATAAGTCACCGTTCCGTCCTCATTTTCCGTGGTCGTCATCTCCGGTTCTGTTGCATTGGACTTGAAGGTGTTCTTGGCAGCATTTTCCCAATCGAACGGTTCTCCATCATACCAGCTGAACTTCTCCACATACTCCTGAGTGGGACAGTAAGCATTGCGGGGGACATCCTTGGAATACCACTCGTGCCATGTATAACGCTTGGCAGACATATTGTCGTTGCCATATACACGCACAGAGTGGAGTACCTCTGAAGAGTTGTTCAGAAAATATCCTTTGCGGTATGCCAAGCGATAGTATGGTATCTTCTGTTGTGCTTTTGTCACTGAAGAAGGAATCTCTGCCTGTACCAGCTGATAGGTGCCACGGCTGTTCAGCTCGTTATAGAAAGCATCGCACGCTGCAGCAAAGGCATCCCAACGCTCCTGGTATTTGGAGGCATCCGTATACATAATGTAGGGTTTCACCTCGTCGGAAGCGCCTGAATAATAAGGCTGACCGTCCTTCGGATTGAGCAACGGAGAAGCCGCAAACTGCAGAATCTTGCACTTCAATGCCATGGCTCCTGCCTTGGTCCAACGGCCATTCATCGTGGCGGGATTGGAGGTAACCCAAGGAAATGCGTCTTCCGCAATTGCCTGGTCCAATTCAGACACCATCCAGTTTACGCACTCTTCAACCGTGTTACGCGGGAACGGATTGTTCACCTCTGTCAATGAAAGTGCATGGTCCATGATGGGGATACCGCCATAGTGCTGGAAGGTGTTGAAGAAGGCGGACACCATCAGACAACGTGCCTCTGCCTTCAAGCGGTTCTTCTCTTCCTGGGTCATGTCTGCCTCAGGAGCACGGTCCACATTCTCCAAGAAGATATGGCCGGCACGTATCATATACCACTGGAATTCCTTGTCGTAGGAGAAAAGCGGTCCGTCCAATGCATCGTCACGGGAAACCGTAGCCGTCAATGCACCGGTATAATACTGGCTGTATACGGCAGCACCGTTCCAGAACTGATGCCAGCAGTCTGTCAGCGCATCAAACTTTCCTGCATATGGGTTACCGGCATGGGGCATACTCGAACCGCCATTGGCATAAGGCAAACCATAATACTGCTTTGAATAGATACCTACAAGAAACTCGCGGGTGTATTGCGCATTGGTAAACACGGAGTCGATGGTAGCCGTGGAACTTGTCGCCTTGTCGAGCGAGGCATCGCCGACAGCAATGCTGTCCGTACAAGCCGCCAAAGTCGCTCCGGCAACAATCATGGATACTACGCTATGTAATAATATATTGTGTTTCATTGTATGTTTGTTCCTTTATGATGTTACAAAGTTAGAAGCCTACATTCAAGCTGATGGTATAGGTGCGCTGAAGTGGGTAAGAGGGAGAATTGGAGGCTCGGGTCTCAGGGTCACCCCACTTGTAGGGAGTGAAGGTGAGCAGGTTGTAGCCTGACAAGGTCACCTCGCACTTCGTCATACCGATTCTCTTGAACACGGGGTTGATGAAGTCGTAGGACAAAGATACGGTCTTCAAGCGCAGATACTTGGAGTCTTTCTCCCAGAGGTCAGACTCTGCATAGTTCTGCACGGCATTCTTCCATGTGGCACGCGGATAAAGGGCATCCTGTGATTCATTGACGCCAGGAGTCCATGTGTTGTTGACGTGGTAGGCAAGAAGACCGCCCTGTGTGGTATTCGACGCGCAATAGAACGGCTGGCGGAACACGTCGGTGATATAGCGTGACACATTCCATGCTCCTGTAAACTGGGCATTGAAGGTCAGGCGCTTGTAGGTGAAGCCGAAGGTAAGACCTGCCATGTATTCAGGATCGTCTGTATAGCCATTGTCGCGTGTCTTGTCGTTCGGGTCGATCTTGCCGTTTCCGTCGAGGTCTACGAACACGCAGTCACCCGGCTGCAGTTCCTTCAACTGTGTGGGGAACTCAGTACCGAAGGTGGCCTTGTATTCTTCCTTGGTCTGCTCGCCCTCGTAATACTTCCAGAACTTGTACATCGAGCGGGCACCGATGCGGTGGCCACGGCTGAGCATGTAGTCATTGGCCTGAGGGGCTTCCTTCATCTCGATAATTTCGTTCTGGTTGTACGACAAGTTCAACTTGGTCCAGAAGCGGAAATCCTTACCGATGTTGTCGTTATAGGCAACAGAAAGTTCCCATCCCCATGCCTTGGTCTCACCATCATTGGTGTAAGGCATCGTGAAACCGATGGTAGAAGGTACGGTAGCATCGCGGAGAAGGATGTTCGTACGATGCTCACGATAGTAGTCGAACGTGGTCTTCACACGGTTGTTGAGGAAGTTGAGGTCGAAACCATAATCCTGCTTGAATGCCTTTTCCCATCCGATGTCCGGGTTGTTCTTGAGATACTCGTAAGCACCTGAAATGCCGGAAATACCAGCCTCGGTACCAGAGTTGGCGTTACCGAAGAGATAGCCATAGGTATCCACGGTGGACGACACCACATTGGAGACAAGACCCGAAGATCCTGTGCCGTACGGGTCGGCAAGATACATGAAGCGGATGGCCTCTGCGGTCTTGTCATTACCGACGAGACCCCATGAAGCACGCAACTTGAAGAAAGAAACGGCCTTGGACAGCGGCTTCCAGAATTTCTCCTCACTGACAATCCATCCGAGAGAGCCTGCGGGGAACGTACCGAAACGTCTGCCTGGAGCAAAGTTCTCAGATCCGTTGTAACCCACATTGAACTCTGCCAAGTACTTGTTGCCATAGTCGTAGGTCACACGACCCACCAAGCCGACATAGGAACGGGGCACATCGGGATAGGATGTGGAAGAATAATAATATTGCTTGGACTGGTTGTAAAGCAGAAGTCCATTCACAGTATGCTTACCGAACACACGGGAATAGTTGAAGCTACCTTCCAGATACCAGTCGCGGGCCTTGCCCTGAGAATAGCTGTAAGAAGGATCGGTATCATTGCCTTTCTGACGGTATAATATATAAGGTGTACCGTCGGCGTTGTAGAGGGTCTCACCTGTTGTCGCATCTACCTGTACAATCGGATTGTAGGTGGCAACACCACAACTGCCCTGCTTGCTGACGGTGAACGAAGAGTTGTAGGAGCCCTTCGCCTTGAAGCTCAGTCCCTTGGTGATGAAGTCAAGTTTCTGCTCAAGCACAAGGTCCATCTGGATCTTGTTGATGTTGGTCTGCATGAAACCATTACCATAGTAAGCCATACCGTTGCTTCCCAAGAAAGGCATGTTCAGACCGTCGGTGTAATCATCCGTGCAGACAACCATCTTTCCGTCCACGATACCGGGACTGGAGAATGGTGTGGCGTAGTAGATGTTCTTGATCATACCGCCAGAGCCCATGCCGGTGTAAGGTTTGTCGGCATTGCTCACATTACCCGCCACATTGAAGGACAAGGTCGTTGTTTTCGTCGCCTTCAAGTCAAGGTTGGCACGGTAGTTGAAACGGTTATACTGATAGCCGTAGTCATAGGATCTGCCGAACTCCTTGAACAGACCACCCTGTGAGAAGTAGCCGGCGGAGATGAAGTATCTCACTTGGTCGGTACCGCCCGATATGTTCAAGTTGTGCTGCTGCTGGAGCGTCACATCTTTCATAATATAGTCTGCCCAACGGGTGCTCGGGAAACGGATGGGGTCGGAACCGTCTGCAAACTTCTGGATGATGGCATCAGAGAAGCTCTTGGCAAAAGGAATCTCACTCTGATAGGCATCCATGCTGGCATAGGTGCCTGTGGCGACACCCTCGACACCAGTCTGCAGATAGTCGTTATACGACATCTGGTTGTAGAAGTTGGCGTATTCGTAAGAGGTAGCCTGCTCCACCATCTTGGTCGGAGAGAGTGCTGTCCATGAGGTGGAAGCACTGATCTTGGCTTTTCCCTGCGCACCACGCTTGGTCGTGATCAAAACGACACCATTGGCACCACGCACACCGAACACGGCAGTAGCAGAGGCATCCTTCAACACGGTGACGCTCTCGATTTCATTCGGGTCGATATCATTCATAGAACGTTCCACACCATCCACTTGGATAAGTGGTGCAGAATCACCCCATGTTGCTTTACCACGCACGAAGATTTCTGCGGCATCATCACCCGGCTCACCGGAATACTGCACAGTGGTCACACCTGAAAGCTGACCGCCCAACACATTGTTGACAGAACCGACAGAGGTACGCACCAGGTCGGAACTCTTCACACTGGAGATGGCACCGGTCATGGTCACCTTCTTCTGTGTACCGTAAGCCACCACCTCTACTTCTTTCAGCGTCTGGTTGGCAGTCTCCAGTTGCACGCGCATGCCTTGCTTGGCCACAACGATGGCTTCCTTGTAGCCTACATAAGTGATTTTGAGTTTTTGTCCAGGTTTCGCCTTGATGGCAAAGTTTCCGTCGATGTCGGTGATGGCACCTAAGGTAGCGTTGCCACCTACTACGATGACACTTGCTCCGATTACGGTCTCACCCAAATCGTCGACAACTGTACCTTTAATGAGTTCGCCTTGTTGCACCTTCTGTATCTCGGCTCCAGCCTTCAGCGCTAGTGAGGGCGAAAAGGTCATCGTCGAGAAACACAATGCCAAGGGCAGAACTGAACAACTAAGGATTTTGTTATTGCTCATACTTGGTTGGTTTTGTTAGGTAAGGAGTGTAGCCGCCTCGTCGGCGACGGTCACTGATTACTGGTTTTATTAATTTTTGGTTTTATTTGTCTGATTGATAAAATTGTGTCACAAAGATATAACATTCCCTTATTAAATGCCGACCCATATTGTCCGTATATCCTCCGTTTCGTACGAAAATACAGGTTTTTCTGCCCTTTTCGTACGTTAAAAAAGGGTTATTTCAAGTGTGTGCGTACACACTCATTAACTTAATAACATGCAAAAACGGCGTCTTTCGCACGCGATTACCCATTATCTGAACGAAATTTCACACCTTATTATATATATAGGCAGACGATTTCTTGGAGTGGTTTGCTTGTTTGGGAGGAGGTGATTGTGGTTTTGATTTGCTTTTGAGGGTGGGTCGACGTGGGGACACGTCGACTACTATTAGGAGGCACGGCGCCCTCGCCGATGCCCTGGCGCTTGGTCTTTTTAATTTGCTTTTGATACAAGGTCGACGCGGGGCGCGTCAACTACTATTAGGAGGCACGGCGCCCTCGCCGATGCCCTGGCGCTTGGTCTTTTTAATTTGCTTTTGATACAAGGTCGACGCGGGGCGCGTCAACTACTATTAGGAGGCACGGCGCCCTCGCCGATGCCCTGGCGCTTGGCGTTGGGGAATTTGATATAGCAATTCAAATGCCGTTGGGTCGACGTGGGGACGCGTCGACTACTACGCCAAGCGCAGCGTAGTAGGTGCAGCGTCCTCGCTGCAGCCCCTTGGCTTGTTTCGTGCGGCTAACTGCCTGAAAAAAGGAGGTTAGTTTCATGCTCAGTACCAGCTAAGTGTTACTGCAGTACCGGCTATACGAAACTCCAGTACCGGTTAGCCGGTACTGGAGTTTCGGTTAACTGGTACTGAAAGCGGTACTGAGCATATCTGCAATAGCAGATAACTTCTCTTGCCAATGATGCTAATCAAAGCCCATTCTGAGGGAAGAATAACAAGCCACCCTACCCTCAAAGGACAAGGCAGAAACAAAAAGCCCTTTCCGAAAGATGCCATTTGCGGTATCTTTCGGAAAGGGATATGATATCATTTTCAGGAAATCTGCAAGACAGGATTATTTCCCGGCTTGCGCGTCAGACCATTTCTTCAGACGCTGGTATTCTTTCTTGGTCAGGCGCATGAAGGAACCGTGCTGCGGACCCGTGACACCCTCGATGTCGACCGGCGACGAGAAGTTGCGCAGGTATTTGTCTGCTTTGCAGATGCGGTAGTGACGGGGCTTGGATGAATATTCTATATATGCCACACGCCATGTGCTGTCGCCGATGAGCTGGAAGGCAGACGATCCCTCGCACTTCTTCTTGCCCTCGAAACTCACGTAGTCGTCTTCCACGGGGTTGCTCCACGGACCAGTGATTGACTTTGCCGTGGCGGTATAGATACCCGGCTTGCCACCCTCCTTCTTGATGAGCATGTGATACAAGCCGTCGGACGGCAGGTAGTTGATGTCGGCATCGATGGTGGCATAACCCCAGTCAAAGAGCAGACGGGGCTTGGTGAGCTTGGTGAACGTCTCGTCGGCATAGGAATAGTACATGCGGTCGTAGCCCTCCTCCTTGGGGTTGAGCAACGAGTAGTAGATCATATAACCGCCCCGCGTACCGTCATTCCAAATGAAACTGGGATCCCAGAATATCTGAGGCGCCCACACACGGGTGATGGAAGAATAGTCGTTGTAGCAGTCGGGCGACTCGGGATCACAGAAGATCTGCGGTCCCTTGCGGAAGTCGAACGTCACCGATTCCCAGTTGATGAGGTCGTTGCTGCGGAGCAGGTCGATGCCATAGTTGTTCCACGCGCGTGACTTGGCGTTGCACATGTCGGTGGTGACCATGAGATAACCCTTGCCGTCGTGCGTGCGGCAGATGTAGGCATCACGCGTACCGCCCTCGATGCGGGCATGCTTGGCAGGGTCGAAGATAGGCTTGCCGCCGATGATGTCTTCATAGTGGTAGCCGTCGCGGCTGATGGCATAGGCGGTCCACTCGCCCAGTCCGCTCATGTGACAATAGAGATAGCCGTAGTCACCCTTTTGCAGGTTGCCCGTGCCGTTGACAGGCTGCGGTTTTTCAGTTTTCGCTTGTTCGCTGGCTCCCGTCATGGCATCGACGCCACAGTTTGCCGCCTGTCGTGACGAGGCTATCGAGGTGGCGATACTGCCGAGGAGCGCCAGCCCCAGTGCAATGAATGTCTTTGGTTTCATAGTTAAAAAAGTAATTATTTGATGATGTTTCGGATCAAGAACCACAGGTGCATACACACGGTGGATGCCGTGCCGTAATACTTGCACATGATGCGGTAGCGTTCGCGGAGCGAGTCCTTGTGATAGCGTGTGGTAGTGCCCTCCTGCAGGTAGTCGGCTACGACGGCATGCACGTTTTTCATCGGCAGACAGCGGTCGGCAGCCAAGCGCATCACCCGTATGCACCAGTCCACATCGGCAGAATAGCGATACTGCAGATCGTAACTAACCGACTGTGCGATGTCGGTGCGTGCATAAAAAGCCTGATGGCAGACCAGCATGCCGTGGCGGAAGGAACGCCAGGTGAGGTGTTCGGGTGCAGAGAGGTGGCGATGCCCGAGGAAATTGCCGTCGCCATCCATGATGTCGGTGTCGCCATAGAGCACTGCCGGCAACGCGCCGGCAGCATCCGTCTGTGCGGCTTCTGCCACCCGTGACAGGGTGTTGGCAGCATGGAAGGTGTCGCCGGCATTCAGAAACAGCACATAGTCGCCCGTAGCCTGCGCCAGTCCTTTGTTCATGGCATCATAGATGCCGTTGTCGTGCTCCGACACGATGCGGATGTCGTGTCCGTTGCCAGCGGCATACGACCGTTCCATATAGTCCTTGGCAAGTTGCAAGGTGCCGTCGGTGGATGCGCCGTCGATGATGATGTGCTCCACGTGGCGGTATTGCTGGGCGAGCACGCTGTCCGCCGTGCGGCGAAGCACCGCCTCGGCATTGTAGGTGATGGTGATAATGGAAAACTTGATCATGCTTTTGTCTTGGCTATGGTATTATAAAGGTCTATATAACCCTTTGCAACCACACTTTCGGAATACTTCCTAATCACGTTGGTTCGCAACAGCGATGCAGGAATGTCGGCATTCAAGCCCCATTCCAATCCGTCGGCAAGACTCTCTACCGACTTGTATTCGGCAAGATAACCGTTCACCTTGTGTTCGATGATGTCGCGCTGACCGCTGTTGTTGAACGAAACGGGGATACATCCGCAAGCCTGCGCCTCAATGAGCGTCTGCCCGAAAGTTTCGTAGAGCGACGATGAAACGACCACATTGGCGGCAGAATAGACATTCGACAAATCGTCCTCATCCTTGACAAAACCGAGATAGCTGTAGTCTATGGGAATTTGCTGCAAGAGTTTCTCGTCTTTCAGTCCACCGAAAAGCACCAGATAGAGTTGCTCGCGACGGAACGTCTTGCGTTCCATGAGCAGGCGGATGGCATCCAGCAGATAATGAAGACCCTTGATAGGAGCATCGATGCGTGCCGCGCCAAAAAGGATGATCTTACGGTCGGGCAATGCCAGCAACTCGCGTGAAGCCGTGCGTGAAAGGGCATGGAAATGAGAAAGCGAAAGGGCGTTGGGAATGACCGTCACATTCTGATACTTCGTGACAGCACTCTGGCGTGCCTGGTCGGCAAGCCAACTGCTCACCGCCACCATATTGATGCGCCGTCCCTGCATGAGTTTCACCTTCTTGCGCATCACTTGCCACGACAGATCATGGCGTTTCGGGAAGCGCAAGAATGGACATTCACCGCACGCCTCACGAAAGCGCATACAGTCGTAAGAATAGTGACAGATAGCCGTGAGCGGCCACATGTCGTGCATGGTCCACACCACCGGTTTGCCACTGTCCAGGATTTTGCGCAACGAGCGGATAGAGAGAAAGCCTTGGTTAATCCAGTGCAAGTGAACGACATCGGCTTCACGAAACTCCGGCGTATTGGTAATGTCACTGCCCACATTGGCAATCGACACGGTGAACAAGTTGCGGCGGCTGAACAGATTGGCAACCCAAATGACCAACCTTTCCAGGAAGAAACAGAGCAAGCCCCGCCAGCGTCCCACACCCGACGCCACATAGATAGACGAGGTTTGCTTTTCCATGACGAGCATCTTCGCTTTGACACCATTGTTGATGAGGGCTTCGGTCAAGCGGTTGGCAGCAACTGCAGCCCCACCCTTCTTCTCGTTTGTGTTTACTATCAGTACGCGCATAAGGTTTGGTTTTACTTTCTTGCAAAGTTAATGGAAAAATCCGAGTAAGCGAAAGAAAACATGCGCAAAACGGGAGGGTAACGCAAAGAGATGTTAACGGGATGTTATCTTTATGTTAAAGCGTGCGGCAGTTTGAAGAATTAACCTTACTTTTGCATATCAAAAGGTTAATAGATTGTTTAGGTTAGTAGTAATAGATTTTAGTTATTAGATTACGGTAATTAAACTGATTGTTTAATTGGATGATAAAGAAGGACCGCGAGGTCTCTTTGATTAAGAAAAGGATTAATAGTTTAAATATGTACGGCACAGCTCGTTGAGAGTTGTGCCGTATTCTTTTAGTCTTTTTCTATCAAAACGGTGGCGTAGGCGCTGATGCCTTCTTCCCTGCCCGTAAATCCGAGCTTTTCCGTGGTCGTCGCCTTGATGGAGATGTCCTCCACATCGGCACCCATCACCTCTGCCAGGCAGGCTTTCATCGCCTCGATATGGGGATTGAGCTTGGGTCTTTCTGCACACACCGTGGCATCCACATTGCCCAACCGATAGCCCCGCTCTGCCAGCAGATCCATGGTCTTGCGCAACAAGATCTTGCTGTCTATGTTGAGCGTGGAAGCTGCCGTATCGGGGAAGTGATAGCCTATATCGCGCAGATTGGCTGCACCCAACAGGGCATCACAGATGGCATGGATCAACACATCGGCATCGCTATGCCCCAACAAGCCGTGGTGGTGGTCGATCTTGATGCCACCCATCCACAGGTCACGACCTTCTACCAAGCGGTGGACGTCGTAGCCAAATCCTACTCTTATCTTCATCGTTTGTCTGTTGTAAAATGCTTATTTGCGGAACAGGTCCTTGATGCCGTCAAGGTCGAAGCTCAAGGAGAAGCGCAAGGTCTGGTCGAGCGGATTGCTCTTTGCCGTGGCTATCACGTAGCCTGCATCAAGCGAGAATGCGCTCATCTTGAAACCGGCACCCACGGTGAAGTATTTACGGTTGCCCTTGTTCTCACTCTCATGGTGATAACCGGCACGGAGCGCAAACTTGTCGTTGTAGACATATTCCGCACCGACGCTCCAACTGATTTCCTGAAGTTCTTCCTTGAATCCGTTGGGGGCATCACCGAAACTCTTGAATATGCCGCTGATGCTCGACACGTCGTAATAGTCTTTCTGCAAGCGGTTCTGGTAGTCCTCGTTGCTCTCGTCAGATTCCTTCTGCGGATAGGTGGGCACGAGCAACTTGTTGGCGTCGGCAGCGATGGTGAAGCGGTTATACTCGTCGATGGGCACCATCAGAGAGGCTCCGAGACGCATGTTGGTGGGGAGAAACTCGCTGCGGTCGTCGGTGCCCATGGTGATCTTGCTACCGATGTTGCTGATGTTCAGACCCAGTCCCAACTGACACTCGCGGCTGCCGATGTTCAGATAGTTCTGATAGTAGCACGACAGGTCGGCTGCAAAGGCAGACCCAGGTTTGGTGTCGTCGTCATACTTGTCAGACAAGTCGGAATAGATCCAGCGCACGGCGGCACCAAGTGAGAAGTGTTCGCTGAGCATCAAGGAGTATGCCACATCGAGCGACATCTCGTAGGGGTTGATGGTCATGGCGTTGTCTTCCTCAGAAGTCATCACCTCGCCCAGCGAGAAATAGCGGAGCGAACCCGACACAGCGGCATAGTCGCCGATGCGATAGTAGCCCACGAGGTAGGCCAGGTCGATGTCGTTGACCAACTGACGGAGCCACGGGGTATAGTTGAGCGACACTCCGGCACGCGAGATGGTGAAGGGATACTTGGCGGGGTTCCAATATTGCGAAGCCACGTCAGGGTCGGTGGCAGCACCGATATCACCCATACCGCCGGCACGTGCATCTGGTGCGATGGTCTGCGAGGTGACGGATGTACGCTCGGGATTGAACATGTCTTTCTTGTCCTGCGCACCTGCCGTGAGCACAATGGCGAGCATGGCTGCCGCCAGGAAGAATATTTTTCGGAGTTGTTTCATGTCTTTATAACTCTGTTTGTCGTTAATTATTGCCTATCACGATGAGTTTCTTTGCCTTCGACGACTTGCGGCTGCCGTCGGATGACACCTGTGCCCGATAGAGGTATACACCAGTGGAAAGTTTGCCGCCAGCGTTGGTGGTCAGATCCCAGTCTACTGTGCAAGTGCTCTGTTCTGCCACCCCACTCTCGTGATGGTTCCACAAGAGGCGCCCTGTCATGTCGAACACTTCGATGTCTACATCGAGGTCGCTGCCGGCACGGTCGTGTGTGAGGATGAACGAGGTGGAGGTGCGGGCGGGATTCTTGGTACTGTTGATGCTGAGCAGATTGGGCTGAAGTCCCTTGACCACCTTGAAGGTAAGTTCTGCGGTGGAAGAATTGTTCAGGATGTCCCATGCCCTGAACTTCAGCCGGTGGGTACCTTCGCTCAGTTCGGGAATGCTGTAGGAGGCGGTGCCCTGCGTATAGGATCCGAAGTCGAACGTAAAGCTCTCGTTGAGGTTATAGGTCTTCTGCATGTCGCCGTCGATGACCAACTCAAGGTCGTGACCGATGCCGTTGCCCGACGCATTGATGCCGTCGCGGTCGGTGATGTTCGCCACGAAATAGGGCGAAGGGTTCACGCTGCCGCCGTTGACAAATGCAGGCGAGTTGAGATAGCAATAGATAGACGGTCCGATGGAGTCGTTGTCTATCGCATCACCGCCCGCAACCATGAAGTTTTCCTCTGCGCCATGCGCCTGCTCGCTCAAGCTGGAGCTGTAGGCATAGAGCGTCATCTTGCCGGTTTCGTCCGAGTAGCTGATGTCCTGAGGCACGGCAAAGGTGATGCTGAACTTTCCTGCGCAGACACTGTCGGTGCCATTGTAGAGCACCTTCTGACGGTCGTAGTACTGGAAGATCTCGGTAAGCATCGGGTCGTTGCCCTTGCAGACAATCTTCTCTTTCGAGTCGAACACCTTGAGATTGACCAGTCCCGAGAAGGTTTCGTCCTGCTGGCTGTCTCTCTCGACATGCCCCACCACGGTGACCGTCGTGCCCGTCTTCAGGCTGACGATATTCTCTGTGGACGGTTTCTGGCGGTTGATGCTGTCGACCACCACACGGAGCGTCGCGAAGTTCAGGCTGAGGGCAGGGTCGCCCAGCAGCACATACTGCACCTTATTTATATATGACTGCGACCCTGTGGTGGTGAGACTGTTCTTTCCCTGCATCACGGCATCGCCGAGTGTGGGACGCTTGCCGTCGACAAGGTTGAGGGCATAGCGGAGAAAAGCCTGGTTGATCTGCGCATTGAGCGGCTGATAGACGGTCTTGCCGGCAGCGAAGAATGCCACGGCACCGCCATTGGCATTGAGCACGGCATTCTCTCCGATGTTCTTCACGGTGCCGTCGAATGGCGCCACATCACATGCGGCAGTAATCCAGAGCGGCAGGTTCTTGTTGGTAAAACCTTCGAAGTCTGTAAGCGTCAGCACCATTTCGTGTGAGATGCTCTGCTCGGCAGCATGGCCCGAATAGTCCATAATCAAGGCGCCGGAAGCCTGCTGGTTCTTCACGATACGTTCCACCTCGGGATAAGAATTTCCCGTGGAAGAGGACTCGCGCGTATAGGCATCCCACATCACGCGCTTCACGTAGAAGGCAGAAGAGGCTGCCTCCGCCACCTTGGCGGCATTGTCGGCGTCGGTCATGTGGATGCTGTTCTCGATGCTGCTCGACGTGTTGTTGCCGTCATCGCCCATAAACATCAGCGTGTTCTGCCAAGTGCCCACGTTCGTATTTTCCACATAGGATATCGTCTTGTCTACCACAGCCTTGGCTTCCACCGCATCACGCACGGGGAAACGTCCTACACCCAGGTCGTACTTGTCGGACATGCCGCTACCCGAGTGGGCACCTTCACCGTCGTCGAGCAAGGCAAAGAAGCCGTCGTCTGCATAGGCGTCGGTCTTGCTGAAGGAGTTTTCGCTTTCGTATGCAAGCAGGAAGTCGTCGGGCGAATAGCTTTTCAACCCCGAAACGTTCATTCGGTTGTCCCAAAAGGCATCACCGAAGAGGAGAAGATAACGGGGCATGTCGTCCTCGCTCTCCGCACGGTCGTAGAGCATCTTCAGATAGCGGCGATAGGCATTGACGTCGGGTGTGCCGCTGGAGAACTCGTTGTAGAGTTCGTCGGCAGGCACGATGCGGACGCGCAAGCCGTCGTGCGACGTGTGCAGGTCTGCCAACCGCTGGGCTTGGGCAAGCAGTTTCTGACTGGTCGGGATGATGATGACCATGTCGGCAGCACCGTCGGCATGGTGGTCCTGGTTGGTGATATTATACACGTATTCGGGCACGGGGAACGCTTCGGAAGTGAGCGACGGAGCGTCAGAAAGCTCGTCTGCGTTGAGCGTTACAGCCACATAGTCAAGCCGGACGGTGCCCGACACGGTGTTGTTGGTGATTACGAACTCATTGTCGGGAAGAATACTGTCTACACTGAAAATGCGTGTCGCCGAACTGCCGCTGTCATAGCGCCCCAAGCCGCCCAAGGTGAGTGTGCCAATCTGGGTGCCGTTCATGGATACAGCGACCTGCCCGGCAGCATTGCCAGTGACAGCCACAGTGACTGAGCCTTTGCTCCCGCCATCGGTATGGACACGAGCACGGGATGAGAGCGTGAAAGAATAGGTGCCTTGCTGGGCTATCGCATGACTGTCGAAAAGGTTGCGTCCGCCCTCAAACCAGGCGTATTCGTCCTTTTCATACAGCGAACAGAGATAGTCGGCAGAAGGATAATGGGAGGAGACGAAGGTGGCGCTGTCTACCGAAAGCGGTTCGTCATCGCCCGTGGTCAAGAAATAATAGCCGTAGTCCGAGCAATAGTTGCGCACACGGGTGTAGCGGTTTCCGTTGGTAGACCACGACACGGGACCTTTCGCATAGAACAGCCGTTTGCCGTCGACCACGCACTGCGGCACTTCCTGCAAATCATCGGTAGACTGCAGATAGTCACCGGCAAGCACATCAGGCTGCAAGGCGCCGCCATAGCCATAAATCTTCACCTTAGACACATCGCTGAATCCTGCCTTGCGCACCAGGTCGGACGTAAGCTGGTAGATACCGGAAGAAGGGACACGGATCTTCGCCCATTGTCCTGAAGCCAAGACGGAATGGGCTGCATAACGCGACGAGGCGGAAGTGGTTGCCGAAGCCTGGGCACGTGTCTTGATGGTGGATGCTGACTGCTTGGGTTCGGCTTTCACCCTGAGCATGAAACTCACCAGATATTGCACCTTGCCCTGACGCTGCACCAACGGGACAAACGACACTTCCAGTTTGCCGCGCTTGCGCTGCAGCACGATGCGCTGGTCTATCGTCGGAAGATCCGACAACGGGGATGTGGCGATCTTCTGATATTGGGTGAGGTCGTCACGGGTAAGCGTTAAAAATTCGGGATACTCGATGCTGACCGTATAAAGGGAGTCGGCAAAGTTGCCGGTCAAGTCGAAAGAGTGATGAAACGCAGGCAACACACTGTCGATCTTCACCTCGTCGGCGGTAAGATTGAAGAACTGCTGGGCTTTCACACCGAGCGCGAAAGTCCACCACAACATGATTACCCACAAGATTTTATATCTGTTCACCATTCTTCTTGATATTCTGCCATGGCACGGCATCATGCCGGCATGGTTCCCAATGTTATTTACAATTAAACTCCAACACTTTCCGGTCTTCGAGATAACCTGTCAGGTGGTCATCGATGTGTACGGGACCCACCCCGACGGGCGTACCGGTATAGAGGATGTCGCCTGTCTTCAACGTGTAAAAGCGGCTGATATAGGCGATGATCTCATCCACCTTGTAGAGCATGTCGCTCGTGCAGCCTTCCTGCACAGTCTTGCCGTTGATATCCAGATGGAAATGTATCGCCTGTATGTCACGAAACTTGCTGACATCGACCCACTCCCCTATCGCAGCGGCTCCGTCAAAGCCCTTGCAGATATCCCAAGGCAAACCTTTTTCCCTCAGTTCGTTCTGCATATCGCGGGCGGTGAAGTCGATGCCCACCGTCACCGCATCGTAGTAGCGATGGGCGAAGCGCTGCGGCACGCTCTTGCCCAAACGGCATATTCTGACCACCAGTTCCGTTTCATAGTCGATGCGTCCCATGAAGTCGGGAATGAAGAACGGCTTTCCGTCTTTCAGGAGCGACGAGTCCGCCTTGATGAATATGACAGGATTCTCTGTCTTTGATAACGTGGAATGTAACTCTTTATTGTGCAAAGCATAGTTCATTCCTATTGCAAAAATCTTCATAAGCTGTTCGTATATGTTTCAAAAGCCGCCACTCCACAAGGCAGAGCGCAGCCCTCCTATGCAAAGGTAATGCAAATCAGAGACAAGACAAAAGAAAAAGGTGCCAACTTTCACAAGAAAGCCGACACCCTAATAGTATGTCAAACAATAAAAGTCTAACGGATTACTCTGCGCGGAGTGTGAAGCGCTTGAACGCAACAACAGTCAACTCCTTGTCTGCAGACTGGAGATACTGCTTCACGGTCTGCTTGGAATCCTGGATGAATTCCTGCTCGAGCAAGCAAGACTCCTTGAAGAACTTAGCCATACGACCCTTAGCGATGTTCTGAATCATCTGCTCAGGAAGGTTGGCAGCCTTCTGTGCGGCAGTCTCTTCCTTGATCTTGCGGATCTCGTCAGCCTGAGCCTCGGTGATGTTACCCTTCTGGATACCTTCAGCGATGTGCTCCTCGTTCTCAGCGATGTAGAGGTTGAAGCCAGCCTTCTTGAGAGCGTTCTCAACAGCCTTGGCAACCTGCTCTTCCTTGGTCTTCTCAACAGCCACCTTGAACTCAGTGTCCTTGGTCTCCTGAGAAACGCTTGCCTCGTCGAGAGCAACAGGGTTCATGGCAGCTACCTGCATAGCTACAGCGTGAGCCTGCTCTTCTGCGGGCTTGTTGGTCTGAACCATGGTGCAGAGGATGTGCTTGTTCATATGGTCGTAGACAGAAACATTGTCGCCCTCCAGCCAGTTGTAGCCGTCGAGTTCCATCTTCTCACCAGTGATACCAGAACGAGCGATTACTGCATCCTGAACCTTTGTACCGTCAGCGAGGGTGAGTTCTTTCACCTCGTCGATAGTCTTGGACTTAGCGGCAACAGCGGCATTGAGGATGTCCTGTGTCAATTTGATATAATCCGCACCGTTGGCAACGAAGTCGGTTTCACACTTCAAGGCGATGATAGCGCCGAAGCCGTTTTCATACTTAGCGAGGATACAACCGTTGGCAGTTGCACGGTCAGAACGCTTTGCAGCAATAGCCTGACCCTTTTCGCGAATAATCTCGACAGCCTTGTCGAAGTCACCGTCAGACTCTGTGAGCGCCTTCTTGCAGTCTGCAAGACCTGCACCGGTCATTTTACGGATTTTCTGGATATCTGCAATAGATACAGCCATAATTGATGTTTTCTTTAAGATTTAATGATTATAATAAGAAGTGACAGGCCATTGCTGACCCATCACCTTTATTTCACTTATTCTGCAGCAGGAGCCTGCTCTTCAGCCTTGGGAGCTTCCTCGTCCTTGCGAGCCTTGCGGGGAGCACGCTTCTTGCCCTCGCCGTCAGCCTGCTCAGAAGCAGCCTTCTCGTCAGCCTTCTCAGCCTTACGCTCTTCGAGACCTTCTGCGATAGCGCTGCAGCAAGCGTCGAGGATCACCTCGATGCTGTCCTTAGCGTCATCGTTGGCAGGAATCACGTAATCCAAGTTGTTAGGATTAGAGTTGGTGTCGACGATAGCGAACACAGGGATACCCAAGCGGTTGGCTTCCTTCACAGCGATAGCTTCCTTGCATACGTCCACTACGAAGAGGGCGCTGGGAAGACGGGTGAGGTCGGCGATAGAACCGAGGTTCTTCTCAAGCTTTGCACGCTGGCGGTTGATCTGGAGGATCTCACGCTTTGAAAGGTTTGAGAAGGTTCCGTCGTTCATCATCTTGTCGATGTTCGTCATTTTCTTCACTGCCTTGCGGATTGTAGGGAAGTTGGTGAGCATACCGCCCGGCCAACGCTCGATAACGTAAGGCATGTTTACGCCAGCAGCCTTCTCGGCTACTACGTCCTTAGCTTGTTTTTTAGTAGCGACGAACAGGATCTTCTTTCCAGACTTTGCAATCTGCTTGAGGGCTTCTGCAGCCTCGTCAACCTTGGCAACAGTCTTGTTCAGATCGATGATATGAATGCCGTTACGCTCCATGAAGATGTAAGGAGCCATAGCGGGATTCCACTTGCGACGGAGGTGGCCAAAGTGGCAACCTGCCTTGAGTAATTGGTCAAAATTTGTTCTTGACATTGTTTTTTCTTCTTTAAATTGTTTACTTTCCTTTGAGTTGTCTGAACCAGCCAATGAGTAATCGTCCGATAACGAGTCTCACCAGTTTGGATACTAAACGAATGTTCAGCCTTATCCTGTGGGATAATATTAACGCTTGCTGAACTGGAAGCGGCGACGAGCCTTTGGCTGACCTGGCTTCTTACGCTCAACAGCACGAGAGTCGCGTGTGAGGAAGCCTGCGTCCTTCAAAGTCTTCTTGTCTTCAGCGTTCACCTTAACGAGTGCACGGGCAATAGCGAGGCGGAGAGCCTGGCTCTGACCTGTGAAACCGCCACCATCAAGATTTGCCTTGATGTCATATTTCTCTGCAACCTCAAGAGCAGACAGCGGCTGCTTTACCACATACTGCAGGATTGCTGAAGGGAAATACTCAGTGATGTCCTTCTTGTTTATCGTGATTTTTCCGGTGCCTTCTGTCAGATATACACGAGCTACAGAGCTCTTGCGGCGACCGATTGCATTGATTACTTCCATCTTTACTTATTATTTATACTGATTAATGTCAATTGCCTTTGGCTTCTGAGCTTCCATGTTGTGCTCTGTACCATCGAAAATGTAGAGGTTGTTGAGCAAGCTGCGGCCGAGGGGACCCTTGGGCAGCATACCCTTCACTGCGTGACGAAGGATCTTATCCATACCGTCATTGCGCTTGCGAAGCTCTGCAGGAGTGTTGAAGCGCTGACCGCCAGGATAACCAGTATAACGTGTGTAAACCTTATCAGTCTCCTTCTTGCCGGAGAACACTACCTTAGCGGCGTTGATAATGATTACGTTGTCTCCACAATCTACGTGAGGAGTGAATGTTGGCTTGTACTTTCCGCGAAGCAGCTTGGCTACCTTAGAGCAAAGACGACCTACAATCTGATCGCTGGCGTCGATTACGACCCACTCTTTCTTAGCTGTTTCCTTGTTAACGGAAATAGTCTTGTAACTTAAAGTGTTCATTTTAACTTTTAAAAATTATAATACTACTAAAAAACATGTTTTGGAAATCTGATTCACTAACCGTTGTCTCGGCCAAAAGACCAACTATTAACACATCTTTCCAGGGGTTCTAAGAGTTTCCCCAATAATCGGACTGCAAAGGTACATATTTTTATTACACGCACGAGGATAGACACATTGTTAATTACATATTATTAACAATATTTATCATCATGCAGCATACAACAAGCACAGTATAGTAGTCGACGCGTCCCCGCGTCGACCCTGGCGCATATCATTGGCATGGCATGCATATCAGAAAAGCATTTCGAACAAGCGCAGGGGATGCGGCGGGGACGCCGCACCTACTATCACAAGCGCTTCAGACATGCATATAAAAAGCCGCTCTTGGGAAATCGCAAGATCTCCTAAGAGCGGCTTTATTCTATTTTCTGTTGTATCAGCGCATGCTCATACTTTTACTATTTGAAGAGTTCTGCCAACTTGTTGGCGAGCTCTTCTCCACGAATGTTCTCCACGAGACATTTGCCCGTAGCGCCGTCTACGAGGAAGATGGCGGGAATCATGCGCACCTTGTAGGCATCTGCTATTCCGTCGCGGTCTACACAGTTGGGCCAAGGAAGTTGCTCCTCGTTGAGCGCCTTCTTCCATTGCGCATCGTTCTTATCAATGGACACGCTCACGATCTCGAAGCCCTTGTCCTTGTAAAGCTCATATTGCTTCTTCAGATTAGGAATCTCCTTGCGGCAAGGACCGCACCATGATGCCCAGAAATCCACCAAGTAGTATTTCTTGCCTGTCACACAACTCGCCATGCTCTTCTTGGAGCCGTCGGGCTGCTGCAGGTCGAACTGAGGCAGTGCCTCACCCTCGAAGGTCTTGGGGTTCACCTGCTCGTTCAGACACTGACCATAGAAACTGTTCTTGGCAGCATCGGAGAACATCTCCCACTCCTTCTTGTTGTCCTTGGTGAAATAGCTCATCGTGTTGAGCATGGCAAAAGGTCCCCACCAAGTATCCTTGTTGTCGGTGTAGAGTTTGTTGTAGGAAGCCTCTACTGTCTTGAAGAAATCACTCTCAGCCTTGGCGAAAGCCTTGTACTCGTCGGTAGTGTAGAGTTGTTTTACCAAGATAGTATCCTTGCTTTTCCGGGCATTGGCAATCTTCTCGTTGATGGTCTTGTTCTGCTCATGATAGTCACGATAGAGCTTGTTGAGGTTTTCCTTCACCGAGCCAATCTTCTGCTCATACTCGTCATTCATACTGCTTCCGCTCACCTTCACGTCCTCGCCATAGTAGCCCTTGTTGGTGCCGTCACCATACTGCTTGGCAGTGAGCGAAATCTTCACGTTCTCGCCGCCCTTGGTCATGTAAGAGAACACGAAGGGAGCATCCTTAGGTCCCACACCAATCATGCGAGCCTCGGTGATGGGGAGAGTGAACGAAACCTTGCCTCCCTTCACGGTGCCTGTGGCAAGGGGTTTCTCGTCGCGATGGGTAGCAGCCAGCACAGCTTGCAATTCCGTACCGTCAGGAATACCCTTGATCGTGGCAGTCACTACACTTTCGTTGACATTCTGAGCATGGACGCTCGCAAGAGAGAGGAGTGCCAATGCCATTGATAAGATTGTTTTCTTCATTGTATTGTTTTATTGTTTAAGAGAGATTATCCCCTATTACTTCTCCACATTCTGCACAAAGCTTCCGTTGCCGGGGTTGTCGAGTGCGCCTTGCGGGAATGGGAAGGTCCAGAGATGCGAGGTGGGCGTGAGGCTCACCTGCGTACCATCCACCTCCTTGGTGAGCGTGCGGGCGTAAGTGCCCTCGGCATTGTAGCGACGGGCATCGCCGAAGGGAACGATGGAGAAGATGAGCTGATTGTCCTTAGCCTGGCGGATATACTGGATAGCCTCAGCCTCGGTGGAGGCAGTGAGCGGCTGGTACTTCTCTGGCAGGATGTAGGTCTGGCGCACATGGTTGAGCACGCTCATCGCATCGGAGAGCTGTCCCTTGCGGGCGAGACATTCTGCCTTGATGAGATACTGCTCTACGGTGCGCATGCCGCCTTCGTTGATGAGACCGTTGGTCATTCCCTGATAGAAGGTCTCCGTACCCTGCGTGCGCAGCTTCCAGTTGCTCAGGAAGTAAGCGTCGCCGTCCTCAAAACCTTCAGCACGAGCCACGGGCAGGCTGCCGATAGTGGAGGCATAGGAGCTTGTGCCATAGTTGAAGTTATAGTTCTCCACGCAGTCGAAGCCCAGCGGTGTGGCGAGGGATGGATAAACGCCCTCTTGGTCGATTTTATCCTTGTTTGCAGCATAGAATGCCGTCCAGTCTACCAGCTCGGAGTTGATGGCGAGTGCCTTCTCGGCGTATTCCAGTGCCTTGTCGTAGTTCATCATCTGCAGGTAGGTGCGGGCGAGCATGGCATAGGCAGCTCCCTTGCCGGGGTGCAGGATGGTGGTGCCCATGTCGGGCAAATGATCCACAGCCTCGTTGAGGTCGTTGAGGATAAACTCGTAGATCTCCTGAATGGTAGCCTGGTGGTAGGCAGCGTCTTGCAGACTGCTGGTGATGAGGGGCACGCTCAGCTTGGTGCTGGCGGTAGAAGCCTCGTAGGTGTTAGCGTAGTAGTTGGCGAGGTTGAAGTAGTTCATCGCCCTCAGCACCCGGGCGTATGCCATCACCTCAGCCTTCTCGGCATCTGTTCCCTCAGTGGTAGAAGGCACGTCCTCCAAAATAAGGTTGCAGGTGTTGATGGCTCCGTATGCCACATAGTAGGTTCCCTCGTCGCTGCTGTTCCAATAGGCGCGGTCGGTCTCTTCCTCCCAGTTGTAGTTCGCCTTGTACATGGGATAGTAGTTGGCGTACGAATTGGTGAGATAGAGATCGTTGAGCAAGTAGTTGGCTTGCGTCACGGGAAGACGGTGCGTGCCGTATTCGTAGCGCAGAAATGCCTCGTAGTCGGCGAGACTCTTAGGGATGCGCTTGCCCTTGGGCTCGATGTTGAGGTAGTCGTTGCAGGATGAGAGCACCATCGTCATTCCCAGCATCAACATCACTGTATATAATATTTTCTTTTTCATCGTCGTATTGTTTTAGAAGTTGAGATAAATGCCGAGTACGTAGTTGGTGGCATTGTAGCCGCCCAGCTGATATTTGGCTTGGTCGCTCTTCGCCCAGAAGAACGGGTTCTCTACGTTTGCCTGGATGCGGGCGCTCTGCATATAGAGCGAGCGGCACACTGCCTTGGGCAGGCGGTAGGCGAGGGAGATGTTGTTCAGACGGATGTAGCTGGCGTCCAAGATATTGATGTCGGCATAATAATAGGTGCTGTAGAGCGCCGAAGCAGAAAGTCCGCTCTCTGCAAAGATAGCCTTAGGAACGTTGGTGTATGCCTCGTCGCCAGCCTTCTGCCAACGGTTGGCAAGACCGGAGCTGGCTCCGGCGATGTTGCTGATGTAGCCCACGCCGCTGGCGTAAGAGCAGGTGAGGAACGAGGGGTTGGCGTTGCGCATCTTATGACCGCCGGCAAAGAGGAACTGCAGACTCAGGTCGAAGTCCTTGTAGCTTACCGAGGTGCCAAACGAGCCACTGTACTTAGGTGTCGTAGTACCTGCGTAGACGATGGCATCGAGCGTGGTGGGCTGGTTGGTCACCTTCTCGCCCTTCTCGTTGTACACCTGTGGCAATCCTTCCTCGCTCAGTCCTGCCCACTTGTAGGCATAGATGGCATTATACTCGTTGCCG